>JASFER010000006.1:0-49245 GCA_050124755.1 Desulfobacteraceae bacterium
CGGTTCTATATCGGCCAACTGGTAAAAACCCTGTCGACATAGGGATATTCGTAGTCAACCTACTGCGACCCCCTGGCAACGCGGGATCTGGCGCCCTTAGGCCATTACGATAAAAACGCCTAAGGGTGCCAGAGTCAAGGCGGCAGGGGAGAAGCCGTAGTCAACCTACTGCGACCCCCTGGCAACGCGGGATCTGGCGCCCTTAGGCCATTCCGATAAAAACGCCTAAGGGCGCCAGAGTCAAGGCGGCAGGGGAGAAGCCGTAGTCAACCTACTGCGACCCCCTGACAACGCGGGATCTGGCGCCCTTAGGCCATTACGATAAAAACGCCTAAGGGGGCCAGAGTCAAGGCGGCAGGGGAGAAGCCGTAGTCAACCTACTGCGACCCCCTGACAACGCGGGATCTGGCGCCCTTAGGCGTTTTTATCTATTTCGTAGCGGACTGCCGCGCCGATATCTAATAAACTGTAAGGCTTCTTAATAAAAGCCCCCGCCCCCAACTGCCGCGCCTTTTTAACACGCTGTGATTCAGAATGCCCACTAACAATGATGGCTTTTTGGTCTGGTTGAATCTTTAAAATCTGCCTATATGTTTCCAGTCCGTCAAGGCCGGAGCCCAGCATCATATCAAGAAAAATGACATTCGGCCGGCAGCGCGCCTCGAATTTGGCAACAGCGTCCTCACCACTTGTAACGGCGGTGGTTTTGTACCCAAGACGGGTTAGCATCCGCATAGCGATTTCACGATGCTCTACGTCATCATCAACAATCATAACCTCTTCCCCTTTGCCGGCCAATTGCAACGGCTCGCCAATGGGTCGCGGATAGGTTCTTTTTTCCAAAGTCGCTGGAAAAAAGAGGTGAACGGATGTGCCCTGTCCGACCTGGCTATCGATATCGATAAACCCCTTATGATCCTCTACGGCCGCCCATACAATGGCCATTCCAAGTCCTGTTCCACTTCGGCCCATCACCTTCTTGGTAAAAAAAGGCTCAAATACCCTTTTCAGATCAGCGGAGGCAATGCCATGGCCATTATCCACCACCGTTAAAACGGCATACTCTCCCGGCTCACCCTTAAGACGCAAGTCTCCCGGCTCAATTCGCTCTTTTCCCGTTCGAATGTGAATGGTACCGTTGTCAATAATCGCTTCGGCCGCATTGAACACGACATTCATCAGCGTTTTTGTCAAATGAACCGGGGAACCCTTAACGGGCACTGGATCGGCATCCAATTCCGCGACAACTTCAATCCCGGGATGGCGCGCCAGCAAATCGTCATATTCGGGGCTATCGATAAAGTGCTTCACTGTATCATTGAGATCCACCACCTCAGCAATGGGGACACCTCGCCTGGACAAAGTCAACAAATCCTGAACAATTGCCGCGGCCCGATTACCGGCACTTTTTATTTTCAATAACGGATCGTACAGGGGACTGTCCGGCGGTATATCCATCAGCAATAAGTCCGGATAGCTAACGATGGCGGCTAAAATATTACTTAAATCATGGGCAACACCACCGGCTAGCGTACCAATGGTTTCCATTCTTTGGGCCTGCTGCAATTTTTCTTCCAAATACTTCTGTTTGGTCATATCCACTAGAATACAGCGCCCTTCAACAACACGTCCTGTGCTATCCACAAAGGGTTCAAGGGAGACATTGGCCCAAAGAGCTCTTCCTGCGCAATCGATTAACTCGATAGATTCATTGTGGAAGGATTGGCCGTTTTTAAGCAGCTCATGCATCCATTGTGAGCGCAGGCGGCTCTCCTTGTTTTGTGCAATATGACTCAATAATGAGGAGCCGATGAGACGTTTGCGTTCATATCCGAAAAGACGAATGGCGGCGGCATTGCAATTGACAATCACTGCGTCTTCCCTGCGAATGGATATGTATGCGGTGGGAGCATTCTCATAAAGGCTGCGATAACGTTCTTCGCTGCTCTGGAGTTCCTTAAAGGCCTTTGCGCTAAATAAGCTGAGCGCAGTCTGATAAGCCACCCCCATTAATAGATTCATGTCACTCTTGGTGAGCGGTCGCTTGGTTACAATATTGTCCACAGCCAAAATACCCATTGAGACATCTTCGTGGACTATAGGAAGACAAATCAGTGACTTTGAACCAATCCGATCGAGAAGTCGTCGGCTTTTCAGAGAAAACGAAGTTCGCAATGCCTCAATATCATCGACGAGGACAGGGAGTTTCTCCTTGAAAACTTTTATGAAAACGCCTTTGGCTTGAGGATTATCCAATCTGAACTGCATATTATCCAGCAAATCGGCGATGCTATCGTCAAATCCAAATCCTGCAGCGTAGACCAGACGCTTACGGTCTTTGTCTACCAGCATCATAAGGCCCCGGTCAAAATCAAGATAATCCTTAATGTTTTGGACGATAATGCGGGCCAGCTGGTTCATGTCAAGGATAGATGAGGTCGCTTGGCCGATCTTTTGCATCAGAAGGGCACCTCGGTAGCGGTAATCAATCTCTTGAATGTGATCCTCGGCAGCGTTACCCTGGTTCTGGATAACGCGGGTCAGCTCCCGCTTTTCAAGGATTTGGGCCCTCAGGTAAATGGCCAGAAGCCCCATGCCCCCCGCAAAAAAGATGACCAACGGGATGTATGCAGGCCAGTAAACAGCCGCAATCATCAGGAGCACGGTTTCTATCCCCAATGCCGACAAAAAAAGGCGTTTCCATTTGGGATGAGATAGCTCCTCCCATGAGGCTACATAGCTGCATCGGTCATATCCCCTGTGCACACATCGAAGGTGTTCGATGGTTGCGAACTTGTTGGTATGCAATGTGGCCAGCGATTCGAAAAATCCCAGTCTGTTGTCGCACTGATAGGGCTTTTCTTCTACATTCTCTCCAGGCTTAACATCGATTTCGACTTTGTTGGATGATAGTTTACGGCTGGTGACTTTTGCCCCGCGACTCATCATGGGATATAATTTGGCTAAAAGCAGATAAATCGAAGAAACCTTCAATAACCCCAATGCATGCTGTTTCACTGGTCCCGAGGAATCAGATATGACCGCGTATCGCCCGACTTCGCGTGAGATATTAGAATTGCCGGTAAGCTTCTCAGACATATTGTGAAATCGATCAACTTGTCGCTGATCAAACCAATGGCCGGGATCATATAATTCGTATTTGGTCACCCCTGCATAGGTAAGTATTGATTCAACATCTATTTCCGGATACCGCTCATTTAAATACTCAAAATAGGATTTGAGAATACGGCTGTTGTAAATTTGGGGCAACTCAGACATGTTCGCAGGCTTTCAGGTGAGTTGACGATCAGTTTAACGGCAACACCCTCGGCAGAAGCCGCTTCTAAAAAGCATCGGCCGCTGTCCGCTGGCGTCCACCAGTGGGCTTATACCTAAATGCGGCCCCATTTGCTTTGGGTATTGGTATCACCACAGATTCAGTACAAGAAGCTAAGTTCATCCTATTCTTTATCGTCGAAAAAAAATTCAATTGTCAAGGATAAATACCGCTAAATCAAAGATAATATTCTGTTATTTAATGGATGCAAAAAAATATGGATGATAATTTCGATGATCAGCATTTGAATTGCATATATTGACAATCCGCCGACATTCATCCTATGTTCGAGTCAATTATGGAAAAGGTGAAGGGGTTAGCAAAGCTAACAATCGGATGCATTCTGCTCGCCATGGTCTTCATTGTCTGGCGTGGTGTCGAGCTCTATCAGTTTTCCCATCGGCCGGCAGGTACCAATGATGAGCAGGAGATCATCGCTGTTCTTCCCGGGGAAAAATTCAACGCGCTTGCGGCAAAACTCGAACAAAAAGGAATCATCGTAAACACCTCGGATTTCAAGTTGCTGGCTTTGGTCAGGGGAGATGACAAACGGCTGAAGGCCGGCGAATTCCCTTTGTCCGCAGCCATGACGCCAAACCAGGTCCTGAATGTTCTGGTTGATGGCAAGGTTTATCTGCATCGACTAACCATTCCGGAAGGATATACCCTTAAACAAATCGCCGCAGAGGTTTCAGGCGCCGGTCTGGGTCGAACCGATGAATTTGTCGCTGTGGCTACAGACCCGGATTACGTCGCCACGCTGGGCATCGAAGCCCAAACACTTGAAGGCTACCTTTTTCCCGACACTTATTATTTCCCTAAAGGGGTTGCAGCTAAAACGATCATCAGCAAAATGGTGGGACGATTTAAAGAGCAATTTTCCGAGCAATGGAAACAGCGTGCCGATGAACTGCAACGAACGGTGCACGAAATTGTCACGCTGGCCTCTATTATTGAGAAAGAGACGGGCGCTCCATCCGAACGCCCGATCATTGCATCGGTATTCCACAACCGGCTTAAAAAAAGAATGCGCCTGGAAAGTGACCCAACGGTGATTTACGGCATACCGAATTTCGATGGAAATATTAAACGCAAGCATTTAAGAACGCCCACCCCTTACAATACTTACACAATACGCGGTTTACCGCCCGGACCCATCGCCAACCCGGGCAGAGCGGCCATTGAAGCCGCACTTTACCCGGCTCAAACCAACTATCTCTTTTTTGTATCCAAAAAGGACAACACGCACCACTTCTCCGAAACCATAGAGGAACACCGGAAGGCGGTGCGAAAATATCAGTTGCGTCGCCGAAAAAGGCCGCCGTCATAAGCGCCGCCGGAATTTGCCACTCAAATTGACTGATATACGAGGAAAATCATGGTATTGGATCAACATCTAACCAAAGACCAGGTCGCCGGGCAAAGACTCATGGTGGGTTTTGACGGCACGGTTATGGATGATAACCTCAAATATTTTATTGATACCATTAAAGTGGGTGGGCTCATCCTTTTCGCTCGTAATCTGGATTCGCCCGACCAGATCCAAGATTTGTGCGGCAACGCACAAGCATATGCACGGCAGTGCGGTGAGCCACCACTTTTTATCGGCATTGATCAGGAAGGCGGGGTGGTGGCCAGACTCAAGCCGCCTTTTACGCAATTTCCAGGTAATCCCCATATCAAAACCAATGAAGAGGCCATTGATTTTGCAATGACCACAGCCAAAGAATTGAACCAAATCGGTGTGAATATGAATATGGCACCGGTGCTGGATGTATTGCCGGAGCAAGGCGAAAGTGTCATGACCGACAGGTCCTTTGGATGTGATCCAGGGCATGTGGCCGAGATGGGAAACATCATCATCGATCTTTTTCAGAAGAACCGCGTTATAGCGGTAGCCAAACACTTTCCGGGCATCGGACGAACCGTATTGGATTCACACCTTGAGCTTCCCGATCTGGAAACGGGCATCCAAGACCTTACGGATAGAGACTTGAAGCCGTTTCAATCCGCCGTTAATACAGGCGTTGCCGGTATGATGCTTTCCCATATTCGCTATCGATCCATCGACCCCCACTGGCCGGCCAGTTTGTCACCGACCATCGCATACGACCTCCTGCGCCGGAAAATGGGATTTGACGGACTTGTTTTAACCGACGATCTCGATATGGGAGCGATTGCCAAACATTACGACATACCTGCAATTGTTGAACAGTGCCTGGTCGCAAGCGTTGACGTTTTGTTGATCTGTCATCCCGGCCCGAAAATTGAGAACGCACTGAATCATATCCGTATTTTGCACGAAAAAGACGATTTTTATCCAAAGAATAAAGCTGCAGTGAAACGCATCCTGAAGTACAAAGAGGTCTACTTGGCGCACCAATAATTGGGCGCTGCGCCAGTTTAAAGTTTAAAGTGTAAAGGTTAAAGTTAATGTATTCTGTGCATTTAAAAGAGCTTAAACCATAACATAATGCCCTAGTGATACCTATTTGGGATGTGTTCACTTGTTTTTTGCTTGCCCGGTTATCCATAAAGCCCAAGTTGCAGGTATCGGATTTTATGCCAGGCCGGCGCAGAGGCCGGCCCTACGCTAATCACTCCGATCCCTGGCGTTTTGAGGGTTCCCGGGTAGGGTCGGGCTCTGTCCCGACCGGTAGGGATAAACGTTGCTTGCTTAATCTTTTAAGATAACCGCGTTTGCTTAAATCGATTCCAATCCTCAACTTTGATGAATTCGTAAAAAGTCTCTCAGCACGTCACTCCGGCGAAGGCCGGAGTCCAGAACTGCCTGATAATACTGGATTCCGGCCTTCGCCGGAATGACGACCAGAGCTACATTTGGACTTTTTACGACTTCATCAACTTTGAACCATGAACCTTAAACCATGAACTTTAAACCATGAACCATAAACTTTATCCCAGCCGAAGGCGGACTACATTTGCCATCTCTCCCATAATAAAAGACCCCAAACAACCCCGGCGGCGATTAAGCTGACCATCACCGCCGCCGATCCCAAGTCTTTGGATCGGCCCGACAGCTCATGGCGTTCCCGCCCGATGCGGTCGATGGCGGTTTCGATGGCCGAGTTGAGCAATTCAACCATGAGAACCACCAGGAGTGAAAAAATCAACAAACCTCGCTGGATCATGGTGGTGCCAACCCAGAAAGCCGCCGGAAGCAAAACCAACACAATCACCGACTCTTGGCGAAAAGCGGCCTCATTTCGCCAGGCCGCTCCGAGCCCTTTTAAGGAATAAACGGTAGCATTGATCAGACGCGCCAGACCTTTCGAACCTTTGTTTTCCATACCGTGACCTTCCCTTGTTTTTCATCCAGAGTGGGTTATAAATGGCCTGCGGCATGCGGTCAAGCTTAGGCTATCGGCAGGAATAAATGTCCCGATATTGCGCCGGATTTGGATTCGTTTTCAAGGCGCATCCATGGGTGCATACTCATTGTCCGTGCCCATCAGTGCTCAAATAAGGATATTTAGCAGATGTTTCAGGTTTCGCGAATACCCCCTTCTGAACCGGTCGGGACAGAGCCAGACCCTACCCGGGAACCCTCAAAACGCCAGGGACCGGAGTGATTAACGTAGGGCCGGCCTCCGTGCCGGCCGGGTATAAAATCTCATATCCTGCATGGAGATTGGCTTATCATTATTCTCAATTAAGCGCTTATGGGGATTATCCCCGCCCGCTTAAGCTTGGACCCCATTTGACAAAGCCGGGTCCTCTGGACCCGGATGCTTTACCCCATTGTTGCAAAAGTCGGAGGGCTCCAGAGTCAAGGCGGCAAGAGTGAAGCCGTAATCGTCTACTGCGAACTCTTGCCAACGTCCCGCCAAGGGCGGGAGAGTCCTCCGGCTTTCCCGTAGGGTAAAAAAAATGGCATACAATAGACCTGATCCTTAAGTGCACTTCCGGTTTATTCCTCAGACGGGTTCCTAATACCCTGTTTATTCAATGCTCATAAGACTTTTAAGTTTTTTGCCATCTTTTTTATGCAACTGTGGGGTTTACTTTGGAGCATCAGGATGCCCGCCGAATCACCAGGCGCCAGCTATTCAGCTTGCCGAGATCCCGGTCGGCGTGATCCGACACCACAAGACGCCATGGCCCGCTGATCGGTTGCCCCGAAAGCTCCTCCAACGCAGGGGATGTAGCGGTGGTGTAAGTTGTGGCCACGTCATCCGCACTGCCGCCGCTCCGGTTGTGGAGAACGATCTGCGTTCCAGCCGGTGACTGGAGGCTGATTCGCAGATCTGAGATCCAGGTGTGGGATATATTCACTGAGACTTCCACGCTGTCAACAACGCCGGAGGCATCGGCGGTAAGTACGCGTTGGATTCCCTGAAGCGCATTGTCCGGAATGTGATCGCCGGGCATCTCCTCGAGTACTACCAGTCCTGTCGGCGCTTGAAGGACCGTGAACTCCATTGCCCATTGATTGAGTACGCCAATATCGGCGGAAGCCAGATCCTGTATCAACAGCCGCCATTCACCGCGGCAGTTATGACCGCTCAGGTCGGCCAGGGCCGGTACTTCGGTTTCGTCGAGGGTGCGTTGGATGTTATCGGCGCTGCCGCCCTGGTGGCGTTCGTGAAGGACAATGGCTTCTGCCCAAGGTGTGAGAAGGGTCACCCGCAGGTCGCCCCGGTAGGTATGGGATATGTCCAAGGTGACGTTGGTGCTGACGATGGTCCCTTCCTGGTCAATGATGATGGTGTCGGTAATGCCATCGGCCCGGTTGTCGGGGATGGTCAGGTTCGGTGATGATTCCCCTCGAACTTTGTGGACTCCGTCTTCCTTAGAGCGTTTAGCCCTGAAGCTGATGGTCGCATCCGGTGCCGAGATATCAAAGATCTCCAAATTGGAGGCACTGCCGTCCCACCATTTGCTGTTGGGAGTCGTGTCATCGGCAAATCGCTGGTTTGTTCCGCCATAGAGATCTGAAGTGTCGCCATAGTGGTATGGGCTGGACTCGAGCCGAAAATCTCCATCGGCCTGTTCAAGGGAGAGCTCGTAGTGTTGGGTGGGTGTCATTTGCTCATTATTGTTGCTGCCATCCTCGTCCACGTGCCAGATGGCCAGGCCTTCATCGGGCAGGGACGCATCCCTGCCGCTTTTCAAACGGTTTTCGATGATAAAATACTCGCCGCCGGTCTTGGTCAGCATGGCAAACTGATTTTCCGCTGCGGCAAGGGAGACCTGCTGGTTGTGCTGAATCTGGGCGACACTGCGCGCCCATCCGGACATCCGTTTCAAATAAGCGGAGATCTGGGTCGGATTCTTTTCATCGATGTTGCCGCCGGCGCACATGAGGCAATAGGCGCCGACGCCGCCCGATTCACTGCCATAATCGTACAAGTCCGGATAGTCGCACAGCATATGTCCGTTTTCGTGACAAAAAGTACCCAGGGTGAGCTGGTGGCTCATGTCCGTAAACTGATAATCGAAGGCGGACATTCCCGGTTTCAGGGAAAAGGGGGTTCCCAGATGCCAGGCGTGCGGCCACAGCCCCTCTGCCCAGTTATTGACCACTTCACCGGCATAGTAGACGTTCATGGCATAGACAAAGCCCTGGTCGTCGACCGTCAGCGCCGAAAAGTCGAAACCGTTGTTCTGCAGGTGGGTCAGCGCTTCGACAATCAGCTGCCGGGCGCGGACCCCTTGGGGAATGCCGGGATCCGCATAATGTGATTTGGGATGCTGCGCCCGGTAGTAATCGGCGACGATATTCGTATAACGGCAGCGGCCGTTTGAGTTGTCGAAGTAGTAATCAAATACCGATCCGTTGTTCCCAAAGCCGGCATATCCTTGCTGGTTACAAAAGTTATCAACTTCTTCTCTTGGAATAATTCCGGGTACGTCTTGGAAGTCGATCAGGAGACACAATCCCACAAAATCTCCCACGGTCTGCCGTTGCGGCGGGGCCATCAAGGGGCTTCCCAGGGTGCGCGCCGCTCTGGCCAGATTTCGATATTGTTCGCGCCGCTGATCACAGCGCCGACCGCCCATCCGCATGGCGCCGGCCATGCCTAAGGCACGAGCGGCTTCCCGGCTGATGCGCAGCCTGGGTTGCACCGGGGCGCGGGAACCGTCCAGGCTGCCCTGTGGAACCGGTGCCGGTTCCAGCATGGTACCGTCACTGGAGACTTGGGCGATCTCATAGAAGCCGGTTTGGGGATTCCTGGTTATCGTATAGCCATCCAGCGTTTCAAAGACAGCGTAATGCTGGTCGCCCCAACCACGAACTTCAAATTGGGTCCCATCCGGCTGGGTAAATGTGAATTTCTTGCCAATAAATGGAAAAGCCATAGCAAATACCTCCTCTTTGATTTGAAGTCGAAAAACGTTTCGGTTAGCAAGATGTTCTTAGAAGTGATTTCAAAACCTCCCCTCGAACCCAAACTCTGTGTTGGACTGCAGGTTTAAATCATCTTTAAATCTGCAGCCCGCCTTGATTTTGGGCCCGATTGAAGGTTTTGAAACCACTTCTATGGATGTGTAATGCTGAAGTAGATTTTATGCCTGATGTGCCATTTTGACTGTGATCAACATCACAATACCGGTTTTGGCATCAATTCAAGAAAATCAGGGCATGTTAAAAACGAATGCCGGCACAGGATGTCATTGCCGTCATAATTTCAGAGTGGCTTGATAGGGTGGGCTGTTGTCGTTCGCCTGCATACGGTAGGGATAGGTGCAAATGACCTGGTGTGATAACACTTCCTCTGTACGGGCGCAGGAAGATCGATGCTTCCTGTTTCACATGCAAACACAGGTGTAAAATTTAACAACCCACCCTATCATTGAATTATTCATGGGGGCACCTGTTTCCATATAGATCGATCACCTCTTGCGGGCAATTAGAAGACCAATTTGCATCTCCTTGAGTGTCGTCACAGGAACATGTCCAGATAGCTCCCGTTGTGGTGTCATATACAGCATATAAGCCTGCACCAAGGCCTATGCCAAGAAAAAACGCTCCTACAGGAATCCACTCTTTAATCGTACTCATTGCTTCTCTCCTTATTCCAAGTGTTGTTAAGCCCATATATTTTTGGTTTATACAGTGACAGCATCCATGCTGCCCGTTCGGCACATTTTGTCAGACAGCCATATCGAAAAACAATGTGTGTGCGTTTTGCATCAACTTCATATTGCTATCCGGCTATTTTAAGCTAAAAGTTCAGTATGACTCTGGCCAAAATTGTCCGTTCCGGCAAGAAAGGTTGAACGACATTAAACTTATCGGATGTTTTAAAAACCGCGTCCCGGAAGCGGAACTCTTGGTCCAATAGGTTGCCAATCTCCACGCTTATGATACCCAGGCGTTTGGGCAAACGGTAGCCGACCGCAGCATCAACCACCACAAAGTCATCACTCAGTTTGTCGTCAAACACAGTTTTCTCCTCTTGCCACACAAATGTTGAGCCGAGCTTGCCATATAAGCCCTTAGAGCCGAAATAGCGGATCGAGAGCGGCACCGAAGTTGTCTCCAAATCAAACTCCAGGTCTAAAATATCCCGTTCAAATCGATATTCGGCATTGAAAGACCAGTTGGTATGCGGCGTCCAGGCAAGGTATCCACGATAGTGCTCTTCCTCTCTATTGTAACCGTCGGTAATATCGCGGCGTGATATTTCAAGACCCGCATATAGCCTGTCCGTAAGCGTGGCATCGATGGCGGCCCCGGAAAGCTTTGATAACGTTCCGTTTTTATCATCGAAGAATTGGTTGAAACCGGCGATCTGGGTCGGTTCGATGGTTTGGTCCGCAGCCAATAGGCGTTTGATGTTTTCAGCGAATACCGTCCTGAAGCGAAGCTTGTCGGTGATATCCCATTGCAGGCCGAGCTTTGGGTTCACCCGGTTGACGTCAGAGGAAGATTCAGTACGCTCGTAAGTTTCGTAGCCTAGACCCAGCGTCCAGACGAGACGCGCCGGAAATCTGATATTCATGTAAAGGTACAGGTTTTCGCCATTGATTTCATAATCTTCTACATCAATTTCAGTCCATCCCGGTATTGTTGCGGGTGGCAACGGAGGTGGTAGCGGCACCGTGACTGGTTCAACATTGATCGTTCTTTCATAGTCAACATCGAACCGATAGACCCCGCCACCCAATATTAAGTTGAACCAATTCTCATGGAACAGATATTGGGCTTCGGCATTGTAACCACATCTATCGTCGGTGACATCAGTAACCCGCACATCTGGATCTTCTTTAAACAACCCTTCCCTGCGGTCGCTGTAAATGAGGGATGCGATAACATCACTGCCGGGCGAGGGCGATAGGTGCAATCCCGTGCGCCAAATATCGTGTTCCAGATCTCTGCGTTGTATCGTATCAATAGAATCCGGGTCCAGAAAAAGCCGGAGATCTCCCTGGGTGGTATCGCGACGACGATATTCGAACTGTATGTTGATCTTGTTCGTTATAGCGATTTGGGTGAATGCATTGTAGATGTCATGCTCGATGTCGCTATTTTCCCGAAAACCATCTGTCTGATAGTGAAACTGGCCCAGGCTATATGAGAATCGGTCGGCGAGGCCGGACAATACCGCCTCGTCGCCGTATGTATTGTTGCTGCCGCCTATGCCGGCAAGGGTCAGTTGCAGCTTGTTTCGCTCGAACAATGGGGTGAACTCGTTAAAAGCGGCTTCGCCAGGCCCGACACTGGAAACCACATTCAAGCGTTTGAGAGAGAGACTTGGTTGTACGGGATTGACATTGACCGGCTGCAGCAACTGGGCTTGCAGGCGTTCGCTGACCTGGGCTATCTGGTGTTGTGGCAGCTGCACGTACGTGTCAGATAGAAAGCGGTGAGCGGAGTGATTGGTCGGATCGATGCTCAAGGACTTGGTGCTCTCTACCAGGGCGCGGTGCTTGAAGCCGAGATCATCGTATATACGCGCAAGGCTGACCCCACGTGCGGCTTGATCCTCATCGAGCATCAAGCGTGATCGATAGACGGCCCGGTTGTCGTTCAGTTCAATGGATTTTTGCAGGTCTTGGAGCGCTTCCACCGGCCGGTTGAGGCTCTGCTTGCGAATGGCGTCGTAGAACCAGGGGGTGGGATCATTGGGGTCAAGGATCTTGGCGATTTCAAACTGCGTTTCATCCAGGGGGCCGCGTTTTTCGTCGAAATAGGCTTTGCCCAGGTAGCTGCGGATCAGAGCGTTGACCGGGTCCAGACCGGCGGCGATCTCGATCTCCGACCGTCCCTTTTCCAGATCGCCGTCGCGGATTTTAGCCAGACCCAGACCCAAACGCGGCAGGGGGGCGGCGGAATCCAAAGCGATGGCTTTCTCAAACGCCTCCCGGGCTTTTTCGGTCTTGATTTGGGTCAAGTAGGCAAAACCCAACATGGTGTGGGCGTGAGCGACATTGGGATTGAGTTGGGCGGCTTTTCGGGCGGCCTGAATCCCTTGATCCAGCTTGCCGGCGGAGAGCCGCAATTCGGCCAGGCGGGCCCAGGCCGTACCGTTTTCAGGAGCATATTTTACAGCAGCTTGGGCGGCTTTCAAGGCACCGGTTAGATCGAATCCGGCTTGACGGGCATAGGAAAGGGCCATTTGGGCGGCCGCTGACCGGGGTTTGACCTGCACGGCCCGTTGGGCCGTTTTCAGGGCTTCAGCCTTTCGGTTTTGCACCACTGCGATGACGGCCTGCAGGGCCAGGGCTTCACCATGGTCGGGATCAGTAGCCAGCGCTCGCCGGATGTCATCCCCGGCCTGGGATATACGTCCCAGGTGGAGCAGCAAGGCGGCCCGAAATGCGAAAAACTTGGCATCCTTGGCACTCTCTTCTACCTGCTCCATATATTGAACGGCTTCCAGTGTTTGGCCCTGGTTGTACAATTTCAACGGTTCTTTAAGTTCATCCGGCACTTCATCCTGCCCGAAAACCAGCACGGGTGGATAATAGAGCGCCCACTGGACGCTGTCCCGGGGTTGGACCAGCAGACGTCGCCGAGGGGCGCTGCCGGCCAAAGCCACGGCTCCCTGGCCTTTGACCAAATGAAGCTCGCCATGTGGATTTTGGACCAGAATGCGGCCTTCAAACAAGTCGATGCGGGTTTGGTCAGCATCCACCCGGACGTAAAATTCCGTCCCTTCCACCACCCCGTTGACAAAGGGGGTGAAAATTTTAAGGCTGCGTGCCCGGCGGCTGAAAAAATTGGCGGCGCCTCTGAGCAGCTTAAAAATAAAGGTGGTTTCCTTCTCGATCTCGGTAAGGACCAGCGTGGTGTTTTGATCCAGGCGCAGCACGGCATCATTGCTTAATACAATGCCGGCGCGGCTGTTGGCCTCCACCCGGATCTGATCCCCGGCAGACAGGGTATCGTTCAAGCCGACCGCCTGCCAGCCGGCCTTGCCATGACGTTTGACCAGCACCCGTCCCTGAACGGAGATGACCTTGCAAATCCAGCCCTTGTCAGGCCTTTGTGCAAAGGCCTCGTTCCGCTCCCCTTGAAATCCAACCACCAGCAGCAACGTCGCAACACCGATGAGCGTCCAACGGTATACCATTTATCCCCCTCATGCTTGCAGCGCCATTTTGGGTCGACGCCGGGCCAAATATTATTTATGATCTAATCGTATCGCGCCATCCCAGTCGTACTCCGGAGGCGTATTTCGATATTGCCGGCACAGCCGTAGATAGAACTGAGACGGTCCGTCCTTTGGGTTTATCTGCAGCGCTTGACGAAAATACTGATCGGCCTCATCCCAGCATCGATGCCCGAAGGCCCGCAGTCCGGATGCAAACAATCGATACATGACGGTCTGGAGCTCCGATGACAGCCCATTTTCGGGGAGGATTTCGTAAACCCGCACCGGCTTGGATTTGCCCTTGAACACAAATTGTCCCACCGGACGCGTCGGACAAGCGTTGCCGGGGATGATGATCTCTTCCGAGGCCAACATACGGGTCCCCAAATACTTGTTTAAACCCTCCAACCGTGAGGCCGTGTTGACGATATCGCCCACCGGCCGGTATTCGAAATGATCCATGGCGCCGATATTGCCCAGCAGGATCTCACCGGCGTGCAGCCCGATGCGGGTGGGCAGGGGGTGGTGGCCCGGCGTTTCATTGAACTGCCGCACGGCTTTTGAAATGCCGATGGCCGACCTGCAAGCTGCTGATTTCAAATCATTATCTGGTTGAGGCGCCGACCAGATGGCCAATACCGAATCGCCGACGACCTGCAACACCTGTCCTTTGTTTGCCTTGATGGGTTTGAAAATGGCCCCATAATAGGTATTCATTAAATGGGTCAGGTTCTCCGGATCCAGGCTTTCGGAAAGGGGTGTGTAGCTCTCGGCATCGGTCAAGAGGCAGATGCTGTAAAGGACCTTGCCCCCGCCGTTCAGTTCTTTGACGTTGGCAGCCAGTTGATTGACAACCTCCTGGGGCAGGTAATGGCCAAAGGCTTTGCGGATATTGCTGCGTTCGGCATTTGCCTTGCTGTATTTCCACACCAACCCGGAGATAAATGCCGCCGGCGTTTGCACCAGCAAGGGGACCACCAGCGGATACCAGACACCGCCGGATTTGAATTGGAGGCAGGCCATACCGATGTACATGCCGTTGAGGAGTAAAATGCCTGCTGCGGAAATCGAAGTGGAAAAACGGAGGCTGATCAAGGCCACCAAAATGCCCCAAAAAAGCAGAACGGCGCAATGGGCCTTGGGGCCCAAAGGATAGACGGCCTTGTCTTCCAACAGATTGGCAAAGGCGGTGGCGGCGATCTCTACACCGCTGATGTCAACGCCCGATTCTCCGGTGAAAGCCGTGTAAAAACCATCATTGACCTTAAACCAGTCGCTTTCGGTCTGCCCCACAAAAACAGCCTTGCCCTTCAAAGTCGGCAGCGTGCCTGGACGGTGCGCGGTGCCTTTGTAACCCGGGTCCAAAAGCAAATGGTAGGATATGGTTTCGATGGTTCCGGGAGGGCCGTAAAGATTTAAGTATTGGCTTTTGCCGGAGCCATATATGCTGATGTATGCTTTGACCAAACCAATGGACTGCGGTTCCGATTGATTGCGGGGGTCATGCTCCAGATGCCTCATCATTCGGCCAACCAGGGTGGGATCGATTTTAAAGCGTTGATATATGGGCCGGATGGTTTGGATGATCTGTCGGGCGGTGTGTTTTTCATCTTCAAAGGCCGGCAGTGTCGCTGCAGCCGATGGATCAACCTTTTTCAACAGGCCGATGAAGGTATCAAAAGCATCCGTGGCAAAGGCGTGCATGACCACTACGGGCAGGGAGGGCAAATCTCCGGCCCCGGGTCTGAAACGCCAGTATTGATTCAACTTGACCGGCATTTTGGGCAGTGGAAATGGCGCTTGCACCAATACTTCATCGGCAAACAAAGGGATTGCGGACACCGTTTTTTCGATATTCACCCGGGCAACCGGAGAACCGTCGAGACCGTTAAGGGGTAGGGTTTGCCGGTCGATGGGTTGGGTTAAAATGACATTGCCGGCCCGGCGTATGGCCGCTGCAAAGGCCTGGTCATGGGAGGTTTGTTTGGGCTCATGAAAGATAAGATCAAATGCCACCACCGCCGCTCCCTCGGCGGTCAATCGATCCAACAAACGGGCATGCAATATCCGCGGCCATTTGTGCGCCACTGCCGGGAGCTTGAATGCTTTGGCCGATTCACGGTCGATGGCCACAACCACCACATCGGCTGGTGGTTTTTCAGGACCGCGCACCTGGTATAGCCAGTGCAGACCGAGATTTTCTTCCGCATCCGACAGCACCGGCAGCAAACCGCCAAAGATACCGATAAGTCCCATACCCAGGCATATACAGCACCACGCAACTGATGTGCGATTGAACATCGGGTTCCCCTTTTGTGCCATTTAAAGCCTCGGGAAAAGATTGGCCAATAACACCCCAATACCATAGAGGAGTGTTGTACTCCGTTCAATGCAACCCCTGAAATACTACCTGTGAACTAAAAATGATTGAGGTAAGATGGAACTTGATAGAAATAAGCCCTTTTTCATCATATACGGATAAAATATTTCAGAGTCCGCTTGGTATGTCAACAATAGCCCACATCCAAAGATCCAACATCACTGCCTAGGCTTTTTATGCAAAAAGCAAACAACCGCATTGCACCAGCGCTCAACAACCCATTGGCCATAGCCTGATTATAAAATATCCGACTTGCTTGATTGGATAGTAAACAGTATCGCTTTTCCGTCTGTTTATATATTACATCAAAGGGGGAAAAAGTGTGAGGTATGTCACTTATATTGAAAATTATTTGTGAAATTGTCACAATAAAAGAGTATATTTTCCTTTTCTTGGAATTGGCGTGCCGGATTTTGCTCCACAGTGATATCATTTTCCCGATAGCCAGGCATTTTTATCCATCCGGACCTCCAACCTGAAGACCGCTATTGGCAGGTGAGTCGTTGCTTTGTATCGATGACCTCTCCGGCATCACCGGATCGCGCAAAATGAGATCTATGGCCTGCTTGGCTGTGGCGGCCATGGGGGCGAAGACATCGTGAAGGGCCTTGAGGTGACGCAGGTGGTCGGCGGTTCGAAGCACCAGCATGGCCATGTCGCCTTCGGCGATGCCGCCTTTTTGAATCACTTCCTGCCATGTGCGGCCGGATGCCCAGGCCCACATATGCAGGGCCGGGCGGTAGAAAAGGGGGCGTGTTTCAAATCCGCACACCTGCATGTATTTGGAAAAACCTTTCAGGCCCCGGGAAACTTTTTGGACGGTTTTGGTCAGCGGCTTGGGAAGTCGTTTCCTGTCCAGGTGTTCGTCGGTCTCCTTCTCGTTGACAAAGCCGGCCATGACGGCGGCCAACAAAGCCGGATGTTCTTGTGGGAAAAGTTCCAGCCGCAAGCCTTCGGCCACCAGCAGCGGCTGGTCGATACGCAGGTGCGAGGCCCACAGCCCGTCATCGGTCAGCCGGTATTGGGGGTCCACATATCCGGTATCCTGAAGGAAAGCCAAGTGACGCTTGAAATCTTCCCACAAATGCCGATGAGCGGCACCCGCGCCTCCTATCCGGGCCCCTTGTTGCTGAAAGGCGGCCAGCGACTTGTGCAAAAGATCCTCGACCTCTTCGGGGTCGTGGGAAAGCAGTAAATTGAGGGCCATTGAGAAGTTGATGCGAATCTGGCTGTGAACCGGCTCTGCGGGTGCAGTGAACAATTTCGCCACCTGGCGCATGTTCATATACTTTCCGGGTACCACCATGGCAAATCCTACCTTGTCTTTGCCGCGTCGTCCGGCTCTGCCGGTCATTTGCTGCAATTCAGTGGCGTCCAGGGGAAGAAATTCGCGTCCGTTGAAACGGTCGGAATTCAAAAAAGCCACCGTGCGTGCAGGAAAGTCTACGCCGGCCGCCACCGTGGACGTGGCGAAAATGGCATCCAGCAACCCTTCGCTCATGAGGGTCTCCAATACCAGTTTCCACGCCGGCAGCTGTCCGCTGTGATGAGACCCCACCGCCAGTTTTTCCAGCATCCATCGCTGACGATGTCTCTGAATGTGCTTTTGCTCGGCCACCAACGCTTGAATACGATGGCTCAACCGAAGTGATCGCCGGGGGTCGGAAATCTGATTTTCCAGGCAAAGTTGAAGTGCGCGGTCGCAATCGGATCGCGATTTGAGAAAAAAGATGGCCGGCAATAAACGATATTTTCGCAGAATCTTCAGTATCTCGCCAAAAGGCGGCAGTTTGCCCGGCGGAGCCAAAGATTGCTGCCGGCGTGTATCGAGAAAGCGGATCACCTTTTTGTCAAGCCGGCTTTTTTTTTGAGCCCCCTTTTTGACCAACAGGGGATAGAGGGTGCCTGAGGGATGCAGGAACAGGGGATAAAGGGGCACCGGCCTTTTCCCGGCCTGAACAACCCGGCAGGCTCTTTCACGAATGGAGATGAGCCAATCGGCGATTTCATGGGCATTGCCGACGGTGGCCGAGAGCATCAACAAGGGGATGCGCTGGGGAAGATAGATCATGACCTCCTCCCAAACCACCCCCCGATCCGCATCTCCAAGAAAATGGGCCTCGTCCAGCACCACAAAATCCGTTGCGATCACTTCACCTCTGTGCATGGCATCATAAAGTTGATTGCGCAGGATTTCCGTGGTTCCGACAATGATCGGCGCGTTTGGGTTCTCCTTGCGATCTCCGGTCAAAATGCCGACATTGGATGCCCCGAAATGCTTTCCGAATTCCAGCAGCTTGGCGTTGGTCAGCGCTTTTAGCGGAGACGCATACCATGCCCGTCCGCCCTGTTTGAAGGTCTTCTCAATGGCCTGTATGGCGATCCACGTTTTACCGGATCCGGTGGGGGCGGTGACCAGGCAATCAGAATATTCAATGGTTTCAAGGGCCTTGAGTTGGAAAGGGTCGGGTGTGAACGGCACTGGATCGGGCGTGCCGATCCGTGCGAACACCTTTTTCAGTCGGGCGTCCGCCCCGGGTTTCAGGGCTGCCCGGCGCAATTTAGGCTTGAACGGTTTGCGTTGGGAATGTCTGGAGCGACTCCAATGTCGGCGAACGTTGGTCATACAGGCTCAAATTTCATGAGTTGCGTCTGAGATCGTCAAAGGCTGGCGATCATCTCCTTTACCCGCGCTTTGGCCGGCGATTCCACATCGTAGGGTGACTCGCCGTTGAGATCGGCTTCGATGAGATCTTCGGTATAGGGCAAAAATCCCAGAATATCGAAATCCGCCAGATGCTCTTTTAGAAACGCTTCATCTTTGCTGCCGCGCACCTTGTTGCCGACAATGAAAATCTGGTTGAGGTTGATTTCAGAAGCCAGCTTCCGGATGTGCTCAGCGGTGTCGATGCTGCGGCGACCCGGTTCCACCACCACAATGAGCTTGTCGACAGCAGATGCGGTGGCACGGCCAAGATGTTCGATGCCGGCCTCCATGTCCATGACCACCACCTCGTCTCTGGCCAGAACAATGTGCATGACCAAAGCTTTCAGCAGGGTGCTCTCCGGGCAGAGGCAGCCGCCTCCGCCTTTTTTTACACTGCCCAGGCGCATTAATTTGATCTGGTCCTTTTTAACGGACACCGCGTCCGGCAGGTCGTCCACTTTGGGATTGAGTTTAAAAAAGCCACCGATGGATCCGGGTTGAGCACCCGTACGCTCGAGGATCATGTCTTTCATGTCGGCGATGGGGATTACTTTGTCTGCATCGGGGATACCCAGGGCGGCCGCCAAATTGGCATCGGGATCGGCGTCAATGGCCAGAACTTTTTTACCCATATCATTCAAGGTTCGAATCAAAAGAGAGGAAAAGGTGGTTTTACCCACGCCGCCTTTACCGCTGATGGCTAATTTCATGAGTTATCCTTTCAAATACCGATATCGGTTTCTGGTTTGTGGTTTCTGGTTTCTGGTTCATCGTACGTGGCGGCATTTTTGATGCTTTTGCTGAAATATTTACAATTGTTGACTATCATGAACTTGAGATTACCATAAACAATCGAGCAACCGACAATATAACAAGCAATACGAATTCGGCAAGGTAAAGGTGTTGGATAGCGATCTATGGCTTGACGGTTGACATTGCCGGGGTTAGAAGAGGGGCCTGATGCAACCAGAAACCACAAACCAGAAACCATTTACCATGAACCAAATCCTAAGACGTAAAGTCGGTGACTTCATCGGCCCAAAGCCTGAAATATTAGCACCGGCCGGCAATAAAGATGCCTTTCTGGCCGCGTTGGCGGCGGGTGCGGATGCCGTCTATTGTGGTATGAAAGCCTTTTCCGCCCGCATGGCGGCCCAGAATTTTACCATTGAGGAACTCGCCGCAATGGCTGATTTGGCCCGGCGGGAGAACACCAAGCTCTATCTGACCTTGAATACAATGCTCAAACCGGACGAGTTGCAGCCTTTTGCCGCACAATTGGATTTGATTCAACGCCATGTAAATCCAAATGCGATCATTGCCCAGGATTTGGCTGTTGCGCAAATCGCCAAGCAGGTGGGGTTTAAAGGCGAAATTCATTTTTCAACGCTGGCCAACGTCACCATGACCCGGATGTTAAAACGCCTGCCCAAGACATTCGGGGTTCAGCGGGTGGTTTTGCCCCGGGAGTTGAGCATTGAAGAGATTAAACTGATGGCAGCGGCGTGCCCCGCCGATTTGTCTTTGGAAATATTCATTCACGGCGCCTTGTGTTACGGCGTGTCGGGACGCTGCTACTGGAGCAGCTATCTGGGCGGCAAGAGCGGGCTCAGGGGACGATGTGTGCAACCCTGTCGCCGGCATTATGCGCAGGGAAAGCGTAAAAACCGGTATTTCGGTTGTCAGGATCTGAGCTTGGACGTGCTGGTGAAGGTGCTGGCCGGTGTGCCCCAAATCAGGGCGTGGAAAATTGAGGGCCGCAAGAAAGGTCCGCATTACGTTTATTATACGGTGACGGCTTACAAGATGCTGCGGGATGAAGGCCACGATGCCCAGATTAAAAAGTCGGCTGTGCAGTTGTTGGAACGTGCCCTTGGAAGGCAGGGAACCCATTACCATTTTTTGCCCCAGCGTCCCCAGAATCCGATCGATACCAAAGCCCCCTCGGGTTCCGGCTTGATGGTGGGGGTGGTGCAGGGCGGCCACCAAAAACCATATATTGTGCCCCGCATGGAACTGCTGGCCAAGGATAAGCTGCGCATCGGTTATGAAGACGATGCCTGGCACCAGACCGTCGATTTGACCAAGGTTGTTCCCAAAAAGGGAAAATTCTATTTCAAGCTGTATCGGGGCCGCCGCCCGGCCAATGGGTCCCCGGTTTTCCTGATCGACCGGCGGGAAACAGCCATTCAGGCCCAAATCGATCAGCTTGAAGCCCATTTGGCCGGCTTTAAAAAAGCCGTTGAACAAAAGTCCGGGTTTGCCTTGCGTCTGCCACCCCCAAGCCCCAAAAAACCACATGTCTGGTTAATGCATGTGCGGCGCAATCCAGGTCAGCGGATGCGTAAAACAAGCTTGGGGCTGTGGGTGAAATTTGATCAGCTTCATCATTTGAAGAAGGATGATGCCAAGCACACCTGGTGGTGGCTGCCGCCGGTCATATGGCCGGAATATGAAGCCCGGTGGCAGCAACATGTGACCCAGCTGATCCAGATGGGGGCGCGACGCTTTGTTTTGAATGCACCCTGGCAGATGGCACTTTTCCGGCACAGCGATGGGCTCAATCTTTGGGCCGGCCCTTTTTGCAATATTGCAAATCCCCTTGCCATCAGGGGATTTAAAATGTTGGGAGGTCAGGGCGTGATTGTCAGCCCCGAATTGGGAAAGACCGACCTTGAGACACTGGCCGGCAAAAGTGTGTTGCCGGTGGGGATTGTGGTCTCGGGATTCTGGCCTTTCTGTGTATCAAGGGTTTTGGCCGACGATTTGAAAATCGACCAACCGTTTGTCAGCCCTAAAGGCGAGCAGGGTTGGGCGCGCCGGGACAATCAGCTTTACTGGATCTATCCCAATTGGCCTGTGGATTTGAGAGCAGCGCAGGAGCAGTTGAAAAAGGCCGGATTTCGCATGTTTGTCCATTTGGATGAACCGGTTCCCAAGGCCGTGAAGATCAAGCACCGGCCGGGGTTGTGGAACTACAATATAGGGCTTAAGTAGGAGGTGTATTTTGAATAATATGAAGATGCATTGCGAGACGGTGGATGTATCACTGGAAGTGGGGCCGGATATTCGCGATATCACCCCCTTACTGCTGCATTGTCTTGAAAAATCGGGCGTTCGCAATGGAAGCATGCATGCGACCATGGTGGGGTCCACCGGTTCATTGACCACCATCGAATTTGAGCCCGGCGTCGTGGAAGATCTCAAACAGGCCATGAACCGCATGGCACCGCCTGATATCACCTATGCCCACGAATTGGCCTGGCACGACGGCAATGGTCACAGCCATGTGCAGGCTGCCATGATGGGCCCATCCATCGCCCTGCCGGTCAGAGACGGCCGTCTGCGGTTGGGTACCTGGCAACAAGTGGTGGCCGTTAACCATGACAACCGCGGCCGGCGCCGAAGCATTGAGGTGACCATCATCGGGGCTTAGGCATTTTGGTGGAATTGATGCTGCGCTTTCCTGCAAAACTATGCCATACCAGCCAGGAGCGGTCGGCCCTTTTTGTGACCACACTGACCTCCTTTGTCGGGCCTTTGATGCTGTCGGCGGTTCACGTGGCCCTGCCGGCCATTCAGCGGGACTTAAGTGTGGATGCCGTTGGATTGAGTTGGATCGCCAATGCCTACTTGCTGGCCGTTGCCGTCTTTCTGGTGCCCATGGGCCGCTTGGCGGATATTCATGGTCGCAAACGAATTTTTTGCTGGGGACTGATGATTTCCACAGCCGCTAGTACGTTGACGGTCTTTGTCCCCACATTGGCGTGGCTGCTGATCATGCGAGTGGCCCAAGGATTGGGGGCGGCCATGTTCGTCACCACTGGAATGGCCATTTTGATATCGGTTTTCCCACCCCAGCGCAGGGGGCGGGCCATCGGTATTTATGTGGCGGCGGTGTACCTGGGATTTTCCGCAGGGCCTTTTTTGGGGGGATTGCTGACTCAGCATTTGGGCTGGCGCAGCGTTTTTGGGATGATGCTTCCCCTCGGCGGCATTTGCGTGGCGGTGACCCTCCGATCCCTCAAAGAAGAGTGGGCCGATGCCCGTGGAGAGCCATTTGACTGGGCCGGCAGCACGCTGTACGCCTTGGCCTTATTCTTTTTAGTCTTTGGCGCCACTCGCTTGCCCGCCCTCAGCGGCGTATTTTTACTCGCCGCCGGTTTGGTGATGCTGATCGGATTTGTCAAACAGGAACTGCGTACGGCTTTTCCGGTTTTCGAGGTCACCCTGTTTCGGTCCAATCGCGTCTTTGCATTTTCCAGCCTGGCGGCCCTGATCAACTATTCAGCCACCTTCGCCATCACTTTTCTGCTGAGCCTTTATTTGCAATACCTCAAGGGGTTTCCCCCTCAAACCACCGGGTTGGTGCTCATGGTCCAGCCCTCCGTTCAGGCGCTGTTTTCACCGATAGCCGGAAAGCTGTCGGAGCGGATTCAACCACGGTTGCTGGCCACCACCGGCATGTCCCTGACCGCGCTCGGCCTGGGTGTTTTCGTCATGTTGGACACTCGGACCGATCATTGTGGGGAATTTGATCCTGTTGGGGTTCGGTTTCGCTCTTTTTTCCTCACCCAACATGAGCGCCATCATGGGCAGCGTGGATCGGAAATATTATGGTATTGCTTCCGGCGCGGTGGCCACCATGCGATTGATGGGGCAGATGACCTCCATGGCCATTGCGGCCATGGTGCTGGCCCTTTTTGTAGGGTCAAGAGTGATCGTGCCGGAACTCTATGATCTGCTTTTAAAAAGCGTTCGAACCTGTTTCGTTATCAGCGCCGGGCTATGTGCAACAGGGATCTATTTCTCAGTATCTCGCGGGAGTATCAAACAATGACCTTTACCCATCGCCCTTTGGAAGAGAAAGATGCCGACATTATTTGTACGTTTTCCCAATCGGCCGAAGAGCTCTTTTTTGCTTTTCCCAAAGCCGATTTTCCATTGACGCCAAACGTGCTTTTGGAATGCGCCCGCCAGCGGTTTTCACCCACCGTATTGCTTCAGGACGGTTTGGTGGTGGGGTATGCCAACTTCATCAAGGTCAAAGAGAAAGGATTTTGTGCCATCGGTAATCTGATGGTGCATCCGGGGCACCGGCGCGAGGGTATGGCCACCCGGCTGGTGAAACTCATGGTGCGCCAAGCCTTTGAACACTATTGTGTGCGCTTTGTTCGCGTCTCTTGTTTCAGTCACAACCAGGCCGCTTATCAACTGTATCATAAGTTGGGATTTCGCCCGGCCGATATGGAGCAACGCGTCACCGCAGACGGAACGCCGGTGTTGTTGGTCAATCTCTATTTGCACCGAAAGAAAGTGGACTGCAGCTGAGAAAGGTTGTCAGGGTTTAAGCTTGACGGTCAATTGCCCTTCTTCAATGCGGATATCTTCCACACCGGCCGCAAATGCATGCCAGAAGCCATGGCTCATGCCAAACTCACGAACCAAATCAATATTTTTGATACCCCCCAGCCAGGCGTTGGGAATGGGTACACCCCATATGCTGACGCCTCTCAGAATTACCACCGGCCTTTGAGCGGCATAGCGCAGTTCCATACCGGCCGTCACTTTCAAGGTCTTTCCTCCCAAAAAAGGGAACTCCGGGTCCAGAGGAACCAGGAGCTTGGCGCTGGCCAAATCATTCGACAGATCGATGGCCAGTTTTCTGGCCAGATCGGTGTTTTTGGCAAGCAAACCGTTCAGCTCTCGCTCGGTAAGATGAATCTCGCGGCTGGCGTTGGCTTCGCTATAGGGTTCGGGTGTGAGCGTTTCCGACTGATTTTTTCCTGATCTTTTTACTATACCGGTTTTACGGGGAGGCCGGGTTTTCTGCGGTGCATTGGACGATATGGCGTCGATTTTTGTATTCAGCACCTTCTCTTCACGCGTGCTGAGTTCCACGGGCTTAAATTCTGTTGGAAAGAGAAAGATTTTGGCCAACACGATTGTCAGCACGGAGGTGAGGCAGGCCGCGCCCAGGACAATCAGCCCAATCTTAAGGCAGCCGCCTTTTTTTTCCGGTTTGGCTGTTTCCAGTTCCAAGCGTATCCCCTTGATTAAATCCATCCATATCGAACCAAGCGCAGACCAGACGCTTCACGATGACCGGCAGGAGAAGAAAATTATGGATTGAAATTTGTATACCATGTTGCTAAAGGTTTTTAGTATCGAACATGCATGTAAATCAATCTTTTTCGTGACCTGCCTTTTGCATGTTCGAGTGGCGCCGGCCCTGAACCGGCGCCAAAGCAAGACCATTCGATAGATTTGCCTAATTAAAAAAAGATCGCATGATAAAAAACCGCTTTGGCTGGTCATGAAACGCTGTTTGAATTCTACATCACGGGCCTGCATTTATCGCCCACTGATTCCTGTTGCGGTGGCCCATATCCTGGGAATTGCGCTGGGGGCCTGCCGTGCAGACGATGGGGGGTGGGTGTTGGCGCTGGCGCTGGCGCTGATGGCCGCCCTATGGTTATGTATTCACCTCAAAAGGTGTCACTGGGCGATTTGGACACCATTGCTGTTATGCTTCTGCGGCGGCTACATCAGCATTCAGCCCTGGATGAAGACTGACCCGCCGGCCCGCCATGTGGTCCATTTTGCGGACAAAGGGTACTGGAAAATTGAAGGGGTTGTGGCCGATACCCCCATCATCAAACGGAACCGCTGGCAATTTGTTCTAAAAGCCCGTCGTCTGGTGGATAAGAACCACAGCCATGATGTCTGCGGTCGGGTCCATGTGACCGGCCGCGGCCCGTGGCCGGACCCGCAGGCAGGCGACAGCGTATTATTTAGAGGCCGATTGAGGACCATTCGCGGTTTTGTCAACCCCGGCGGATTTGATTATGAGCGATTTATGAAGCTCAAAGGCATTCGCACCAGGGTTTATGCCTCTGCCAAAAGCCTTAAAATAGCGGCGGTCGATCAATCGGTGGGCCGGCCACATCGGCAGGATACGCTGCGCGAGCAATTGGCCCTGCGAATGGATGATGTTTTAAGCAGCCATCATCCCGATACCATAGGATTGCTCAAGGCCATTATTTTGGGCGACCGGTATCAGATCGCTCCAAAGCTTCGCACAGCGTTTAACCGCGCCGGAGTCGGGCATGTACTGGCCATCTCCGGGTTGCATGTCGGTATGGTGGCGGCATGGTCTTTTGCCGCAGCCGGGTGGTTTCTGGCCTGTATTCCATTGGTGCTGAAGCTGGCCTGGGTTCGAAAAGGGGCGGCTTTGGCCAGTTTGGGGCCGGTGCTGGGTTATGGCATACTCACCGGGCTATCGCCGTCCACCCAACGGGCCGTGATCATGGTGTCGGTCTTTTTAATCGGCCTCTGGGTGGGGCGTCGTCATGACTGGCTGAACACATTGGCCCTGGCGGCCTTGATCATTCTGGTGGTTTATCCGCCGGCTCTGCTGGGCATCTCCTTCCAACTCTCCTTCACCGCAGTGCTGGCCATCATTGCCGGAGCCAACCGATGGAAAGGGGAAAAAAGGGAGGGGAAAGGGAAAAAAGGGGGGGCGGACCTCCCGTTCTTCAAAAAGATGGGCCACCGCCTTTTGGCTTTTGTATGGGTTTCGGCCATGGCCATATTGGGGACATTGCCCCTGGTCATCCACTATTTCAACCAAGTCTCTGTGGTCGGCGTGTTCACCAATATGGTGGTGGTTCCCCTTGTGGGGATGGTGGTCCTGCCAGCGGGTCTGACAGGTGCTTTGGCGTTGCCGGTCAGCCCAGAACTCTCCGTTATTTGCTGGCAAACGGCCGCCTGGGGCATGGAACTGATACGCATGACGGTCCAATACACGGCATCATGGTCCTGGTCGTCCATTCAGTGCGTCACCCCCACCGGGCTTGAAATAGGACTCTATTATCTCCTGTTCACCTTTGTGCTGTTTTGGCGAAAATGGCCATACCGATCAACGGTCTTTGCGATGACGCTGGTCATTTGTTTTCTGGATGCGGGATACTGGATCTATCAGCGCTACGGCCGGAGCGATTTGAAGGTGACCGTTGTGGATGTGGGGCAGGCGAGTGCAAATTTGTTAGAATTACCAAAAGGTTATACCGTTTTAGTGGATGGGGGCGGGTTCAGCGATAACCAAATCTTCGACGTTGGGGCCAGGATTATAGCCCCCCTGCTGTGGCGTAAAAAGATCCGAACCGTTGATCTGGTGGTGCTCAGCCACGCCAACAGCGACCACTTGAACGGTCTGCTGTACGTTCTGAAGCATTTCAATGTACGTGAAGTCTGGAGCAATCAGGAGCCGGCGCCCACCCGCGCGTATGGGCAATGGAAGCAGTTATTGACCATAACCGGCGTTCGCCGTTCACCGTTTCGCCAAATGCCCAGAAAGGTGATCCGGCGCGGCGTCCAGTTGGAAATTCTGTCCCCAAGGGCTGATTTTATGCAGCGCAAGCCCATGGAGCCGTGGCGTGATTTGAACAACAATTCATTGGTATTGCGTGTTTGTTACGGTGGTGTCTCTTTTTTATTCCCAGGTGACATCATGCATCAGGCCGAGACGGAACTGGTGTCGCACCTCGGGCAGCCTGGTTTGAAAAGCACCATTTTAATCGTTCCCCATCACGGCAGCCGCAGCTCCAGCACCATGGCCTTTTTAAGGGCGGTGAGGCCCCAAGAGGCGGTCATTTCCGCCGGATGGCAGAACCGTTTCAAATTTCCCCATGGGATTGTCCTTAAGCGTCTGAGATCTGTCGGCAGCCGGATCTGGTGTACGGCCAATTGCGGGGCGGTGGAGATCACCACCACTGGAAAGTCCTATAATATAGAGGCGTTTCGATCCCTTGGACCATAGCTTGCTGACATTTATTGCCCATATTCAGACAGTATGTTAATAATGTTGGGTCGGCAGCAATCAGGTAAAGTAATGCAGCAACCGGGAAATAGACCAGATCCATATGGTTCAAACGATTCTCATCGCTTTCAGCGGAAGCCCTTCCGATGCAAAAGAAGCCCGCTAATCCTAAAGCCGATAATCCGGTGCGCTCCTCCGACGACGCCGGGCTGTTGAATCAAGCCATTGTGAATCTTCATATCGCACGCCGTACGCTGCGGATCTATCCCATTACCCATGAACAAGTGAAACGCAGCGTTGTCCGCGCCTTTAAAAGCCTCGTGAAAATCATGGGCACACAGTCGCGTATCACATTGGCTGTCATGAAGGAGAGCTTCGTTGTCGGAGATCAGGTATTGGACGCTAAAAATTCCGCCCTCATGGATCTGGCCAGGGTGCTGAAGCATTATGAGATTGCCACCGTAACGATCAGAAAAGGACTGGAGATCAAGGAACTGGTCCGTTTTTTACAATTGATTTGCGCTGATCGTGAAAAAATCATGGCCAAAGGGGGGATTGTCGCCGTCGCCCGTGAGCGAAAACTTCCGTCCATTCAAATTCAAGCTGTGGACTATAGCAAGCTGCAATTGACGGAGGAGGATGAGATCCATCGCTCCCCCGGGGACGATTCATTGAAAGTGTCCGTATGGCAGCAATTTGTCTCTAACCTGATGAAGGCTAAGTCAATACAATTGGATGCCGATAATCCCCGCATCCATCCCAGCCGGTTGGCCGAGCTTCTGAACTACAAAGTGTTGGATGCTCAACAGGTCATCGATCATTACCTGAAAGCCATGGCCATTACCATGTCGTCCGCCGGCCCTGATACCAAGACATCGACCGATGAGCTGCAGAATTTCCGGCAAATGATCGAAGCGCTTAATTCGGATCTCAAGCAACAATTCCTGTCCACTACTTTTAAACAGCACGGACAAGTGGCAAACGCATCGGATGCAGCCCATTTGATCGACGGTTTGGGGGCGGATCTCATCATCCAGATGCTGAGACAAGCCGGTTCGGAGGGTAAAAAGATATCACCGTCACTGGTGGCTTTTATCAAAAAGATGGGACATTCCATTGCTCCGATCCCGGCCGAATCCCAAGCGCACGAAGGCAATGAAACGGGCGGGCTCACATCTGAAAAGGTGGAATCGCTGCTGTCCCATGAGCAATACGACACCTACGTGGATTCCGACTACCGGGAAATGCTGGACAACTTGACCCGGGATGCCCGGCAGGCCGATAAGGATAGCGCCGGCAGGACCCTGATGGAGGAGGTGGAAGCGGATTTATCAGGTGCCGGTATCCATGCGCATGTGGGCCGAGCCATTACCCGGCTTATGGATCAGTGCCAGGACATATCCGCCTATCGGGATTGGGCCCGTCAATTGAATTATTTGCTCGATGATTTGGTGGAGAACCGCGCCTATCGATCTTTAACTGGGGTGATTGAATATGTGAGGCGTGAGAAACGCTCAAAAGATAACGAGCGCGCTGAAATTGCAGGGTTGGTATCGGCCCGTTTCAACGATCCGCAATTTGTGGCCAAAGCCATTGAATCCGTTCCCACATACCAAGGAGATGCCGATCCCGACGCGCTGGTTTTTTTCACAGAACTGGGAGAGCCGGTCGTCGTCGAGATTTTCGACGGGCTCGATCCCCGGGAAAGTTTTAATGAAGAGGGGGTTTTGAACCAGATCCTTGGCAACCTCAAGTCGTTGACGACCAAGGAAGCGCTGCAACGCCTTAAAGACCCCCGGCCGGACTATGTACGGCACATGATCCGGATCATACGCAAAGTGGGGGACAGTGAAAGCGTCCTGCAGATGAAATCACTGATGGATCACCCTGAAAAGCGGGTACGCATGGAAGCCCTGGCCGCCTTGCTCTCTTTCGACAACAAATGGGGCCTGATGCGCTTGAGGGAGTTGCTCGGCGATCCCGGCGGAGCGGACTTTGCCGAGGCTGCGGAACTGGCCGGCCGTCACCGGGTGCCATCGGTTGTACCGCTGCTGGAAAGCATTGCCAGGCAACGCGGCGATATCGCTCACCGGGAAGCGGCCCTTCGCGTACTGGGACGCATCGGCGATCCCGGAGTCCTGCCAACGTTGAACAAGCTTGCCCGCCGCCGCCGGATCATCGTCGGAAAACAAAACCAACGCCTGAAACGGGTGGTGTTTGATACCTTGGGGGGTTACCCCAGGGATGCCGTTCAGGATTTGATACGATACGGAATCAAACAAAAGGATAACGAAATTCAATCCGCGTGCAAGCGATTGTTGAGAACCGGCGGCAAGACTGAACGCCGTGAAGAGAAATAGCCGGAGTCAACGACCGCCCGCATAGCGGGTGGCTTGGATGGTTTTTGATCAAATGACAATGCAAAATGACATGCTGCAGGTCGTAAATTATCTCAATGCTGCCGTAGCCAATACACGCTTGTATTCAGCAGACCATCCGCAGGTGGTGCGCAATTTGGAACGGACCCATGAGCAACTCCAGCATGTATTGAAGCAGCATCCGGAGATGACCTTTTTAATCGTAGACGATGATGTGGTATTGAACAACCATGCGCTGACGTCGCCGCCGCCCCAGATGGCGCAATTTGTCGCCCTGCTGAAGCAATGCGCCGTCGAACGCATTACCTTTTCCCGGGATGCCTCCATCGAAGGCCTGAGCCAATTGGTTTCGGATTTGGCCGCCACCGATCGGGAAGCGGTGCGCAGTGCGCCCGGCATCACGCTGGGTAAGGTTAAGATCCTCGATGAAAAGGAATTGGCCACCCAACGGGAGATGATGGCGCCTGAAGTTCAGGAAAGGCTGGCCGCGCTGGAAGTATTTCGCGACCACGCCCTGGACGACATCAAAGATCTGTTTCAACAGATAAAATCCACTAAGCAGATATCCAAGCACGGCCTTGGAGAGATCGTGCAGGGGTTCGTGCAGGGCATGCTGTTCAATGTGAACCCGCTGCAGATGCTGGCCTCTTTGAAAACGTCGGATGAGTACACTTTTACCCACGCCATCAACGTGTGCATTTTAACCATGGCCCAGGCTGAATCGCTGGGGATCGCGGGCCATAAGCTTTACGACATCGGCGTTGCCGCCTCCTTGCACGATGCCGGCAAGATGTTCGTCCCCGATGAGATACTCAACAAACCCGATAAGCTCACCGACGAGGAGTGGGAGCATATGCGGAACCATTCCGAGCATGGCGCCCTGTATATTCTTAAATTGGAAGGCATACCCAAACTGGCCTTTTTGGCGGCTTTAGAACACCATATTCGCTACAACGCATCCGGCTACCCCAATTTAGGCAAAAACTGGCGCCCCAATATCGTCAGCCAGATGATTGCCGTGGCCGATCTCTACGATGCCATGCGCAGCCGCCGCCCCTACAAAGATCCCAAACCGGAAGAACTCATCATCAAAATACTTCGCGAAGAGAGCGGCACCGCATTCCATCCCCGTCTGGTGGAGAACTTTTTACGGTTGATTAAAAGTTGACGCTAACGTTGCATAGAAGAATGGAAAAATATTCAAAAGCATTATGAGAATAGAACAAATAGCGTATTTGAGATCCACTTGGAGCAGTAAAGCGGTGGTGAACTTGAGGACTGGAACGGAGAAGATAAAATGAGGGTTGGGGTCATCTCAACTTAATGAGTCCGATGATGGTGCCTCGTTTCGCTAGGGGGATAAACGTCGACGAATTTGCTTGTTGGCCGATTTCAGATTGTGAGCCATTTTTGCTGTATCGACCTGGAGGTTGGTAAAAAGTAAATGCGACCACTTCAGCGCGCCGGAACACAGTAGGAAGACCTCGGGAACAATAACCCATTCGGAAAGCCAGGCGCCGCCGGAGCGTTCATGTTCCTGAATCGCCGTAGTACCTATTTGCATGGCCCGACCTTTTGTCAGGAGACCGAGCGCTTCGCCGAACTCTGAACAGCGTTGATTGCGTTTATGGGCCATTGAGGAAGAGGCCCCTTTGCCTTTGGCCGGTGATTCGTAGAGTTCGCCGATCTCTGAGGAGGAGAGCAGGTTGATGTTGTGGGCAATTTTCTCGATACTTCCACCGAGCTGACCAAGGGCGAGGATAATATCTCCGATAGCGTCCCGCCTATTCTGCCAAGCCAGTTCCTGGCTGCTCAAGCCCAGCCGTTCTGCGACGGTTTTGCGCAGGGAAAGTCCGGTCGCTTGATCAAAAGCGTCCAAGTTGCCCACCGGGCCTGCCAGCTGAACCTGAAGTCCGCGTTTTGCGGCTTCATCGATCACCTCGAGTCGCCGCTTTAGTTCCGTATTCCATAGTCTTGCCTTCATACCGAAGGTGATGGGTTTGGCGTGCTGCCCGTTGGTGCGGCCGATCATTTTGGTTTCGGCGTGCTTTTCAGCGAGAAATCCCAGTTCTGTGTTGATTTTCTGCAAAGACCGGACAATCAGAGTCAGCCCGGCCTGCATCTGCAAAATTGTCGCTGTATCAATGATGTCCTGGGTTGTGGTGCCGAAGTGAATATAAGGGCTGTGGTCCGAGCCAACCAGTTCCCGCAACTGCCTCACAAATCCGACAATTGGCCTGCCCGCCAGCATCGTCTCTGCGACCATTCGATCATGATTGATCTCTTCTGAAGAGACCTTGGCAAGCGCTGCAGCGGCGGCTTTGGGGATCAGTTCCATTTCCGCCTGAACCGTAGCCAATGCCTGTTCAATACCCAACCAGGTGGTTATGGTTGCCGATTCAGACCATATTTGCCGCATCTCCCGGGTTGAAAAAAGATCTCGCCACAACTTGCTGTTCAGCATCCCATCTCCTCTCAATATTTCACAATCTGCCTTCCGGTTCAGCCTAGGTTACAAGGCATCGGTTATTGGTTCAACAACCAAGATCAGATAGGTTTATTCATATTCGATATGAACTATGGCTGAAGAGTCGGGGAGAACCACTCAAATGGGGAGGCCAAAACAGTCAGAGGGGCTCTGTTGTTTGGAATTGCCTCGTGAGAGAATTTTCAGTCACACAAGGCCGCCTGCTTTTGTCCGATCTCCTGTACGACCCGCCTGGTTACCTCGACAAATCGCCGCACCAGTTGCCTCGGTGGATTCTGCCTGTGATACAATATCCCATAGGTTATAGGATAGTCCGGGGAAAAAGGTTTGACCACAAAATCCTCAGCCATAAATACATTGGCGACAAAGGGGTCCGTAAGGGTGATGCCGAGGCCTTGACCGACAAGTTGACAGGCTGAAAAAACACTGGGGGTTTCGATTCGAATATTGGGTTCCAGCCCAGCCTCTTGAAGAAAATTATCCAAACGCCGCCGCATGAGCATCCCCTTGGTCAGGGCGATGACGGGCCCCTCGTTGAACTCCTCGATGGTGATCTGTTTTTTTTTGCTGAGAGGATGGGAGTTATGCATCGCCACCAGCAATTTGACTGAAATAAGCGGCTCGTGCCGGATCAGCGGGTGTTTAGCAGGCAGGGGAGAGAAGGCCAGATCAAACTGATGGCCGCCAAGCCACTGGGCGAGTTGTTTTCGTGGCCGAATCTCAAGGTAATAGCGAATACCCGGCGTTTTTTTTTCAAAGGCGCGAATCGCGTGGTGGACCACCCCTTGGGCAAAGTGGGACTGGCAGAGGATCCGCAGGCTGGTCTCCCTGTTATGGCGGATATCCTTTACAATTCTCTCAATATCCTCGAGGCCGAGCAATATCCGCTCTATTTCCCGATAAAAGAGCTGACCCTCTATAGTAGGCACGAGACGCTGCTTTTCTCGGATAAAAAGCGGAAAATCGATATCCTCCTCTAACTCTCCAATCAGTCGACTTACCCTTGGCTGGCTGCATTTCAACCGCCGGGATGCCTCTGTGACGGTTCCGGTGTTCATTACCTCGTTAAAAGCTTTCAGTTGAACCAGCTTCACGTCCACCCCTTTTCAGGTCATAACAAAATTGAATAAACCCATCTGAATTTGGCTATTGCTCAAATAAACTGTGCAATATATCATTTTAATTACGAACACAATAGGTTTCCCTGGAAAGGGTAGCAAAAATGCAGGAAACAAATCATGACTTCCAAAACGCTTGATCTAATCGCCGGCATTGTATCCTTACTCGGCGCTGTCTTCATCTTTTCAGTCAGCCGTGGATTTCCTCAACGCGCGGCGCTCATGCCGGCCCTGATCTCCGCAATCATGGCCTTTGCTTCTGTCGCACTGATTTTCAAGGCCTGTAAACAGCCCGGCAGGGGGCCATCCGCCTTTTCGAAGATGTCCTGGTCCACCCTTGTCACCACCATCGCCGGATGGATTTGTCTGATCGTTCTTTCCAAGTGGATTAATTTTTTTATTCTGGCCGCGATTTTTCTTTTCTCGATCGCCTTTCTCCTCGATGGCAAGCCAAAAACCGCCGGGGGGATCATCAGATTTGCTGTTTTCAGTGTGGGAATATCCATTGCGCTTTGGCTCCTGTTTTCCATGATTCTCAATGTCGGTTTTCCGGTGGAAGGAATTTTTCTCAATTGAAGATAAAGAGATTTCTCAAACGCCTTTAACAAGGAGGGTGCAAATGAAACCTGTCAATAAGTTAACCTCTTTAATTTACACATTGTTATCCACCGTCATGATCGCGGCTGTGAGTGTGGTGCCCGCTGCAGCCGAATACCCGAGCAAACCCATCAATGTTGTTGTGGGTTGGGGTGCTGGTGGTGGCGTAGATACATTCACAAGAATCGTCGGCAAATATGCACCCAAATATCTGGGGCAGCGATTTGTGGTGACCAACAAGAAGGGCGGCGCCGGCCTGATCGCCATCAATGGTGTCCTGCGAAAAAAGGCCGATGGTTACCATCTGGCAGCGGCTATGCTTCCCAACATGATTTATCAACCAACTCTCAAAGCGAAGGATTCGGATAGTTATAAGCGCAGCGATCTGATCCAGCTTGGCACTCCGGTTCTGATTCCATCGGCTTTTCATGTTCGCAAAGACAGCAGGTTCAAGACGCTTCAGGACGTTGTCGACTATGCGAAAGCAAATCCGGGAAAACTGAAGGTCGGCACCAACGGCATCTACTCCGGCGGGCATGGTCTGCTTCTCATGTTCATGAAGGAAGCTGGTGTTCAGGTGACACCCGTCCATTACAACAGTGGCGCGAAACAGATCAAGGGTCTGCTTGGCGGTGAAATCGATGTGGGCAATACCAACGCAATGCATACGGTGCGCAAAGCCAAAGATCTCAGAACACTCGCAGTGGCAGGTGAAAAACGGTATCGCCTGGCCGATCATGCACCCACTTTCAAAGAGCAGGGTTTGGACATTGTCGATTACGTGACCCGGTGCATTGTCGCTCCTAAAGGCACTCCGGACGAAGTGGTCGCTCATCTGCAGGCCGGTTTTTTGAAGATGAAAGATGATCCGAAGTTCGTTGCCGATCTTGAAAAAGCCGGACTTGCGGTTGACTTCCGCACTGCAGCCGAAACAGTGGCTTATATGGATCATTTCATTCTTAAAAATCGGTGGATATTTGACCTCTTCAAAAAAGAGATGACGAAGCAATAGCAGCGCTTCGCAGGATAATTCCAACAGGGGAGTTCCAACGTGGATATACCTTTTGACACCTTGGTTAGTGCCGCAGCCGCGCTTTTCAGCCTGAAAACCCTTGGCCTGAGTGTCATCGGTGTGATGATTGGAATCGTTGGCGGCGCTATGCCCGGGATCAGTGCGTCGGTGACCATTGCCCTGGTCCTTCCGATGACTTTTGTACTCGATCCCTTGAGCGCCCTGGTGATGCTTGGTGCGATCTATATGTCGGCCGAATATGGCGGCTCGATTTCTGCCGTGCTGATCAACACGCCGGGGACGCCGGCCGCCATCTGCACCGCCATGGACGGCTACCCGTTATCCCAGCAAGGCAGAGCCCGGGAAGCTTTGTATATGGCGGTTCTGGGATCAAGCATCGGCGGTTTCTTAGGGGTTGTCATCCTGCTGATATTCACGCCTCCCCTTGCTGCACTCTCCTTGAAATTTAATTCCGCCGAGATGTTCTGGCTGGCGATCGCCGGTCTGGCAGTCGTATGCAATCTCTCTGCAAAAGACTTTGCCAAAGGGGTGATAGCGGCCTGTATCGGTCTGTGGCTGGCAACCATCGGTGCCGATCCAGGTTCCGGATACCCGCGCTTTTCCTTCGGCATTTACCAGATGGAGGCTCCGTTGCCGCTTATCCCCATGCTGCTCGGTTTTTTTGCCGTTTCACAGATGTTCAATCAATTGGGACGTGCAGAACTGGAGGCGCCCGGAACCAAGGCGCAACCCGGGGCGCTTATCAAGACTGTGATGTTTGCCCTGGTTCGCCCTTTTCTCATCCTGCGTTCCTCGCTCATTGGGGTGATGGTTGGCATACTACCGGGCGCCGGAGCTTCCATCGCCAGTTTTGTGGCCTATGGTGAGGCCAAACGCTGGTCAAGCAACCCCGATGAATTTGGCAAAGGCAGCCCTGAGGGCATACTGGCTTCCGAGACTTCCAATAACGCCATGGTTGGCGGTTCTCTGGTGCCGCTGTTGGCCTTTGGTATTCCGGGGTCGGCAAGTGCCGCCATCCTCTTGGGTGCCCTGACCATCAATGGTTTGATCCCCGGCCCGGATCTTTTCGAATACAACGGCGAAATCGTTTATGGCTTTATGCTTGCTTTCATCCCGACGGTGGTGGCCCTCTATGCTGTCGGCACCCTGGCCACGCCGGTCTATTCGGCAATTCTGACAATCCGTCCGGCCTTTATCATACCCAGTGTGCTGGTGCTGGCCTTCATCGGTTCTTTTGCAGTTCGCGGTGAAGTCTTTGATGTCGGCGTAGCGACCGCATGTGGTTTGTTGGGCTTTGTCCTGCTCAGATCGGGTTTTAAAATCGCACCGATTATTCTGGGAATCGTACTCGGGCCCCTTATTGAAGAAAATTTCATCCGCTCACTCACTTTGGTAGAAACAGAAGGGTCTGTTTTCCAGTTTTTCTTCGGTCGCCCAATTTGTCAGATACTGATCCTCATTACCATTACAATGGTCGTTTCCGCCTTCTGGAGGGAATACCGCAAACCGCGCTCAACGGCTCGAAACACAGGAAAATGAAAAGCATGAGTTTATCGCCTAAGCCAGTTTTTACCTGTCAAAGTCATCCCGAACTCGGCGACAATATCAACGGCCCCTCCGTTATCCGGATCCCTGATTGGATAAACGATGCGCCCGGCAAGTATTTGATGTATTTCGCCCATCACGAAGGAGACCACATACGGATGGCATTTGCGGATTCTCCATTAGGGAAATGGCATCTATATAGCGGCGGTTGCCTGCATCTTAAAGATACCCCCAGCCTGATGGGGCACATCGCCTCCCCCGAAGCGGTGATTGATGATAAGGATCGATACATCCGTTTGTACTTTCATGGATATCGACAAGGATCCACCATCGACTCAAACATGATGAGCGATGGTCAGGTAAGCTTTTGCGCGAAGTCAAAAGACGGCCTTCATTTCAAGGCTGGACAGACAGAGCTGGGCCCATACTATATGCGGGTCTTTAGACGAAATGATGCCTGGTACGCCATTGCCAAAAATGGCTATGCCGGCAATATCCTGCTGCGTTCCGAGGATGGGCTTTCGGTCTTTGAGCGCGGCCCCGAACTCCTTCCCCGTTCAAGGCATGCGGGACTGCAGAGGTGCAGCAATGGCCGATTGTGGGTCTACTATTCTAGAATTGGTGATGCACCAGAGCGAATCCTCAAGAGCGAACTGATTATGAATGGGGATTGGTCACATTGGCATTGCGGAGAAGTGTCGGAAGTGAAAGCCCCCGAATATGACTGGGAGGGGGCTGATTGTCCCCAATTGCCATCGAAAAAAGGTGTTGCCCACAACAGGGTATGGCAGTTGCGGGATCCAGATGTCTTCAGCGATATTGATGGTAGACACTACCTCTACTATTCAATTGCCGGCGAGAAAGGCATCGCTGTCATGGAGCTTGAGGAGTGCGGTACTGTATGATCTCCAGATAAGATTGGCCATTGAACATTCATAGACGGATCAGTCCGGCAAAAGGATACACCTGATTTCATTTTTTATCTTAATCGTCAGAAGGTGGAGGGTTGAGTTAAAGGCCGAATATGGTACAATAAGCAATTCCGTGAACACGTCTTCCAAAGAAAGCGCGAGCCATGAAGATGTTGCAGAACCTTACCCCCATTCCACTGCGGCGGCGCCTTGGTTCCTCCTTTTCCTCCCTGTTGGGCGCCTTGCTCACGCTGACAGGGCTTGTCGCGGGAGCGCCGGTGCTTCTCATCGTCCTATTGATCTCGCTGTCCCTGGTCAAGGGCTCCTTTCCATCGAGTTTCGGCGGTGACGGCTGGATGTTCTTTATGGTTTGCGGAGCGGTTTCCGCCCTTTGCCTGCATTTGGGCCGGCGGCTGGTGCGGGGCAAACGGCGGCTGGTTCTTTTCCTGCGACGCTTCGGTTATCAAAGCGCTTCAAAGGCCCTCACCTTCGCCGTGAGTTCGGCCTTCGGTCGGCGCTGGCGCCTGGTCACCCTGGATGACGCCGAGATCGCCTCCGTAGGGGTGTCCGGCGGCAAGCGGCGGATGGCGCAGATCGGGCGGTGGGTGTTCTTGATCATCTTGTTTGTGGCGGTACTTTATCTCATTGCCTGGTTCGCCGGAGACAAACCGGACCGCATCGTCGAGGAGATCTTCGACAATATGGTCAACAGCTCCAGGGATCGCGGCGACAATGTGTTGACCACCATCATCGGCGCGTTTATCGGAACGCTGGTGGTCGGCATCCTCGTTTTGTCCGTGGCGCTGACCCTCATGCTTCTATGGGTTTCCCTGGCCGCGTCGGTAACGCTCTTTTCCTGGAACACCTGGCGGGAAGTGCACAAAGCGGAAGGATCAAAGGCCCTGGTGCTCACGGACCGGAACCGGATCGAGTCCACTTTAGCCCAAGTGGCCAGGCGTGCAAAGCGCATCTTTGCACCCCGCCTCACCGTGCTGCGGGTGTCGGGCGCCTTCTGGCGGCAGGTCGTCCGCAGACTGGCCACGTCGGCAGACGCCGTGGTGGTGGACATCTCCGAGCCGTCGGAAAATCTCCTCTGGGAAATCGAAACCCTCAGGGGTATTCAGGGCATACGCTGTGCCTATGTCGGTCATATCGACCGGGTCCACCCATTGGCCGACCGAAAAGGCCCGCACGGAAGACAAAAGGCTTTTGAAGGGCAAGGGCGATTGCAAACCTTGCTCAAAGATGATGAGGTGCTCGTCTACAAGAGCGAGTCTGGAGGCGCAATGCGCGGTTTCGCTTCCGATCTGGCCGCTTACCTTGAATCACCGGCTTCCGGATAGTTCAAGGCGTGTGATGGCAGGAGCCCAAGCCATATGCGCCGTGCATCGGTTTGCTCCGTAGCTTCGGCGGCCTGTCAGTCAGCATCTCCGGTGGGCACGATCCCGGCGGTTTCGATCATCAGGATGACGGTCTTTTTCGGCGCGCGGGTGCGATGGACCACCCCTTTGGGAACCACGTAGCCCTGCTGCGGACCCAGTTCGACGGAATCGGTGCCTTCAATATCCACGATCAATTTGCCGTCCAGGGTAAGAAAGAACTCATCTTCCTTTTCATGCTTATGCCAATGGTATTCTCCGTGAATGATGCCCAGCCGCACCACCGAGTCGTTGACCTGACACAGGGTCTGATTGTACCACCTGTCCCTGCAGGCCTTGACCAGGGCCGGAATATCGATAAGCTCCAGCGACGGATGCAGAATGTTCATATGATTGACGTAAGGATAATCCGGGGTGTTCATGGCCGACCTCCCGTATTTAAAACCGCTTCTACCTGTTTTCGTTCTTCACGCTGCGGCGGCCCCAACAGCGCCAACACCATCATCATTAAAGTGAGTCTCATGATCATGCCCTCCCTTCATTCTCATTTTACCGCGAAGCGTTTGCAAATTTTATGATACGGTGGGTAGCCCTTATGTTCCAATCGGCGCCGCCATACTATCATGCCGCCGGCATTGCCATCAAGCGCGTTGTGGTTCCCATGTGTGATTGAAGTACTGACGTGGGGCTGTCTTCTTGAGTAAATAAACCTGACGATGTACAATCCAAATAGCCCGTTCCAAAGTTGAGGCTCCCGGCGCCGGGCTAAAATATCCTTGACCTTCTATTCAAGCATCCGATATTTTATCGGTTAAGGATTCACCCCAGAAAAAATTCCACGGTTCCAGAAAGGAGAAAACATGGAAAAAAGCGAAAAAGGATTTGTGCCCACATTGTTGCTGGCCATTTTGCTGGGAGGTTTGGGAATTCATCGCTTCTACGTGGGAAAAATCGGCACCGGCATTTTGATGCTCTTGACCCTCGGTGGACTCGGAATTTGGGCGCTGGTTGATATTATCATGATTGCCATAGGATCTTTTAAGGATAAGAACGGCTTGCCCATTAAAAATTAGCGCACGACAATACATGCATCATACCGATTACGAGAAATTCTTTGCTGTCACAAAAGAAAATAATCAGCTCCAATGGATGCCGCTGATCACGGCAGCAGATCCATCCGCAATCCGTCACCAGTGAGGGAGAATTCACCTTCCTTTTAGCGTCTCGCGTCCATCATGGAAATACGCTTTGCTTTCAAAGCGGACCGTGATTTTCTTTCGGGTTTGCGCATCCACGCCTCTCAGTTCGATGTAGTAGATGCCGATGGGGATTCCCAGCAAGGTTCTGGCCTTGGAGTAGATGGACCGGATATGCATGGTGCGGTGATTCGCACTGGGCCCTAGGGGGAGCAGGACTCTGGCCGTGCATTTCCCGCCGGGGCGGGGAATCAGGGTTATGGTGACCATGTCTCCGGGCAGGTCGTGGTCCAGTTCTTTCAAGTCCGCCAGTTTTACGATAAACCGGGTTTGATCGGCGGACAGTTTTTCAGGAATGAAACGTTTGCGGGCATGTCGCTTGATCAGAGGGTGTGTGGGTTTGTGGGTGGTACCGTTCATCAGCCAGTAGAAATCAAACAAATGTGATTGGCCTGCCGTACCGACGGGTTCAATTCGGCATTGCCGGATTGCCTTTGTATAAACCACCAGAATATTCTGGGGGTTTATACTTTTTTCCACCACAAAGAGACGCACCTCTTCAGCGGCCCGGGCTGCTGTCAGGCCGGCCAAAAGGATCAGCAGCGCAAGTCGACAGATCGTTCTGAATAGACGCATCGTCATAAATTTCACAGCCGTTCGATGGCTTGAAATCGGCGCATAAACCTCCGGTCGATCAGGTCTTTGATCCAAAAAGCAACACGGCCTTGAAGCATCACGCCCTGTTTATAGAAAACGCCGGTGCCGGCCCCCATATTGAAAATGAGCAGATAAGCCCCTCCCGGATGAAACGGCTTGAGTGTTTCACCGCACAGGCAGGCGCACAGGTTGTGGTACAAAACCGGATTCTGGCGTACGGCATATACACCGACCTTGTCCAAGGGTTGATCCTGAAAATGGATGCAGTCTCCGCCGCCAAAGATGTTGTCATAACGGACACATTGAAGGTAGCCGTTGACCGCCAGACCGCCATCGGGTCCCACGGGCAGGTTCGAGGCCTGAAATATGGGCGACGGTTGAACCCCGGTGGCCAGAAAGGTGACATCGGCCCGATGGGTTCTGCCGGTTTTAAACGTGATACGCCCGTTTCCAATGCTGCTGATTTGATGGCGCTCATGAAGTTGAATGCCGCGTTGCTGCAGGGATCGCATCACAGCCGCACGGACTTTGCCGGGGAAACGATGCATCAATTTTTGCCGGGTAAACAGCCGGACAGCATAGCCCTGGCGGCTGTAAACCGATAAAAGCTGCCATACATTCCCGGCCACTTCTACTCCGGCCGCACCACCGCCGATGACCGCCACTTGGACCGGCTGTTTTAAGGCGAGTTCGATGAGATGTTGCTGGGCCGCAATCAATCCTTCGATGGGTTTGACCGTGTACACCCCTTTTCGGTTACCCTCGATTCCTTCGACCGGCACATGGCTGCCGGTGTTCAAGGAAACCACATCGTATTGGAAGGTTGCCCCTGCAGCCGTGTGGACCAATTGCGCGTCAGGGTCGATTTGCAGGACCAGGTCTTTTACGAACCGTCCGCCCTGTTTTTGGACGATATGGCTGGTGGCGAAACGAATCTGCGAGGGCGCATAGGTTTGAGCCAACATGCCGGGCCCCATTCCCGAGTAATAGTGATATGGTGAAGGCCCGATCACCGTGACGCGATGACCCATCCGAATAAATCGATGCAAATTGGCAAGGGTGACCATATGGGCATGCCCACCTCCCACCAGAACCAAATCTTTTCCCATATCTGCTCCTGAGTCTAAGTAAAGCTTCCGGTTCCAGAGGACCCGGCTTTGGATCATCCCCTGGAAGGGGATGACGTTACAATATGGGTTTCGAACCGCAGAATATCGAACAAGGAATGTCCCATGTCCAAGTGTGGAATCGCTGCGCTCTGCCATTATGATTATAAATGACAGAATACCTTACTTCAACATTCTGCGGTTCCCTGTTCGATATTCGACATTCCATATGACCTGTCCCTGACCAAGTTTAAAGATGCAATAAAGATAGGGTGTCAAGCACTAATCAACACGGCTTTCCTTCCGGGCTTGACCTGTGGGATGGACTGACATAATCTGGCGAAACTGTGTCCATGCATGGCGATCGAATCTCGAGGTAAGCGGTGACCGGTTTTCAGGACCTATTGCAATTCGTTTTTGCGGGCGTAACCAGTGGCGCCATCTATGCGTTGATCGCCCTTGGTTTCTGCGTGGTCCATAACACCATGGAGATCGTCAATTTTGTCCAGGTGGATTTCGTCTCCCTGGGCGGCATGTTTATGTTTACCGGCCTCTTCTGGAGCGGGTTGCCCATGGTTCTGGCGCTGCCGGTTTCGGTGGCGGCGGTGACCCTGGTGGGTATCGTCGTTGAACGGGTGGGTATCCGACCGTCGCGCTCCCAAAACCATCTCGTCCTCATTTTCCTGACCATCGGCCTTTCCATCATATTGCGCGGTTGCATGAAGCTGATTTGGGGGAAGAGTCGGATGGCCGTACCGCCGCTGGTCGGTGAGGAACCCATTCGGCTGGCCGGTGCGGCCATATTGCCCCAGGCCATCGCCATCTTGATCATTACGGCCCTGGCTATTGGTTTGCTGGTTTACTTTTTCAACTTTACCCGTCTGGGACTGGCCATGCGCGCGGTGGCATCCAACCAGGTCGCTGCTTCCGTGGTTGGCATTCCGGTGGGCCGGGTTAAAGCCGCCAGTTTTGCATTGGCCGGAGGATTGGGCGGACTGGCCGGTGTGCTGGTGACCCCGATTACCACTTTGAGTTATGACGTGGGGGTATTGCTGGGCCTGAAAGGATTTGCCGCCGCCATCCTTGGTGGTTTCGGCTCTTTTCCGGGCGCCGTGATCGGCGGAATCGCCCTGGGCCTGTTGGAATCGTTATCAGCCGGATATTTTAGCAGTGCTTACAAGGACGTGGTCGCCTTTGTGGTATTGCTGTTGGTGCTGTTCATTCGACCTAAAGGATTGTTTGGGAAATAGCAATGACCACAAAAGAAAAGATCATCTATTTTATCTACCTCCACCGCACCGGATTAACCGTAGTGGGATTATCCTTGATTCTGATGTTCTGGCCGCTGGTCGAAAACAATCCCTATAATTTGGGGCTGTCCAACCTGATTGCCATTTATGTGATGGTGGTGCTGGGGTTGAATCTTTTCATCGGCTATGCCGGTCAGATCAGCCTCGGACATGCCGCTTTTTTTGCATTGGGCGCATATGGATCTGCGCTGGGAACGATCTCCTTTGGACTGCCGGCCTGGCCCGTGATGCTGGGGGTGGCCGCCATGGTCGCCTTGATCGCCCTGGCGGTGGGCCTGCCGGCCTTAAAACTCAGCGGTCATTACCTGGCCATGGCCACCTTGGGGTTTAACATCGTTATTTACACGATTCTGGTGCAGTGGGATACGGTCACAGGAGGCCCCAGCGGATTGGCCGGCATTCCCTACCTCTCCATCGGACATCTGGTTTTCGACAACGAAATTCGTTTTCACTATCTGGTGTGGACCTTCGCCATGACCGGTTTATTGTTGTGCCTCAATCTCGTGCGCAGCGGCGTGGGAAGGGGGCTGGCCGCCCTGGCGGAAGACGAGACCGCCGCGGCTGTGTTGGGGGTGAACACCCGGTGGGCCAAGGTGAAGGTGTTTATGCTCTCTGCGGTGTTTGCATCCTTGGCCGGCAGTCTGTTTGCCCACTGCTACGCCTTTGTCAGTCCGGATTCTTTCAGTATCTTCGCATCGGTGGATTTTGTGATCATGGTGGTGGTGGGCGGCATGGGATCGATCTGGGGGACCCTGTTCGGCACCGCATTGATTACCATGCTGCCGGAATGGATAGAGGCGTTGGACAACTACAAGGACGTCATCCACGGCCTCATTCTGGTGGTGATACTCATCTATCTTCCCCAGGGTTTGGTTACCGGTATCGCCGATCGGGTAAGGGCGCGGATATCACTCGGCAAAACCTGACCCAAACGTTGCATAAAAAAGATGGCGAAAGGTTTAAAAAGTCTTATGGAACTTTGGTGACATGCTGGAACTGCAGAACGTGAGTAAATGGTTTGGCGGGCTGCCCGCCCTAAACGATGTCTCTTTTATCTTAGAGACCGGACAGGTGACGGCCCTGATCGGTCCCAACGGTGCGGGAAAGTCCACGCTCATCAATTGCGTCAGCGGGGTGGAACGACCCGATGCCGGCCGGGTCCTGCTGGAAGGGCGGACCATTGAACACCTGCCGGCCCATGGGATCGCCAACCTTGGCCTGTCGCGAACCTTCCAGAATTTGAAGATTTTTGGCCGTTTGTCCGTACTGGACAATGTGCTGTCCGGTTTGACGGTGACCGCAGAAAAATCCTTTTTAAAATCGATGCTTCGGCTGCCTGCCCTGCGCCATCAGGAACGGCAGTCGCGATTGCGGGCGCTGGACGCATTGGATCAGTTCGGTTTGGCGCAAAAAGCCGCTTGGCCGGCGTCTGGCCTCTCTTACGGCGAGAAAAAGCGCGTGGAGATGGCCCGCGCCTTTGTGGGGCTGCCACGGTTGGTGCTTCTGGATGAACCGGTGGCGGGGCTCAATAGTGAAGAGACGGCGGAGATTGCGGACCAGATCAAACGGCAGCGGTCAATGGGTTTTACCATGCTGCTGGTGGAGCATGACATGGAATTGGTCATGACCGTGGCGGATAAGGTCGTGGTCCTGGACAGCGGACGCTGCATTGCCAAGGGAGATCCCGACCAGGTGCGCACCAATCCCCTGGTTTTGGAAGCCTATCTGGGAAGAATTGAGGCGGTGGCGTAGCTAATTTCCGCCGGTTTGGGCGATTGGTTCCATCGCTGCAGTTCTGCTGATGTATGAGAATTAAACCACCGCCAGGTTTTAGGTTTTAAGTTTTAGGTTTTAGGTTAAGGATGGGGATCGATTTTATTTTGAATTAAGCCGGTTGTGGTGATTTTGCATTGGCGCGACAGCCAAATGTATAATAGGAGCTGATGCCCAGATCGATGCTTAAGACCGGCCGGCGCAGAGGCCGGCCCTACGCTTAAAGTGCGGTACCCGGGTGACAATGGGATCTTCGTAGGGCCGGCCTCCGTGCCGGCCTGGCATCAATCGTTTCCCGCTCTATTGTTCCTTGGCGCTTGCAATGGAAAATAGCAACCATTGAAAGTTTAATAATAGTGAAAGACACATGCCATATAATCGACAGAATGCATTCAACCTAAAACTTAAAACCTAAAACCTAAAACCGGGGCAGAGAAAATCGTAGATAAGCACATTGATCGTGACCAAACAAAATAATCGGAGGCGTTAGAATACAACCCTTGCTTTCCATAACCGCACTGACGGCCCATTACGGTGCAGCCCAGGCGCTTTTCGGCATTGATTTGTCGGTGGCGGCCGGGGAGACCGTGGCCCTGGTGGGCGCCAACGGAGCCGGGAAAACCACTTTGCTCAAATGCATCATGGGGCTGTTGACACCAACTTCAGGAGAGGTTTTACTGGAGGGCAAACCGGTCACGGGAGCGCCTCCGGCGCAAATGGTGCGGCGGGGTTTGGCCCTGACCCCGGAAGGCAGGGAGGTTTTTCCCCACTTGAGCGTGCGGGAAAATCTGGAGCTGGGTGTCGCGGCACTGAAAATCGGGCGTCAGGAAGTGGGCCGCCGCATTGAGGAGGTATACGGACGGTTCGAGCGTCTGGCCGAGCGACAAACCCAGACCGCCGGGACGCTGTCCGGCGGAGAGCAACAAATGCTGGCCATGGGACGTGCCTTGATGGCCCGGCCGCAGCTGCTCTTGATGGATGAGCCCAGTTTGGGCCTGGCACCGCTGATCACCGATGAGATTTTTGAAATTATCCACCAGCTCTCGCGATCCGGCGTTTCCATACTGCTGGTGGAGCAAAACGCGGCCAGAGCCTTGTCCGCTTCCCATCGGGCGTTTTTAATGGCCGGCGGCCGTATTGTGGAACAGGGGCGCAGCATCGACCTGCTCAATGACCCCAAATTGCGGACGGCTTTTTTGGGGGCCGCCAGCGATCATAAACCTGAGGCCAGCCGGCTGGGCGCGGCCGGTCTGACCAACATTCGTCTGGAGAAACCTGATATGCATCACCAAACCTTTATGCCTGGATTTCGCGATGAAGAGGAATTGACCGACCATCAACTCAAAGGCCTGCAATGGACCGTTCAACATGTTTTTGATGGCTCCGCTTTCTATCGCCAACGATTGGAAGAGGCCGGCATCCGGCCGGATATGATCAACAGCCTCGAAGATCTGGCACGGTTGCCGTTTACCACCACCGAGGATTTGCGGGAGCACTATCCGTTCCCGTTGCGTTCGGTGCCCTATGAGCAAATCGTGCGCATCCACGCCAGCTCGGGAACCACCGGCAAGCGTAAAATTATGGGCTACACCCAAAAAGACCTGGACGACTGGATTCACTTTTTCGCCCGTTGTTATGAAATGGCCGGCGTCACCCCGTTGGATCGCGTCCAGATCGCGGTGGGATACGGCATCTGGACGGCCGGCATGGGTTTCCAGATGGGTTGTGAAAAAACCGGTGCCCTGGCCGTTCCCGTGGGGCCCGGCAATGTGGACATGCACCTTCAGTTTATGGAAGATCTGCGCTCCACGGTTTTTTGCAGCACGGCCTCCATGGCCCTGCTCATGGCTGAAGAGATTCACCATCGCGGCATTGCGGATAAAATCCACATCAAGAAGATCATTTACGGGTCCGAGCGCAGTTCCCGCTCCATGCGTAAAAAAATATCCGAACTTTTCGGCGGGGCCGAGCTTTTCGATATCACCGGGCTGACCGAGCTTTACGGGCCGGGAACCGGTATGGAGTGCTCCCACCACGACTGCATTCACTATTGGGCGGATTATTATATTTTGGAGATCATCGACCCGGAGACCCTGGAACCGGTGCCGGACGGTGAGTGGGGTGAGATGGTGATCACCACCCTGAGCAAGGAGGCATCACCGCTGATCCGCTACCGCACCCGCGATATCACGCGCATCATTCCCGGGCGTTGCACCTGCGGATCCGTTCTACCCCGGCATTCGCGCATCAAAGGGCGCAGCGACGACACCATTAAATTCCGGGGGGTCAACATTTATCCGTCCACCATCGATACCATTATCTCCGCTATTCCAGGGTTGGGATCGGAGTATCAGATTCATCTCACCCGGGACGATAATTCGGGCAAAGATTTTATGCGGGTGGTCATCGAACGTGGGCAGGGGGTGGACCGCAAGCGGACCGGAGAACTGGTTCACGAGGCCGGCTACCAGATGAAGAGGCAGCTGTTGGTATCTGTTGATGTGGAACTGGTGGGATACGGCGAACTGCCGCGGTCGGAACGCAAGAGCAAACGCGTATTCGATACGCGGATAACGGACGAAATTGTGTAGAAGCCATCTCAAAAAAGTCTTTTGGTCCAATCTGGGTGTTGGAGCCGGGTTTCAAATCCTCGACATACCGGCGTATGCCTGCGGTTTGAAACCCGGCTCCGCCTACATCTTGGACCAAAATCCGTTTTTTGAGATGGCTTCTAAAAGCGGCATGGCAACCGCTGGTTTCATCATGTTGGCTTGCATGCAGTGCATTGTTTAATTGGGAATGCGCCGAGGGCGCAATCATCGTGCATATGGTTTGAACCACAAGGTGAAGGAGGAAAAGATGAGAATGGCGTATCGTGTGGTAACCCTGGCTGTTGTGTTGATTCTGGCTTTGGTCGGAGGCAGTGTTGCTGCTGAAAAACCGATTAAAATTGGTGCGTTTTTTGATTTGTCCGGTCCGGCTGCGTTTATCGGTACCCCGACGAAACTGGTGGCCACCATGGTCGTCGATAAAATCAACGGTGAGGGCGGTATCAACGGTCGGCCCATCGAGCTGGTGATCGGCGATACCGAAGGCAATCCGGCCAAAGCCGCCAATATTGCCAAGAAATTTATCTACAAAGACAAAGTGGCGGCCATCATCGGCCCCACCCGAACCGGCACGGGCATGGCGGTGAAGAAAATCATCCATGGGGGCAAAATCCCCGCTTTTATGACGGTGGGGGGTGATCCGGTCATCATGGGCGGTCCCAAACTGGGGCCTTATGATTGGGTTTTCAAATCTCCCCAACGCTCGTCCGTGGCCGTCAAGCGTCTCTACATGTACTTGAAGGACAAAAAACTGACCAAAGTGGGGCTGCTGACCGCATCGGATGGGTTCGGCAAAGACGGCGTCCGCTGGTTGAATAAGCTGGCTCCTGAATTCGGCCTGGAAATCGTGGCCCAGGAATCCTTTGGCCCCAAGGATACCGATATGACCGCTCAGCTGACCAAGGTTAAAAATGCAAATCCAGCGGCCATCGTCGCCTGGACCATCGGTCCGGCCGGATCCATCGTCTCTAAAAACAAAGCGCAGCTGGGTATCGACCTGCCGCTCTTTCAATGCCATGGGTTGCCGGATCCCAAATATATCGAGCTGGCCGGAAAGGCGGCTGAAGGCAACGGCATGCCGGCCACCAAATTGATGGTCCCCGATGCACTGCCGGACAGCGATCCCCAAAAACCGGTGATCAAAGCGTTTATTCAGATGTACACACAGCAATACGGTTTCGACAAACAATTTCCCATTAACACCCACTCGGGATACGCCTGGGATGCCATCATGATGGTGGCCAATGCCATGAAAAAGGTCGGCACCGATGCCGAGGCCCTGCGCAAAGCCATCGAACAGACCGAGGACTATGTGGGCATATCCGGTATTTACAA
>JASFER010000007.1:0-47791 GCA_050124755.1 Desulfobacteraceae bacterium
CGGGTTTAATGGCCATGGAGGGGAAGTTGGCCAGGCAGATCATGCCGGTTTCGGTCATCCACCAGTTGTCGTGGGCCGCCAAGCGGATGTGTTCCCTGACCCAGAAAAAGAGCTCGGGCTGCAGCTTCTCGCCAACGGTGCAAATTTGCCTCAGGTGGGACAGATCATAGCGCCCGGGCAGGTCGGCCCCGGCCTCCATCAGCCGCCGGATGTTGGATGGAGAGGTATACCAGACCGAGACACGGTGTTTTTCCAGGGTGCGATACCAGTTGGAAGCTGAAAAAGGATCCCCCAGCACGATGTTGGTTGCGCCACACAGCCAGGGCGCAAAGGCGCCGTAAACGGTGCCGTTGATCCAGGCCGGTTCGCAATCGGCCCAGACAACAGAGTCCCGGTTCAGGTCGAGCACGAACTGTGCGGTGGCCAGGTGCCCCACCATGTCGTAATGGGTGTGCACCACGCCTTTGGGCGGCCCGGTGGAGCCGGAGGTATAAATCAGGTAGAGCGGCGCATCCTTGGGCAGCCAGCGGGTTTCGGCCTGGTCCGGCAGGCCGGCAAGCTCCTCCGGCACCAGGACTTCCTGGACCGGCAGGCCGGGCAGAGGGCCCTGGGTCAAAAAAAGGGTTCCCACATCCTGGATCGCCGTCCGGGGAAGACGTTCAATGAAATCGGGATGGGTCAGAATTCCCCGGGGGGCGCCGTCGGCAATCCGTTCCTTGAGTTCATCGCTGCTCAGACTGGTAAACAAGGGCGAGAAGATAACCCCCAGGCGGGCGCAGGCCAGCATGGCCAGGTAGATTTCCGGGCAGGGCGGCAGCAGGATAAAAAGTCTCTCCCGGGCCTGAAAACCGTACGCTGACAACAAGTTGGCCCACTTGCGGGAGAGGGTCTGCAACTGGGCGAAAGTAAAACTCAGAACCTTTTCGGTCTTTTCGAATATCAGTGCCGGATGGTCTTTTTTTTGCGGATCGGCGGCGTGGCGATCCACGGCTTCCTGAACCATATTCAGCCTGCCGGTCTTGTGCCAGGTAAAGGTTTCTTCAATTTGCTCCCAGGCAAAGGCGTTATACACCTGATCGTAGGATACCAGGTTGGCTGAAGGGTTCTGAGGTTCTATTTTGACCTTGATCATGGCATTTGCTCTTTCCAGCGCCGTCTATGTCCAGACGGAAAAGCCGGCGTGTACCTGCCGGACCTTGGCCAGCAATTGCTCGCCCAGAGGCGTTGCGTCCGGAGCGTCGTCAGAGACACGGCATTCGCCCGTCAGCGTCTTGAGCACTTCGCGCACGCAGTCGGCCAGTGCACCGGGCTCATAACCGCCTTCCAGACTGAAAAGGATCGGGGGCGCATTTTCGACCTTTGCAAGGCTGATGACCAGTTCCGTTAAGCGGCCAAATACGGCGGCGGACAGGTTCAGGCGGCCCAGGGGGTCCTGTTGGTGGGCATCGAACCCCGCGCTGACCAGAATCAACTGGGGTCGATACGCGGCCAGCAAGGGACCTAGAACGGCCCGGTAGACGCAGAGCAGGTCGCTGTCGACGGTTGCCCTGGGCAAAGGGATGTTAAGGGTATACCCGGTCCCCTCGCCGCTGCCGGTTTCGGAGAAGTCTCCGGTAAAGGGATAGAGGAGCATGTCATGGGTCGAGAAGTAAAAAACCGCCTTTTCTTTGTAGAAGATATCCTGAATCCCGTTGCCGTGGTGCACATCCCAATCGATGATCAGCACTCGCTCAACCCCGTACTGCTGGATGGCGTAGCGTGCTGAAATGGCCAAATTGTTAAATACACAGAATCCACCGGCCCTGTCGGGCAAAGCGTGATGACCCGGTGGGCGAACCAGGCACAGACAGATGCCGCAGCCGCCGCTCATCAGGGCCTCTATCCCCGACAGGCAGCTTCCAACGGCCAGCCAGGCCGCAAGATAGGTCTGGGCGCTGGCCGGTGTATGTGTCGCCAAACTGGTGAAATCATGCTCAGCGGTCTTCAGGACCTTATTGATATAGACAGGGGTATGCACCAGTTCCAGCTGTTCCAGGGTGGCCAGCCGGGGTGTTAGATAAATCAGTTCTTTGGCGAACTCCCGATCCAGCATGCGGTAGACGGCCTTGAGCCTGGCAGGATTCTCCGGGTGGGCATGGCCGGTCTTGTGCGCCAGGAACCGATCGTCCCGTACCACCGCGACGTTCATGGTTCCATGTCCTTCCTCTGCCCAAAATCCAGCACCATCATCCGCTCTGTGGCCGCGTCGTAACCCTTACAGGATCTGAACCCGGCCTTGCGGTACAGGCGTATCGCCCTGAAATTATAAGCATCCACAGTCAGCCAGACATTCTTCAGATCCAATGCCCTGGCCTTTTCGATTGCGGCAATGGTCAGGGCCTTGCCCACGCCCAGTCCCCGGTGACCTTGACTGACAAAAATCAGGTATTCGGCGTCCCGTTTGTTGAAATCAGGCAGGATGACCACATGGCCAATGACCTCTTCACCGCTCCAGGCCAGGAAATTATGGCCGTTTTCGATCAACTGCCTCAGCCAGGGCTGCCGTACCTCTTTGCTGAAAGGCGGCATCCCCTGAAACTTGGCCTTGGGGGTGAACCGGTCGTACATTCTCTCAAGGCAGGCGTAGTCCTCACGGGCATAGGCTTTGACCTCAAAAGCACAACCATTTTTGTCGATGCGGGTCATCCGTCTGCTCCCGCGGGTTGGTGGAGACTTATTTCCCTTCGCTGCCTCCTTGAGGGCCGGTGTCATAGTCGATGCGTCCCTCAACAAGGCTTTGAAGTACGTCGGGATCAGCGACCGCGGACAGATCTTCCTTATCATCAAACGTTCCGGAGGCGATCTGGTTCAGTATATGACGCATGATTTTACCGCTGCGGGTCTTGGGAACGGCATCCGCCCATTGGATGGCATCGATGGCGGCGATGGGTCCGATTTCGGTGAGCACCAGTTGAACCAGTTCGGCTTTAAGACTTTGTGAAGCAACGGCGCCGGTTTTCAGGGTGACAAATGCATATATGCCCTGTCCCTTGACCGGATGGGGCGGACCGACAACGGCCGCCTCGGCCACCTGGGGGTGCAACATCAGGGCCGCTTCGATTTCGGCGGTACCCAGCCGGTTGCTGGAAACATTGATCACTTCATCGATCCGCCCGATGATCCAATAGTATCCATCCTTGTCTTTGCGCGCCCCGTCCGCTGTAAAGAACATGCCCGGGGCCTGGCTGAAATAGGCATTCAGAAAGCGGTCATGATCTCCGTAAAGGGTCCGGGCGATGCCCGGCCAGGGCTTGCGGATGCATAGCACGCCTTCCTGGTTGGGGTATTTCACCTCATCGCCGACATCATCCAGAATGACCGGATCGATGCCGAAAAAGGGAAAAGAGCAGGAACCGGGTTTCAGGGGGCCGGCGCCGGGCAGCGGGGTCAACAACGGTCCGCTGGTTTCCGTCTGCCAGTAGGTGTCGATCACGGGACAGCGTCCCTGCCCCATATGGCGGTGAAACCAGCGCCACGTCTCAGGGGAGATGGGTTCGCCGGCAGTTGCCAATAATTTCAGGGAAGACAAATCATAACCTTTGAGCAGCGCTTCGCCCTCCTTGGCCAGCGCCCGGATCAATGTGGGGGTGGCATAAAACGTGTTGACCCTGTATTTTTGAATAATTTCCCCGTATCGACCGTAATCCGGATAGCCGGCGCTGCCTTCATACATAACGCACGTCAGGCCGTTCAAAAGCGGACCGTAGACGCTGTAACTGTGGCCGGTGACCCATCCGATGTCCGCCGTGCACCAGAAAATGTCATCGTCTTTAAGATCAAAGACCAGGCGGGTGGTGATGGCCGTATAAAGCAGGTATCCGGCGTGGGAATGGACAACGCCCTTGGGGATGCCGGTGGTGCCGCTGGTAAACAGAACATAGAGCGGATCTTCGGCGTCCAGGCTCTCCGGCTCCGGCTGCCCCGAAGGGTCGCTGTCCGCCATGGCCTCATGCCACCAGATTTCGCGCCGGGGATCCAGCGTCAGCTCAAGATTGGCCCGGCGATAGACAATAACGGTTTCCAGACGGGGACAGCGATTCAGGGCCTGGTCGGCATGCTCTTTGAACGGAATGATTTTTCCCGATCGATAACCGCCGTCGGCCGTGATAAGCACCCTGGCCTTGCATTCCTGGATGCGATTGGCCAGGGCCGTGGGGCCGAACTCGCCGAAAACGACGCAATGGACGGCGCCGATTCTGGCACACGCCAGCATGGCGATGGGAAGCTCCAGGATCATGGGAAGATAGATGACGACGCGGTCACCCTTGCAGACGCCCTTTTTGCGAAGGACGCCTGAGAACCGGCAGACCTGGTCGAACAGATCGCCGTAGGTAACGGTGCGCGTATCGGCAGGATCGTCGCCCTGCCAGTAATAGGCGACCTTGTCCCCGGACGTTTCAAGATGGCGATCGATGCAGTTATAGGCGGCGTTCAAGACGCCCCCGCCGAACCACTCGATTAAGGCCTGGTCAAAATCATAGTTCAGCACCCGGTTCCAGGGTTTAAACCAGGTCAGATACTCCTCGGCCTGCTCCGCCCAGAAAATTTCCGGCTCTTCAATGGATCGCCGGTAGAGGCGCTCGTACTCATTCACGCCCTTGATGTAGGCCGTTTGTTCGAATTCGGCAAGGTGGGATCCGAAAAGATCGGGTTTATCCGCCATCGGGATTTTCCTCAAAAAAATAGGAGGTTGCCTTAGAAAAAGCGTATCCCAGGAAGATTATATGTGTCAACACCGTAAATTGAAAAGGCGGAATACAATGAGAATCATTGCTGTCCTGACCGCCGTTAGGCTTTCTCGTATTCTCGAGCACGAACGCTCTTATTTATGGCGCTTAATCGAGGTGGTTATGTGTCAACTTGCTTGGCCAGCACTTCGAACCAATGCACCAGCTGTTCGCCGCTCTCATCCACCAGGGTGAGTTTGTGCCGGCCCGGCGCCGGAGAGAGGCTCATGGTGTGAATTTCCCGGGTGGTGCCTAAATAGTCGCGGTCCAGGTGCCAATGGATGACAGCGTGGCGGTCCCGGTGAGCGGCCTTGAAAACGGTTTTACCCCGGCTGCCGTCAAGTTCCACCGGAATGTAGATGCGGCTTCGGGGACCGGGATAGATCAAAGAGATGGAACGGGTTGCCCGGTCAACGGCGCAATTGGCGCTCATCGGCGGCAGGGGTCTGTAATCACTGTGTTTACGCCGGTAGTACCACTCCATGGCCGTTGGCAGAACAAACCAGGAGGTGCTGTGAAGATCCGCACCTTGGGCGCATTGCCGGTGGAGTTGATGGGATGCCCCGGCATCGGTGTGGATGATGCGACAATAGGGGCAGGGCTTTGTATTTAGTCCACGGCTGGTTACCCAGGCATTGACCCGGTCTGCACATTTGGGCCCGGCCCGAAAGCCGCTGTGACGGCAGACATCAATTTGTTCCAGACCCTGCCAGGGGCGCTGGAACCAGGCGGTTTCATCCAGGATATCAAAAAGGGCCAGCATCAAGGGGGCTGCCGCACCAAGGCCGGTGAGCTCGGAGCGCCCCTCGCCATCGGCATTGCCCACCCATACGCCCACTGCAAATCTGGGGGTAACCCCCACGGCCCATGCATCGCGATGGCCATAGCTGGTGCCTGTTTTCCAGGCGATTTCACGCGCTGAACCAAATTCACGCCAGGCGCTGTCCACGCCCGGCCGGGCCACCTCACGCATGGCTTGCAGGGTCAACCAGCAGGCGGCCGGCGACAAGGGGTTTCGTTCCAGGGTGTCCATGGATTCGGGTTGATTCAGGTTTTCAGCCAAGGGTTCAGCCAAGGGTTCAGCCAAAAGTTCAGATAGATAACGCGGAGGGAAAAAGGCACCTCTGGCCTCCCGGCCGGTCTCAGCCTGGTTGACGCAACGCGCCATGCCGGCATAGATGCCGGTCATCTCCCACAAAGTGGCTTCGGCCCCGCCCAGAATCAAAGTTAGGCCGTATTCTTCGGCCGGCCGGTGCAGGGTCGTCATCCCCAGGGTTTTCAGCTGCGCGCAGAATCGGTCGATACCAAAGGTGCGCAGCAGGCGCACGGCCGGAATGTTCAACGAGCGGGCCAGCGCCATCCACGCCGGAACGGCACCGCTGTACCGGCGCGTATAGTTCTCCGGGCGAAAACCGCCCATACGGGTGGGGATATCGGCCACCAGTTGGGTGGGCAGCAATTCACCGGCATCCAACATGCTGGCATAAAGCAGCGGTTTTAAAATGCTGCCGGTGCTGCGCGGGGCGCAAATGACATCCACATGATTTTCATTGCCGCCGGATACAAGGTCCGGCCGATTACCCACATAGGCCAGCACGTGGCCGCTGTTCACCTCCAGGATCAAAGCGCCGGCATTGTGGATGCCGCTTTGGTCCAGGGTATTCAGATGGCGGCGCACAATCTGGTTGGCCCGCTGCTGGATGTTGCGGTCCAGGGTGGTTGTGGCGGTGGGTTGATCCGCGCCGACCTTTTGGCGCGCTTTGAACAGCAGGTGCGTAGCCAGCATGGGAATGGCGTGGGGTTTGGGCGGCAACCCCTCGGCCATGGCCAGGCGCAAGGTCAGATGGTCAATGATCCCCCGCCCTTCCAGTTTAGCCAGCAGGCGGTCCCGGCGCTGCAAAAGCAACTGGCGGTTTTTGCCGGGATGCACCAGACCGGGGCTGTTGGGCAGCACAGCCAGAAAGGCGGCTTCGGCCCAGGACAGGTTTTCCGGCGGCCGGCCGAAATAGCGCCAGGATGCCGCAGCCAGCCCCACCACGTTACCGCCAAAAGGGGCGTGGGCCGCGTAAAGCGCCAGGATCTCTTTTTTGGTCAGCAGGGTCTCGAGCCTGAGCGCCATGACGGCCTCGACGGCCTTTTCTTTTAAATTGCGCGGCCGCCCTTTGCGGGAAAGACGGATCACCTGCATGGTGATGGTGCTGGCACCGCTGGTAATCCGGCCGGCTTGCAGGTTCTGCCATGCGGCGCGTGCCACGGCCAGAGGATCGATGCCGGGGTGCGAAAAAAATCGCCGGTCTTCATAGCAGACCAGGGCCTGGGTGAATTTGTCAGGAACCTTTTCCGCAGGAGCAAACCGCCATTGCTCGTCTGCGGCAATGGCCGCGCCCAGCAAGGCGCCTTTGCGGTCGCAAAGCACAAAGGAGTACGGGTCCTTGAAAAGCGGCAACTGCACGGTCTGGAGAAAACCGATCAAAAGCAGTTGGGACAGGGCCAGCCCAATGAGCAGCTTTAACAAAAGGGGCCGCTTTTGGAGGATCATGACCTGTATGTTATGCCAACCGCAGATGAACCGGTTCATCCTCCCCCTCAATCCAAAGCGCCCGCCCGTACCACCTCCACCCATCGGCCCGGTACCCGGGCGTTGATGGCCGCATCGTACATCGCTTCGGCGGCCACCACGGGCAGATAGAATCGGCCTTCGTAGGCGGCGGTGAGATGGACGCGAAAGGTTATGGATTGCCGCGGCTTCAGGTCGAAATAGGTATGGACCCTGTCGTCGCGGATATCTTGAAACCGAAACATCGCGCCCTTGTCGTCTTCACCCTGGGTCAGCCGCAGGTTGTGAATCTCCCACCCTGACGGAACCAGCTGGGTCAGGGCCACTTCACGATAGGTTTCATGGCGGCCGATGTTTTTTACCTTGATTTCAGCTACGAAATCGGTCCCCTGTTCCAGTTTTTTGACGTTCAAGTCATCCCCATCGGTGGTGAGGTATTCGACATCGATCTTCATCCCGTTCCTGGCGGCGGTTTCACTTCCCGGCGCCGGGGTGCCGGTGACCATCAGTCGTGGATAGAGCCATCCCCTGCCCTGGTTGTTCAAGATGATCCGGCCCGAAGCGGCGCTGCCGGCCTCGAGCGGCACCTGGACAATGGGATGGGTGGAGGTGATGGTTTGTTGGGAACCATCGTTCCAGGCATAGCTGAAATCCATCTGTGCGCTGCTCATGCGGTCGCCGGCGACGCCGGCCGCACGGGCCATGGCCAGCAACGCATAGGCCGTGGTCTGGGTGCTGAGATGGCGGTCACTGCTGAGCCGGGATGAAATTTCCCGGATCAGGTCAAAGGCCTGGTCATGGCGGTCCATCAGGATCAACGCTTCCAGGATCATGGCCTTGTCGCGCAGATCGGAACCAAAGGTGTTGGAGAGCTCCCGGTAGGGGGCGACCTGGAGGGTTGCGTCTTTTACCAGGGCGTTGGCCGCTTCATCCTGACCGGCCAGTTCGTAGGCGGCCGCCAGCCGCCACAGGGCGACGGTGGAGAGCCGGGGATGTTCCCGCAGCCGGTTCATGGCACCCAGGGCCGGATGCCCGGCCAGGGCCAGAGTATAGAGGCGATAGGCCTGAATCAGGTCGCTGCGCGCCGCATCGGCCTGCCAGTCGTTGGCCCGTTTGCGTTGAAAGACCCGCCATGCATCGAGCACCCGGCCGGGAACCAGGTAGCCGCGGTTTTGAGCGGCCACCAGAAAATGGCCGACATAATTGGTGGCCCAGGCATTGACATCTTCGTTGCCGGGCCAGTAGCTGAAACCGCCGTCGCTCTTTTGAAAATGCTTTAGGCGGTTGATGGCCGCACTGACATGGGTTTGCACCCTGGCCTGCTGCTGTGGCGACAATTTGAGCAACTGGTCAAGATAGAGCTGGGGGAAAGCCGCCGAAGTGATCTGTTCAACGCATCCGTGGGGATACCGGATCAGATAGTTCAGGCGTTGGTCGAGATTCAACGGCGGTATGCGCGACACTTCCAAAGTGACCTGGTTGGTGCCGGCCAGGCCGGGAAATTGGACGTCGCTGTTCCAGCTTTCCTCCGCTTTTAAATTGGCGCCTTGAACGTCGGTAACCGGTTGGGAGGGGATGCGCACATCGATCTCAATGGTCTGGCGGGCGGTGATATCGCCGCTTTGCGCCTGCAGGTCGATACGGGCCACACCGGCGCGATCACCGGTTTGGAGCTGAAAAAATGCCAGTTGGTCGCCCGGTCCGTCAAAGTCAAGCCGGGTTTGAGCCCCCTGCACCACACGCATGGGCCCTTGCACCGCCACCGAAACAGCCGCGCTTTCGACCTTTTCATCCAGGGCAAACACCGAGACCGGCAGGCGCACGGTTTCCCCGGTGCTGATGACCCTCGGCAGGGTGGCCAACACCATGAGCGGCTTGCGCACAAAGACCGATTGCTCTGCCGCGCCATAGGCGCCCCGGTGGCCGGCCACCACCATGACCCGCACCTGTCCCACATAGCGCGGCATCAGCACCTGGTGGCTGGAACGGGCGCCAGGTGCCAGTTCAAAGGGTCCCAGAAAACGAACCACCGGCGGAAAGCGGTTGGCCTTCTTTTTGCCGGCCGGGCCGGCATCGGCATCGCCGCCGATGGCCAGAAGCTGTTCCAGGACGCCGCCGAAGGCGCCGGCCACCTGGTCGTAAAGGTCCCAGGTCTTAACCCCCAATGTTTCGCGTTTAAAAAAGTGGTGCCAGGGATTGGGGGTTTGAAAGCGGGTGAGCCCCAACAAGCCCTCATCCACCACAGCCACCGTATAGGTCATGGGCCGGCCGTTTTTTTCATGCACGCCGATCGTGGCCGGCTGTTCGGGAACGAACTCCGGGGCCGTTTCAACGGCCGGTTCAAGGCGGGTTTGGGGATCTTCCACGCCAATGGGAATAACGCCGTACATGCGGATGGGGCGATCGTTGGCCGTTTGAAGATGGGGCTGGATAAAGGTCACATGGGCATAGATGTTGGGCACCATGTCAGCCGTGGCCTTGAAGCTGTAACGCACCTGATCGGCGCGGCCTTCGATCCAGGTGGCGGAGAGCACCCGGGTGCCGTTTTCAATGCTGACCAACCCCCGGCCGCCGGCACTGGTGGGTATGGTCAACGTGACGGTTTCGCCCACATGGTAGGCCGGCTTGTCGGCGGCAAAGGAGAGCACCGCCGCCGCGCCGGGAATCTCTTTCTGCCCCCGGCCGGCCCAGCCGGGCCAATCCATGTAGATGATTTTACCGGCATAGTGTCTGCCGCGGGCGTCGTTGATACGGATCATATAGCGGCCCCAGTCGGGGTAGTTGATCTGAAACTGCCATTGGCCCTTGCCGTTTTTAATGGCCACCTTATCTTCTTTGAGCACTTTGTAGGCCTCGGAGCTGCTGAAGTTGGCAAAGTCTTCCCTGCCCTTTTCCCACCACCAGCGCCACTTGATTTTATAGAGCTTGATCTCCACCTCTCCCTCGGGCACGGGCCGGCCGTGGTCGTCCACCATGGCCAGGTGAACCGTATGATCCGTGTCGGTGAGCAACATGCCGCGGGCCTTGTCGCCCTTGGGGGTGAGCAGGCCCACGTAACGGGCGTAAGGATGAAAGGGCAGGCTGTGGCGCTCGATGGAAAAAGCGCCGCCCGGTTCGAACACCCGGGTTTCAAAATGGGCGTTGAGCATGCCGGGCGCCTCATCCTCCAGCTTGAATTTTTCTTTAAAAGCCACTTGCCCCTCGGCATCCAGCTTGCCTTCAAAAAGCTCGTGCTGTTCAGACTTGAATGAGCGCACCGGATCGTCAAAGACATAGGCATCAAAGCCTGGAAAGCGGGTCGGCCGTTCGGTAAAGGAGAGCTTGATGTCGGCTTTCAGGTTGCGGGCAATGGCGCCGTGCAACCAGGTGGAAGATAAATTGCCCTGCAGATATCCCGCTCTCTTTCCGCCGCTGTAAAGGGTTTTCTCCCCACCCAGATCGAGTTGGATCTTGAGCCGGTTGGGCACAACGGTTTCGACTTTGATTTTCTTTTCAAAAACCGCACCTCCCACTTTAACCTTGGCCATCCAGTTGCCGGTGGGCGCATCGGATTCGGTTTTGGTTTTAAACGCGTAGAACCCATTGACGGATGTTTTGGCCACAATTTTGTGGGCCAGCTTGCCATGAGGGCCGCGAAGTTCGAAGATCACCGGATGGTCCGCCGGCAGCCGGCCCTGGTCATCCTGCAGAATAAAGGTCAGGTAGATTGGATCGCCGGGGCGCCACACGCCCCGTTCGCCGTAGATGAAACCTTTCAATCCCTTTTTGACGGTTTGACCGGCGACGTCAAAATGGCTCACCGCAAGGGCGGCGCCGTCGTCCATTTTAAGATAGGCGTATTGGACCTGATCGCCGGTGCCGTGCCGGGCCACCAGTAAAAAGGGTTTGCGGTCCGATCGCAATACGGCCATGCCTTTGGCATCGGTAAGGCCCTCGGCCAGCACCTGCTGCTGGTAGTCGTAAAGGGTGAGCGTGACCTTGGGCAGGGGCCGGGCGCTCTTCAGGTCAGCGCCCGCCACGACGATCTCATCGGTTTCTCCCCGCTTGGCGATCAACCCGATGTCCGAGACCAGCACATTGCGCGCGGCAAACATCTTATGATCGTCAAATTGGCGAAAGTAGCCCGGATGACAGGGATTTTTGCGCGATTCATACAATTGCCACCAGGGGTATTGTTCCTGTCCGGCCCAATTGTCCCAGAAACTTTCTTGTTGCTGTGCATCCCAATTCTCCAGGGGCAGGTCGGTTGCGGTGAGGGGCGCGCCGGCGTCGACTTTGAGCTTCGGGCAGTCATAGACCATATGTTCGGGCAGAAAAGCCAGCTCGATGCGGAAAAGGCCGCGGGGATGTTTTTCGATCAACGGCTGTACATCCAGCCCGTGGCGCACCCATCGGTTTTTCTGGTCTTCCTTGAAATTTAAAGGAACCAGCCTGCGCATCACCGGCCGGCCTACCCGGTTGAGCTCGCTGCCGTCCTCCAAGGTATTGACCTGGAGAAATTGGGCCACGTTGCTGTCCGGAATGTGAACCACCGAAACCACCACGGCCCGCAGATTGGCGGTTTCTATAGGAATGGTGAGCCCGCGGGTGGTGGGAATGATGCTCCGTTGGCCCACAAACCGAACCTGGGGCTTCAAGTCCTCGAAGCGGATGGTGAAGGAGCGCTCCTCAGCCAAACGATCACCGCGGATATTGCGAATTCCGGTGTGCACCTTGACGGTCTGTTCGCCCCACAGCCCTTCGGTGCGGTAGATCCGCACCCGGTTTTCGGCGATGGCAAAGCGCACCTGGCGGTCATTGATACCCGGCAGGCTGATCAATCCATCCAGATGCTGATCCGGGTCCAAAGGATCGGAAAAAAGCAGCTCCACATAGCGTTCCGGCGAATGCACCGTGCGGGTTTCCAGGACCGTAAAAGGTCCTGACGCGGGCACCTCAAGCCGGCTGTGAAAGCCCTGATCGGCATCGATAGGGCTGCCGTCCCACTCCATGGCCAGCGGGGTGATGCGGTCGCGTTTGTGGATACCGGAGATGGTAAAACGGTGAACCCGCTGACCGGGTGCATGGAACCACCGCACAGTGAGTTTTGCATCGTCCTGTCTGGCCGTCATCATCCGTTCGACGTCCTTGCCGGCGGCCACATCGGCGACCTGAATCGTGCCGGACAAGGTAAGTTGCTTCAAATCGCGACGATTTTTGCACTTGAATCCATCCAGGGAGAGTTCAAAGGCCTGCGGCCGGGTGGCAAAATCGAACATGAACCTGGGGCGCTTCGGCGCGGTCATGATGGCTTTCAGGTTCAGGGTGGCCTGGTATTTTTGATCTGAGGGGAGCCACTCGGCCGGGATAAAGACCAGGGTTCGGCGGGTTTTCCATTTGGCCACACCTTTGATGCGGGGCTTAAATTTAAGAGGGTTCGAATCCAATGGCTGGTTGAGCCGGTCTTGCGCCACCATGGGGTGAGCAAACTGCACTTGAATCTCATCGGCCCGGGAGATAGTATCTGACGTATGAGCTGTGACAAGGTCGGCACGGGCCGCTGTGGTCGTGCTGAAAAAGCAAATCATCGTACAGATAATCAGGGACAAAAACTGTCGAAACTGAAGACCGCCGCTGTGATTCATTGAAATTCTCCTTTCAACACCAGAGATAAAGACCTCAAATGTACAATGGATTTTGTGTTACTTCGAATACCATGTACAGTGTATCGCATATTAAAACCGGATTCAGGCCATGAAACTGCTTGAGCAATTTCAATTCGCTACCATTTTGGATGAAGTTCACTGTATAATGCAAGGCTAAAGCGATAAAAAAAATTGTAACACGGGAGGGACAAATGGATTTGAAGCTATTGGAGGAGACGCCGCCCTGGGACTGGCCGGAAGACGCAGGCAAAATGTTACTTGGAATTCTCGCAGAAGACCAAGCCGATACTTCCGACCGTCTCCTTGCTGCAGAACTGGCCGGCGATTACACTGTGATCAACGACGAACTCGTTGATGCCTTGCTGTCCATCATCCAGGGCGACGATGAATCAGCGGAACTGCGCGGCAGAGCGGCAATATCCCTGGGACCGATACTTGAACACGGCGATATAGACGGATTCGACGACCCGGACGATGTTCCCATCTCCGAAGGGATGTTTCGCAAAATCCAGGAAACGCTTCGCAGGCTCTACCTGGATGCCGCTGTGCCCAAAAATGTGCGCCGTTGGATACTGGAGGCATCGGTGCGCGCTCCCCGGGAGTGGCATCAAGACGCTGTTCGGGAGGCCTATGCCGGCGATGATGAGGACTGGAGGCTGACAGCGGTCTTTTCGATGCGCTGGGTCCGCGGGTTTGACAACCAGATCCTCGAAGCGCTGGAAAGCGACAACCAGGATATCCATTACCAGGCCGTATGTGCGGCCGGCAGCTGGGAGGTGGATGCGGCCTGGCCACACATATCAAGACTTGTCAGCGCGCCAGGAACCGACAAACCACTGTTGTTGGCCGCCATTGATGCCGTCGTCGGTATCCGCCCACAGGAAGCAGGCATGATTCTGGTGGACCTGATCCACTCCGACGACGAGGAGATCGTCGAGGCCACCCATGAAGCCATGGCTATGGCCGCGGCCCTATCGGGTGAAGAATTCGATAATGAATTATGATCTTGCCCTGACTCATGGATGAAGAGAGGGACGTCAAGAATTCAGTTGTTATCATTTTGTCCCGGCGCATAGGATCGCATATACCGAGTTGGATCCCTGTTTGTGACCTAATGAGATTGACAGGCAAGCATCGCTTTGGCATATTTGAGGGTATAAAAAGATGGACCTTATCTTTTGTTGATTGAAAGAGGCGGCGGACTTGCTAATCCTTAGAGATACTGATCGAACTCTGACATGGAGCGATTCTATAAAATTGCCTTTGAAGAGACGGATACGGCTATATTCATATCCAATCCCAATGGCCAATGTCTTGCAGCAAACCCGCGAGCCCTTTCACTGACCGGATATGCCGAAGGGGAACTTATTGGAAAGGAGATTCTTGATCTTTTCCAGACAAGTGACCCGGTCCCACCGATTCATAGAGACAGTTTACCGAAAGGAAAAACCTTAACTGCAGAAGGTCGACTGCGGTGCAAGGACGGCGGCCTGCTGTGGGTCGAACTTCGAATTCGAAAGCTGCCCGATGGCAACTTCCTTGACACCGCCCGTAATATTACCGAACAAAAGCAAGTAAACGAGGCGCTGCGAAAAAATGAAGAGCTCTTCCGCATCGCCTTCGATCATGCACCCACCGGAATGAGTATCATTGCACCGGACGGTGTCACTTACCTGGCCGTCAATCCGCTCCTTTGTGAAATGTTTGGGTATACCAGGGAAGCGTTTCTTGGAAAGACCATTCATCTGGTGACCCATCCGGACGATGAAGCGCTCAGCAACGAGTGGATCCGAAAAAAATTTAACGGCGAACCCTGCGAACCTGTTCTCGAGAAAAGATACATCCACAGGGACGGGCGTATCGTATGGGGTCTCGTAAGAGCGCATTGGATCAAGAACGACGATGGCTCTCATCGAATGGCCATAGCCCATATTCAGGATATAACCGAGTGGAAAGAGGCGGAAGAAGAACGAAAAAACCTGCAGGCCCAATTGGCCGCCGCCATGGAATTGGCCCATCTCGGTCATTGGGAGTATGATGTTGGCAGCGATAGCTTCACCTTCAACGATCGCTTTTACAAAATTTTCCGGACATCCGCCGAAAGGGTCGGCGGCTATACCATGTCATGGGCGCAGTACGCTTCCCGGTTCATTCCCCCGGAGGATAGACATCTTGTTGAGCAGGAGATCCGCAAAGCCGTTGAGACCTCGGACCCAAACTTCCGTAGAAGATTAGAACATCGCATCCTGTATGAAGACGGTACCACCGGCTATATCAACGTAGACTACTATATAGAGAAGGACGAACAGGGTCGGACCATCAGGACCTACGGAATCAATCAGGATATTACCGATCGCAAACAGGCCGAGGAAGAACGCAGAACACTCGAGGACCAGGTTCGCCAGGCACAGAAAATGGAGAGCATCGGGCTCCTGGCCGGCGGTGTTGCCCATGATTTCAACAACCTGCTTACGCCCATCCTCGGATATGCCGATATCCTGAGTCTTGATCTGACCGATGGAGACCGGCGACAAAGCCAGCTTCGACAAATCAGGGAGGCGGCCGAACGGGCAAAGGAGGTGGCGCAGCGGCTGCTGGCCTTTAGCAGAAAACAACTGCTCGAACTGAAAACGGTCGATCTGGGGGACATTATCCGCAAGTTTGAAAACGTTCTGCGTCGGACCATCAGGGAGAATATCGAGATCAAAGTCAAGATCTCCCCGGATCTCTGCCTGATTAAGGCCGATTCGGGACAGATCGAACAGGTATTGCTCAACCTTTCGATTAACGCCCAGGATGCGATGCCTCAAGGAGGCCATCTGGTGATCGAGGTTGATAGTATCGATCTCGACCCGTCTCATACATCCACGTGTCGGGATATCCAGCCTGGTCCCTATGCCGTACTTTCAGTAAGGGATAGCGGCATCGGAATTGATGACGAGGATATCAAGCATATTTTTGAACCTTTCTATACCACCAAGGAACTCGGCAGGGGTACGGGGCTCGGTCTCTCGACAGTCTACGGTATCGTCAAACAGCATAACGGCACTATCTCGGCAAGCTCGGAAAAGGGCCGCGGAAGTACCTTCAAGGTTTTCCTTCCCCGGGTTGACCAAAAAGGCGGAGAAAGGGTTGAAGAAGATCGTCAACAACCTGACGATATCGCCCACGGCCATGAAACCATTCTGGTGGCCGAAGACAATGAAATCGTAAGGTCGCTGACCCGCGATATGCTCAATGAACTGGGCTACAAGGTGCTGGTGGCGGAAGATCCCGAACGTTGCATCGATTTGGTTAAAAAACATAAGGGTGTTATCCACCTGCTTCTGACCGACATCATCATGCCCAAGATGAACGGTAAGCAATTGTACCATGTGCTGAACAAACTGCAACCGAACCTGAAGGTTATTTTCATGTCGGGATATGCCAGCGATCTGATCGGACGCCAAAGCATCATCGACCAAGACACCAATTTCATCCAGAAGCCCTTTTCTCTTCAGAAATTATCTGAAATCATTCGGCGGACCCTTGATTCGGAGTGACAGTATTTTTTGGCTCATCACAGCATCGCAAGATCTACGGCAGTTAATATTATCATCGAATCACTTTAAGGATGGGACCTTTATTGGCCCCACATTTTACAGTTAGCCCGGATCTACCAAACCCAGCCGCACACTTTCCATAAAAAAACGGCCCCTAAGCAAGAGGCCGTTTAACTGATAATACCTTAGAAGTGGTTTCAAAACCTTCAATCGGGCCCATAATCAAGGCGGGCTGCAGATTTAAACCATAGGGGAACAGTCTACTATCTTGGAGGGTTTAAATCTGAAGCCCAACACCGAGTTTGGGTTCGAGGGGAGGTTTTGAAACCACCTCTAACAATGAGCGCATATCATACGCATAGGTTCCCGCATGAAGATCTTAAGATACTACATTTATGGGGTCCTGTTCTCCTCATGGGGATGGCGTTTTGGCAGATCAGGTTCACATTATTCAAAGGCTTAATTTGAAGAGCCAGCGCTGCTTTGTGTTGCATAGTTGGCTGTAGTATCCAAAAACTCCAATTATGGGATAGATCGTTGAATTGGGAATCAAAGGAGACTCGCAATGGTTGATCATCCTCTATTTGAAAACTGAATTTATCCAAAGGAATTGATAGGCCGACGCCACGCGCCTTTATGTAAGCTTCCTTCAGTGTCCAAATTTCAAAAAAACGGTCCAAGTGTAACGACGGTGGTAATGCATGCAACGCACGAATTTCAGAGGGGGTGAAAAAGCGTGCCATCATAGCCACGTCAACTTCCCGGCATTTTGTAGCTTCCAAATCCACACCGATAGAGTGTTGAAGGGCTACCGCAAAAACAATAAGACCTCGCGTATGTGAAAGATTAAATCTAAGTGGAAGATCAATTATAGGCCATTCAATCTCCGGCCGGCCGTACTGGTTGGTGGAAAATCGCCATTCACGCGGAGCAACATCTGTGTATTGAGATAGTGTGGTGCGCATCAGCGCCCGAGAAACCAGGTATTGTTTGCGGTGGCTGTGGAAATAGAATTGTTGGTGCTTTATGCATTCTTCCTCTGCCAAAAGATTCCGATATTCTGAAAGCAAATCCGTATCTTGAATCGTATTAGGAAAGGTAAACCACAAATGAATTTCATTGCTTGCAAGTCTCATATTAAAACTTCGCACTTAATTATAAAAGGTTTTCCCTTCTTTCCCATTAAGATGAGTGATAGTGATTTTCATTATCAAATATGTCAATCATCACGGCTTTCTCGATATTATGCGATGGATACCAGCTATAGATATTTTCACATTGTTGCTGCGCGAAATGACGGCTTAAATTTATCGTTATCGGGTCTTTTCTTTCATAGGTGAATGGCAATTTGGCCTTCATAGCCGTGTCGTATTCCCGTTTCATCTCTACAGATGATATTCGGCCTTCCGAATTAAATGATAGATACGAGTAGTCAATCTTCATGATAGAAAGAGGAATTTTTCCCGCCATATTTAATACCACCAAGGCACAACGAATTCGCGTTCCCGATAACTCGGGAAATTTCTCTTGAGAGTCTCCTCTCAGCAATCGGTCAAACGTTGCCATAGTAATTCGTTGAAACGAATCATCATCTTTAAAGAAATAAACTCGAAAACCGATTTTCATTACAAGCCATCTCAAATAAGCCGAATTAGAATTATATCCCATCCAAGTAGAAGCATACCAAGGAAATTATCAGCGAAATATTCATATATAGCCCCAAGCCGTATGAAAACGGAACCGACCTTCCATATAGGTCTTTCGAATGTCGATTTGGTTTCGTTCATACAGGTCTTCGACATGTTCCTGTGCGTTGCGCTTGAAACATCCTTCTCAGTCCAACGCTTCAACCACATATGACGTGTCTGATAGGGTGCATTCCCTTTCACCATATAACGGATAGTTTTCAAAAGCTGTATTTTACCTCGAGGTAGAATCTGTCGTTATCGCCTGCATTTTGAAAGGTTGAGACATTACCTGACTCGTAAAAGACGATACCTCCGGTGAGTTTTATGGCATCGGTCAAGTCATATGCAACGGTGAACCTGAGAAAACCGCCGTTGTTGCAAGTCTCGCCAAAGTATGTTCCTAGAAGTATCGTATCCAGCGTGTCGTAAAAAAAAGACCGGGTGATTCTGAACGCATGTTGGAAGGTTTGTTCGTCCGCTCCGCTGAGTTCGGCTTCCAGGTTGAAGTTCAAGTACCTTCGGTATACGGTTTCAAAGGAAACGACAGTGTCCTTGAAACCGGAATACTCAATGCCGCCCAGAAGCCCCAATTGTCGATAATCGTGTGGATTCTCTTGAAGAGAACCGTCTTGCTCCCATGCGGAAAGACGGATGCCATCGAAAAGGGCTGCCTCGCTTTTCAGCAGCCAGTTTCCCAAACACCTGTTCAATGCAAGCCCATACATGTTTATCTCGGCGTAGCGAGCGATCTTTTCAGATACACCCATGTTGTTTTCCACAACCGTGTGGCTATTGGTGTCGTAATAATGGGCGAAATAAACGGCAATATCCGTATTGTGGAAGATACCGGACAATGAAAGGCCCGTTTCTATGTCTTCCATAATTTTACCGGGCTTCTTTTCTGGCGGAGGTGGGGATTCGGCATCGTAAAATTCGCTTCCGTAGGCCGGCATTTTGTTAAATCTTCGCTCGTGTATGAAGTTCGATGAGAACGTCCAGTTCGAAAGAAAATAATCCAGACGGGTCATAAGCACCGGCAGCCTGAGATCTTCGATGTCAGTTATGCCCGGTTCCCTCCTGTCCAGCGGGTTCAACACGTCGGTCAGCCTGAGATTGTCCGATTTTCCCCATACGACGATTTGTCTACCCAATCTGAAATCCAGCCGATCGGTAATTCGGCCTGAAACATAAGCCGGTCCGATTTCAAGGTCGTATTCGTTGCTCTCTCTGTACGAATCCGTGAAATGCTCATTGTTGTAAAGGTCGAATACAGCGTCGTACAAGATACGGCCCGACGCAAACAGTTTCCAGTCATTCCGATTTTTTAAATCGACCTTGATATTCATTTCAGAATCCAGGCTTGTCAGCCCTTCATGATGCGATTTCCCGTTTTTCTCGCTTTCGTGATTAAAATTATAAACTCCACAACTTTTGATACTGCCATAAACTTGCAGAGCTGAGCAACTTGTAGATGCATCGGAAAAGTTTTTTCCTTCAAGCTCTGGGATGGTATCGCCCGCTTTCCCATTGCCGCCCTCGTTGAAGAATTCATCTCCTTCCCCCTTTGAAAAATGGAAGTTATCTTCTTCGTAAAATTCGTCTTCTGAAAGTGCACCTGAATCCGCTGGCACGTGATGCGTATGCTTCACAGTTCGATCAGAATCAACTTTCTGCTCTGAAAGAGAATGCTCAAAACTATTACTTGACCGGTTATCTTGGTGCTCGGTTGAGTATGGGGTTCCATAGAAATTTGAAACCCACAGAAAAAGCAGGAGGCCGGGGAAAAAAAACGATGACCTGAGAAGTGGTTTTATTTTCGCTGCACTCACGAAATCACATGCCTTTTTCGAGCCTCCGGATGGAGAACATGTCATCTCTCAGGTCCTGTCCGAACTTTACGTCGCTTTTCTGTATAAGTGTTCTGTGTTTGATCACATCTCCCTGCTTTTTAGTGATCAAAATTTCCACAGACACCCAGATGCCGTCGATACGTGCGAGTTTCCGAACATCCATATACTTAACGTATCCGCCTTCGCTGGTCCATTTCTTCGCCTTTATTACAACGTAGTTATCCTGTCTTACTGCGAGTATGGACTTTTTATATCCGGTCTCCTCCCTCACCTTAGCGGTTTTGGGGGTTGATTGGATAATCCAGACTTTGTGGCCGTCTATCTTTGTTTCTTTAACCAGCTTGTAATTGTAATCGTCCGTTTCAAGAGAAGTCATGTCCGAGTAGTTCAGGTCGGAGCCCATAAAACTCGAACTCTTGTCTCTGGATGCAATGCGTTTGGTTTTTCCTATAGCCGGCAGATAGAGCCATTGATCGTCATCCTTAGCCGATCCATCGTAATCGTAGGATAGAAAGCCAGTATTTCTAATCTCTACTGGATTGTCCACGAACAAAATCTTGCGGGTGTCCTTACCATAATCTCGAGTATAGCTGATGAGCCGCTTTTCCCTCCTATTTCCATTTTTGTCGATCAGCAGCATATGAACAGTCGAGACCATCCGGTCGCCGTCATCTCGATTCTCAACCATTTCCATAATTTTCCTAGCCCTGGAATCATCGGTTGACGCCATAGCGGGCAGAATCCATGAAGCGATTAAAAGCGCCGGAACGATGAGACGTATCATTCGTATCATTTGATCGTATCTCCTTTATGCCGTTAGAAGGGTGCAACAGTACCCTGCTTACTGATACGAAGTATATATGAACAATTGCATATGAGACCATATTTTTGATTTCCTACGCTTTGGCTCGATGTTAAATCCCCACCGCGTCAGGAAATGCAGGCAAGGCGTATGCCTGCGCGTGGTCGAGCTTTTAGTCAAAACAACAGCAGCGCCCAGAAATTAATTTTCGTGACAGGTGGACGCGGGTACTTCGACCACTTGAAGCTCGGTAGATTCTTCTTTCGAAACGGCTACGGGCCGCACGGCGTTAAACAGCATCATCAGTGCCGGTGCGATGAAATAGTCGGACAATAGGGCAAGGACCAATGTGCATCCTGTGATCATTCCAAAAAAGAAAATATTTCTCATCTCAGCGAACATGAATATAAAGAAACCGATGGACAGCACATAGGTGGTTATCAGCATGGCCCTGCCTGTGGTCTGGAAAGTTTGGAAGATGGCTTCTTTAGGATCGCCAGACCGTTCATAATATCGTCTGAAGTTATGCATAAAGTGGATCGTGTCGTCCACCGCCAAGCCAATGGAAATGCTTCCGATGAGCATGCAGAACAGGTCCATTGGAATACCCGCCCAGCCCATAATTCCGATCATTACAATAATTGGGTAAATGTTGGGCACCATAGAAACTAGACCAATTTTGATCTTGCCAATGAGAAGCATCATGAGGATCGATATTACGATGAGGGCATATATATAGCTTCTACTCATACTGTGGATCGCGCTGGTAATGACCCGCGAAAAAATCGCTACCATGCCCGTTACAACTACGCGTTGATCCGGATAAAACGACTTGAAATGGTCTTTTACGCTTTTGACGAATTTCGTATAGGCTATGGCGTCAATAAAAGGAACCTTTATAGTGAAGCGAGCCTTGGAAAAAAGGGAGTCGGTGTAATCCTCCAAATCGTCCGTACCGCTGTTCTCGAACAAAAACAATTCCTGAGCGATGAGTTTATCGGTATTGGGAACCCGGTAGAATGCCTGCTGGTCTCCGTGCAGCGCTCTATTGGTCTCCTTGAGCACCGTGGTAACTGAGAAGGCCTTTCCTACATCGACTTCTCCGTCGTCGTAGCTTTCCATAAATGCCTGGCTCTTTTCTAATCGTTGCATTAGGTCAGGATCGTACAACCCGTCCTCTTTTCCAGTGTCTACCGAGACCTCCAAGCTTGTTGTGCCTTTCAAATCCCGGTCCAGGGTTTCAGTTGCAATACGGACATCATTCGTTTTCGGAAACCAGGAGATCGCGTTATGGGACACCCTGATTTTGGCGATACCGACAACAGAGACTATCAGGGTAACGAGGGCGACAGTGAGGACCGCTTTGGGATGAGTAGTGGCGGTATTGCCCGAAAAATCGAGGAATCCGTCGAATAAGGCGAATTTTTTCCGGGTTATATTATCAGGAAAGGGTTTCAAGGGAAAGACTGCGAGCAGTGCGGGCAGGAGAAATATCGTATATATCAAAGCTAGGATTACTCCTCCAGCGGCAAATCGTCCGAGTTCCGCGACCGGCGCAATCTCCGCTGTGGAAAAGGAAAGCAGGCCGCCTGCCGTGGTAAGGCTTGTCATCAGAATGGCCAAGCCGGAATGCCCCATCGAATAGGATATAGCTAAGCGCTTATTCCCGCATCTATCGTATTTTCTATAGAAGATGACGAGCAAATGGATAGCATCGCCCACACCTACAGCCAGAAGAAATGATGGAATAATTTGCGTAGCCATCTTTAGGGTCGTCCCCGTAATCGGTAAAAGCGAAATCGTGGAAAGAACTGATATCATCACCACCAGGAGAGGCAGCAAAACGCCGGATATCCTCCTGAACATGATAAAGAGGAAGGCGGCTATGGTGACGATCGCCGCCAGCATGAAACGCCGCATGTCCTTTGTCATGGCATGTTTCATGAAATCCGTTACCACCGGCGTTCCTGCGAAGAGGATTCGGGTGTCTTTAAAATCATGATTGTCCACGATTTTTTTGATCTCCTTAACGAAGATACTGTTTTCTTCATCTGTGAGGTATGATGCCTTCCCCTTCGCCGGGTGAGCCTCTTTAAGATCTCCTTTGAATTCTTCCAAGCTGTTTTCTTGGCCTTCGGCGGATGAAGAGTATGTCTTCGTCTTTAATATGATCGTCGTCATGGTGCCGTCTTCGGAGATCAACAAATCCCGGTATAGGTCGTTGGCCAGTGCTGTTTTCTTGATTTCGAGTAGTTCCGCCTCGGTTTTCGGCCACCGCTCGAACAAGTCCTCGACGATTAGTACGTCCCCTTTGCCTCGGGTGTTGCGGGCATTGATCAGACTGGTGATGTCGTCGAGGTACGGGAGGTTGTCCCGCAGATCCTCATGCAGCTGCTTCAGAGTCGACAGAAATTCGAAATCAAACACTTTTCTGGGAGAAAGGGCAATGATAGCCAGCTCGTCACGCCCAAACTGGCTCTTGAAATCGTCGTATTCGGTGAGTATCACGTCGTCTTTATGGAGAAATCCCTCGATAGATGTGTCCAACTGTATCTTGTTGATTTGTGACAATAGTGTTGCCATAAATAGCAGCATCAATACGATTGTCTTGTATCTGTTGTCGTAAATTTTCTCTGCAAGGCCTTCGAATATCTTTTCAACTTTTTCTCTTGTTCTGGTCATTTGTTACCCCTTTCGGACGAAACAAATTCAAAATTTATGGATAATATTCCGGCATGACCTCTTAAACAACGTTGTGGGTAACAATAAAATACCGATCAATACGCGCCGAAAAGAAGCGGCCGGCCATTAAAGTCACCACTGGTGACATTGCGGATAAAAAAAATCTCTACGGTTCGGGCTGAGATGTGCCACCTAAAGAACAAGAGCTCCACATTGTATCGGTCTCACAGGTCATGGGTCGATGCTCCTTGATCATTCGAAGGTTGTTCGATAGCTTTCGATGGACGTTTGCATGACGAGGTGAAGATATTCTTCAGTAGTATATCGATTCCGTTATTGATTTTCTCCCAGCCCTCTTCAGTTTCAAGATCGATTCCCCCGATGGTACTGGAAATTCTGGACTTGACGATCACATAGTTGATGGCACCGGACATGAGGACGATGAGGGCCGGAAGAAAATCCTCATCCGGAATATTTTCACAGAAATCAAAGTACTCCAGGACAGTCCGGATACGGATGTTTTCCAGTTGACTGGAAAACTCGTTTTTTTCCAAAAGCTCCCAAGCGAGTATCTCTTGGGTGATGGGCCTTTTCCGGAGCGCCGCAAGGAAATTCTTAAAGAATACGGCAATCTGTTCTTCCGGTGTCGCCTGGGCAAGGGATTGGGGGGAAGGGCCAAGGAGTTCCTGCACTGATGGCCAGAAATCAACCGTCTGGCTGTATGTTGAAACCAGTTCGGGCAGACCGCCGAAATATCGATAAATGAGAGCCTTATCAACGCCGGCCGCTTGAGCTACCTTGTTGACCCCAAATTCTTTGAATCCGTGTTCCATGAGGACCTTACCAACGGCCCCCACTAGCTGGCTTTTGGTTCTTTCCTTGCGGTCGATGGAAATGACCATACTCCCTCCATATAATATCACCACCAGCCTAATCCATCATGATGGCTTGCAAAGACCTGTTTAAAAAAAGCCCCCTCGAAAAACCCCATTTAAACACGACGGTCCAAAAGGCACTTGACTCGAAAAAATCTCTTGCGGATGGAGAGCGACTGATACTCCCTTATATCATGCGATTTGTGTTTGATAAGACTTTTTAATTCAATTGGATCCGGCTGAGCCATAAATGTCACTACTGGTGACAATAGCCCGTAGGGGTGTTCCCTGTCAAGTAAAAAGATGACTGGTGCTGGAATTAATTCTGCAAATTACCTTTTATACACAACCAGTGGGTTTAGGTAGACCAGCCATTTTGCATGCCCCTTTCCCAGGTCCTGAAGGGAAAAGTTCATATATTTGTTTTAATTTTAAACCTGTCGTTTTCGACATAACCCGAACCATTGGTGCAATTCCGTTTTTCTCGTAATATGCCTGAATGGTTTTTATAACCAACCAATGGTCTTCGTTGAGTTCATCAACACCCTCTTGGTGCTTGACGTACTGAACCCACTCGTCACACCAATTTTCATAGTCATCAATGAATCCATCCTCATCCACATTGAAGGTTTTGCCGTCGTAGCTCACACTACTCATTTGCTTTCCTTTCTCCTGGTGTTTTTACCTGTGTCCTCCAGAAGGGCATGCCAAGATGATGCGTTCAATTAGCCCTAATTTGGCCGATTTGCCCGTTTAGTTGCCCGTTAAAGAGCCCTGGTGCCGGCTTTAATCCCGCAAGACGACGGATCCTTTCTTCCAGCAACTTGGCGGTTTCATCCATCAGCTTTACCGCGATCCGGTCTACATACCGGTTCGGCCACGTTTCCAATTTCGTTCCTTTGACCCATCGATTGAAAGCTCCTAAAGCGGGGCCGCAATGTACCTGGAAATTGATTTTTTGCTTCTCGTCTCCCGTCATGGCGATTCGTGTGCTATAACCGAAATACCATTTGAAAATCATCGCCATCTTAACCTTGGGGTTGGAGTTCGCCTTCTCGATCTCCTCGGGTGGATAGAATTTCTTGCAATTCTCGAATATGTCGTCAAAACTCCTCTTGAAATACTTCTTCTGGAGCTGATTTCGCTCCTTTTCGCCGATATCCGAAAGCGAATCGTATTGCCGGTACATGTCATAGAGCTTGTTGGCCCGTGCCGGAAAGAAAACCCCTTTTTTCATCACCTGCACCCGGGAGCCGAATTCGAACATGTCACCGGCGGGAGCGTACTCGGTATCCTGAACGTCTATCTGCTGGAGCATTTCCTTGACCACGTCGCTGGTCCCGGCCTCGACGGTGCACTGGTTGATGGAGCCGGTGAGGATGAAATCCGCGCCGAGGATAAAGGCGGCGGCCGCGGCCTCGGGCGTTCCGATGCCCCCTGCCGCTCCCACCTTCACGTTCTTCTCGTATCCGTAATACGACTTCATCTGCTCGCATAGACGCTTCACCGAGGGAAATAAAACATAAGCTACTCCCATATCCGTATGGCCGGCGGAATCGGATTCCACGCATATTTCATCGGCCATGGGAATGCGGGCAGCCAATTCGTATGCCGCTCTCGTAATTTCGCCCCTGGATAAAAGTTCAGTCAGAATCCGTTTAGGCGGCGGGCTCAAGAACGCCTCCGCTATTTCCGGCCGTGAAATCTTGGCCATGATTCTGTTTTTCACAACCACCGAACCGTTCTCTTCACGCAAATCCGCCAAGCGATACCTGACCAGCGAAGGGGTCACATGGAGATAGGCGGCAGCCTCGATTTTGTCGATACCTCGCTTGAGAAACAGGTCCACCAACTGCTGTTCATCGTGCCCGAAAAGGAGATTCATGCCATACGCCTCCCCCTCCTTGAGCTGCCCGTCGATATATTCGATGGCTTCTTCGATCCGACCGATTGAAAGCCCGCCGGTACCGAAAAATGCCAGCATTCCATTTTTTGCGATTTTGACCACCATCTTCGGGGAAGCGATCCCTCTGTACATTCCCCCCGTGACATAGGCGTATTGAAGGTTGTAATCCGCTTTAAACTCCCGGCTCCCCAATGCCTCAGGAGTGACCCTGACCCTACCGCCCCTCTTTTGATCTTTCTTCAAACCGACATGGAGTTTTTTATTCTTCTCTTCGGTTATATCGACTTCTTTTCGTATCTTTTCGATCAACCCGGTGAGCACATGCCCGGGCCCAATCTCCTCGAATGTGAAATCCCCCCGCTGCATCACATAAGCCACGGTATCGGTCCATCGCACCGGAGAGGTGATCTGCGCGATCAGTTTGGCCGGAAGGTCAGATATTTTATACGGCTTGGCATCCACATTGGCGATGACTGGTATCTTCGGCCGAGAAAAGGTGAATGCCTCTACGTAGGTCCGGAACGTCTCCCGGGCCTCTTCCATGTGAGAAGTATGGAATGCCCCGCTGACCCGGAGAGGGATAAACATCCCCTTTGCTTTGGTGAAGTAAGGTTCAGCCGCTTTCATCTCCTCCAAAAGACCTCCCACCACTGTCTGGGAAGGGCAATTGTAGTTGGCAATGCTGATGCTCTTCAAACCGCTTGTTTTGATAATTTCTGTAATCTCTTCGGGCGAAAGCCCGATAATCGCCGCCATGCCTCCTCCCTTGACCCTGCTCATCAACTCACCCCGTTTCCGGACCAGCTTGAGTCCCGTCTCGAAATCGAAAGCACCTGAGGCAAAAAGGGCGCTGTACTCACCCAGGCTGTGGCCCGCCAGATAATCCGGAGGCGCGCCTCCCTTGTTTTCATTTTCCATGTATTGAAGGCAATTGACCACATAGAGAGCCGGCTGTGAATACCGGGTGTTGTTCAGAATATCCAAGGTGCCTTCGAGGCAGAGCTGCTTAATTGAATACCCGAGAATCTCGTCAATTCGGTCGACAAGGTCGGCGTATTTATCAAACAGATCTTTTCCCATTCCTAATTTCTGTGAACCTTGTCCTGGAAATACATATAAAATCATTTCTTTCACCTTATCCTTTGCGCTCCTGTTCTCCGCCTCTCCGATACCCCGCCAGCGACATAGGCACGACGTAGACCAAAACGCTTACATATCATTGAGGCAAAAATCCAAATCTCGCTCTAACCGGCCCAGGAAAGGTTTCGACAATATACTCTGACAGTTTACGGATCGTTCCCGATTCAAGGATGGCGTTCACCGGCACCTTAGTCAGGTCGTTTTCCAGTTCACGCCCGATCTCGATGATGCCCAGGGAATCGACGCCGAATCGCTCGAAATTCTTCTCCACGTCCACATCTGCAACATTCATGTTGAAAAAATCGGCGAACAACGCCTTGAGATACGCCTCTACCTTTACCTGGAAGGCAGGATGTTCGGATGGATCGAACGCATCCTGTTCCACCCCAACCGCTGTCTTGTAGCTGAACTCATCATCAATCGCCCTTAGAATTCTATCCCGGCTTCCCTGGAGCACCATGTAGCGTGGCCTTGTCCCGGCAAGACCCTTTTCCAAGGCGGCGACGGCTTTTTTCGTCGAAATGCCAACTACTCCCTTTTTCTCTTTGAGCCATTTCCGGGTGTTGTCGTCCACGTCCATGCCCCCGTCCTGCCAAAGCGGCCAGTTGATGGAGAGAGTTTTGCCGTGCCGTCGATTATTGGCCACCATCCGGTTTCGGAACTCGGCGAAGTGATCCATAAACCCGTTGGCAAAGGCATAATCGCACTGCCCTATGTTACCAATAATGCCGGCGGTGGAGGAGAAGAACACCATGAAATCGAGTGTCTCGCTTTCCGTAACCCGGTCCAGATGGAGGGTGCCGTGGATCTTTGGCAAGAATACAGCTCGGGCATCCGAAACAGTTTTTACGGCAGTCAGGGAATCCCGGGTCACCCCGGCGCAATGGAGGACTCCGTTAATACCACCGAACCTGCTCTTTGCTTCGGCCACAATGCGTTCGCAATGAGCCGGGTCGGAGATGTCCGAATCCAGGTATATCGCTTCCCCTCCTTTTCGGGAGATCTCCGCCAGCAGGCCGTCAACGGCTTCGCTCGCTGGGCGCCTGCCGGTCAGGACCAGCCGGGCTTTGTATTCTTCCGCGAAATGTTCCGCCATCAACTGGCCAATGCGCCCGGCACCTCCAGTGATCACATAGGTTCCACCCATGCGGACCGGAAGATCAAAAACCGCTTTCACACACCCACCAGCCTCTTCATCTTTATCCGCATCCGCAATCGCACCGACATTAACGTCTAAATCCGAGGTTGAGGTTGAATTCATATGCTCGTTCGAACCTCCTCTTTTGGACATGTCGAACTCGAATGGCCGAACATTTCTCACGAGCCTGCGCTCACCCGCATATTTGACCACCGAGGCTTTAAAATTCGGCTCGCATAGTTCCCCGGCCACGATCTCCCGGAACAGTTCCACCTGATCTCCCAAGGCCGACATCGCAGCAAAAGGAAGTTCGACGATTTTTAAACGCCAGGCGGGGTTCTCCAGGCGCACCGTACGGATAAACCCTTCGAGGGCGGGATGTAACGCCGCGGCCCTATCCTCCCATGGACAATGGAAGTAGAGCAGCCGGGTCCCAATTCCGTTTTCCTTCCCACCCATTGACTGCACGAGGTAAAGAAGCGAGAAAAAGGACCTGTCCACGAGGTTCCCCAGATCGGCCCCTTCGCTTTCCTGCACCTCGGCACCCCACGCGTGGACGATCGCACCGGGATTGAATCCGTCCTGCCGGATCGATTCGATGAGCCGTTGATAATCCTTCCGGTCGGATGGACCGATCCGGTAATCCGTGGGGCTGTTTTTCTTGAAACTTTCGCCGGGCGACACACAGATCATATGCTTCCACAACGTCTCACCGGATTCGTCTGCCAGGCATTCCCGCATGCCACCTTGGGACTCTAAAACCAGGAGGGTGTCCAATGAATCTACCACGCTTTGCCTGTCGAGGCTTTTTTGTTCGAATATTGGTTCGAAATAGAGGACATTGTCCCATTGCTCCTCCTTTTCGGGCGGTCGGTGCGCCGAGCGGGTAGTAAATCCTTCCATCTTCACCACCATTCGGCCATCCGATCTCGCCACGGCGATGTCGTAGCTCTTGACGGCATTGGGCCGGGCGATTGACTGCCCTCCGATGGTCATGTGGACATAACAGCGTCCGCGGAGGGGCGAAAACCAGCTTATCTTCTTAAGCAGAAAGGGAATCTCCAGTCGGCTGTGTTCAGTTCCACCCCCCCGGACAAACCCTGCGATGGTTTGGAATGCCCCATCCAGAAGAGTCGGATGAAGGTAAAAGTCGCCGGAAGTGGTTCTTTCAGGTATGGTGAGTTCGATCTCGGCCAAAGCCTCTTTGTCGTTGTACAAAATATTTTCTACAACTCGAAAGGCTGGACCGTAGGCCAGGCCGGCCTCTTTGAAAATCCTGTAACAGGCCTCACCGTCGAGACTCCTGTTGCATCGATCTTTAATCCCCGCCAGGTCCAGCGTTTCTTCGCCCCGCCCGGCATTGTCTTCATCCATAAGGCAGCCGGTACAGCATACCTGCCCACCTCCTTCAGAACCGTGGCCGCAGGATATTTCGAATTCCACGTTCTTCTCAGTGGGAAACAGCGCCACCTGAACTTCATTGGGGGAATCAAACACCCGCACCGGCAGAGACCAGGTGATATCCGTCATGGAAGAAATCCCTTGTTCTTCCTTGGATATCTCGCCGGCGGCCCGGGCCATTTCGATCATCGCCGCGCCGGGGAGCCATTTTTCCCCTTTCACCACATGGTCTTCGAGGAAGAACTCATTTCCAGACAGGATAGTGGCGAACTTTTGCGTTTCCAGGGTGGAGACGTTCCGGTGGACGAGAGGATGAATCGACCCCGTGGCAGGCAAAACGCCTGCTTTTGCCGTGTTGGACGTAAACCAGTGTCGCTGCCGCCGGAACGGTTGACTCGGCAGGGAGATGCGCTTTCCAGCCCCGTCTCCCTCCAGCATACGCCAGTCGACTTCGACACCGGTAGTCCACAGGAAACACAGTTTCGAGTAATTCCTTTCCCTGATTACCGATTTAATGAATTCCGCGCCCTCCTTCCCTTCGAACATCCGTCTATATTTCGCATCCTCGCCGTTCACCTCGTTCATGAAAATATCATCGATTTTTGTATTCTCTTCGCTGAAACGGAGTAGTTTTTCCACCATCTCTCCCATTCCGGAAACCGGAAAGGCGATCCGGCAATCCATCTCTTCTCGGCCGTGCTGGAGGGTGTATGCAATATCGAGCAACCGCGGAACCGCTGTTTTGGCCGATGGATTCTCGGATTCCGAAACGCCGTAATAGGATCCGATCTTTTCCCCGTGATTTTCGAGCATCTTTTCAACCATTGTGTTCAGGGTGCCCAGGATGCCGCTGGTTCCGGCTATTACCTCGGTGCCGTAAATTTCGTTGATGCGGAACGCAAACTCGGAAAACGTCGCCGGTTTCAGTCCATAATCCTCCAGAGGCACTTCCTGGTCGATGTTGGTGCCATCTACATGAAGCACGGCCCCCAGTGTTTCCACGAGCATTTTCGTGACTTTCCAGCGGAGCCCGCCCGAGTCCTTTCGAACGTTCGCCTCAGGCTGCCGGCTTTTGCAATAGTCGGCGATCCGTCCCGCCTGTCGGCGCAGCGTCCGGAAATCTACGGCCGAAAGCGTGATGATCGACGGTTCCGTCGCGGCCATGACCGTGTCCGCGGCCCCGCTTTCGTCTTGATCGTATTCTTCTATAATCACGTGGGCGTTGGCTCCTCCGAAACCAAACGAACTGATACCTGCTCTTCTGGGAACCGCCTTGCCCTTGCAATCTTTGACCTGCCGCCATAGTTCATTTTTATCTACGATATAGAAGGGGGTGTCATCCAATTCTATGTATGGGTTGAGCGCGTCGAAATGGAGATTGCCCGGGATGAGACGATGCTTCATAGAAAGAAGGACCTTAATGATGCTCGCCATTCCTGCGGCAGTTTCCAAATGCCCAATATTGCTTTTCACCGACCCGATCCCGCAGGAGGGTGCGGGGCAGCGGACCGTCCCTCCTGCGGCCAGGGGAAAGGCCTTTTTCAGCCCGTTGATCTCGATGGGATCACCGAGACTCGTGCCGGTTCCGTGGGCTTCGATATAGGTGATGGTGGACGGATCGATTCTCGACTCGTTCAACGCCCGGGCGATGAGTCCCGCCTGGGCCTCGGGGTTGGGGGACGTCAGGGAGTTGGCATGCCCCCCGTGGTTCTGTGAGATGCCGCGTATCAAACCGTAAATGTGGTTCCGATCCGCAAGAGCCCGATCCAGCGGTTTGAGCAGAAGGGCACCGCATCCTTCGCTCCGGACATATCCATCCGCTTTCCGGTCGAATGTCTTGCACCGACCGTCGGCGCTGAGCATTCCCGCCCGGCTGAATCCCACGATGAGCTGCGGACTGGCGATTACGTTGACCCCGCCGGCAATGGCCAGTTTGCAATCCCCCAGTACTAAGGCGTCCACCGCCTTTTTCAGGGCGACAAGGGAGCTGGAGCATGCGGTGTCGACGGTTTCGCTGGGCCCCTTGAGGTCCAACAGGTAGGAGATCCTGTTGGAAGTGATGGAATGGGTATTCCCGGTCACTATGTAAGGTTCGATACCCACGCCGCCGGTGTCCATAAGATACTTGTAATCCGACGTGGCCGCTCCGATGAACAATCCCGTAGCCGTGCCGGCGAGATCCGATACCTTGTGCCCCGCATCCTCGATGGTTTTCCACACGGTTTCCAGCATAATCCGCTGCTGGGGGTCCATCAGATCCGCTTCCCGGGGAGAAATGCCGAAGAACTCCGCGTCGAACTTGTCGATCGCCTTCATCAGACCTGCGCATCGTACCTGCGTCCTCTCTTTCCCCTGGGTTGGCTTCCCGTAGTATTCGTCGTGGTTCCAGCGGGTGTCGGGGATCTCAGAGACCATGTCCTGACCTCGTACAAGGTTGTCCCAGAACTCTTCGAGGTCGTCGGACATGGGCATCACCCCGCTCATGCCCACCACGGCGATGGGATAATCGGCGAGGGACCTGCGACCGGCCGCGCGGGGAAAGGTGAGGCCCATCTGCACGCCGGTGTTTTCTGCCTGAAGTTTCGCTTTTGAATCGTCCGACCGGGTGTTCCCCATTCCCACCTCCGAGCAGTCGCCCACGGTTTCGACCACAGGCTGTACCCCGCTTGCGTCTCGATTTTCGCGGGTCACAGAACCTTGGATGTGTCGGACCCAAGACTCGGTTTCCACGGGGGCATCTGTTGCCGAACCGTCACACCGGCCCCTGTTTCCGTCGCTCCCGGTTTCGGACGGGGCATTTTTCCATCCCGCGGTTTTGCCGCACACCGGCGAAATGCCGTAAAGGGCCGCCATCGCTGCCCCGTAGCTTTTCCACAGGTAGCCGGACAGGTCCGTGATCTTCCGGTGCTCGAAGAAAACGGGCGGGGTGATTCTCACCCCGAACCGTTCGTTGATCTCGTTGGCCAGTTGGGTGTATCGAATGGAATCGAATCCGTATTCGCTCAATTCGGTCTCCGAGTCGATATCGTCTGGCGGCATCTTCAGGATATGGGCGACCATCCGAATCACGTCGTCTTCGATCATTCCTATTGCCCCGGCGTCATCATGGGTTGGGCTTTCAGGAGTGACGTGCACCGCCGCTTCATCTTTGAGCCGGCCGATAGCACCGAACCTTTCCCTGATCTTCTCAGGATCGCCCTGAACCACGGTCACCCGCACGTCATCCGCCCCGAGTGCCGCAACAAATGCCGCCACGCCGTTCTCTCGAGACATGGGGACCATCCCCAGGGTACTGGCTGCCAGTTTTTCCGTCGCCGCATCTACCCGCATGCCGCCGTCCTTCCACAACGGCCAGTTCACAGATACGGTTTTCCCGAATCGCTCTCCCCGCTCTGTCATTTTCCGGCGCACCCCGGCAAAATGGTCCATGAACGCGCTGGCAAAAGCATAATCGCACTGGCCCGGATTGCCTGAAAGGGCTGTTGTGGAGGAGAACATGGCGAAAAAATCCAAGGGCTCGGCTCCAACCGCTCGATCGAGGTTCAACGTCCCGTAAACTTTAGGAGCCACCACCCTGGCCATCTCCTCCGGCGTCTTGAGTGCCGTCAGGGTATCACTGATCACTCCGGCGCTGTGAATCACGCCGTGTAGCTCACCGAAAGCCAATCGCGCAGCATCGATCAACCCCTCGGCGCCCTCGCCACGGGTGATGTCTGACGCCACGTAAATCCCTTCGCCGCCCCATTTTTTCAGGCGCTCCAGGAATCCCCGGATACGATCGTCGGGGGCGGACCGCCCTGACAGCACCAGCCGCACTCCCCAGGTCCGGGCGAGATATTCAGCCATGATCATCCCAATCCCTCCAGCGCCGCCCGTGATGAGGTATACGCCACCGCGCCGCAGCACGGCGGTGCCGGTCGAAGGGCCGCCCCTTCGGTCCGGCGCCTGGACAGACACACGGCCCACCGACCGCCTTCCGTTTCGGTAATGTACATCGTCGGACGGATCGTCCATTTCCGCCAAGACAATCCGGGCCATCTCCGTTTCATCCGGAGAAAAAGGTTCGTCATCCCCCCTGGTGAAACACACGCTTTTGTAACGGAATTTGGGCTGTTCGAGACCGACGGTCCGGGTGAAGCCCGTCATAGCCGCGTATAGGGGATCTTCACCGGAAGCGCCGTAAACCAGCCGCACAGTTTTGGTGCAGGGATCGGCCATCAGGGCGCGGGTCAAGTGAAATACTGAACGAAATCCCGTCCGCAGCCGGAATTCCGTGCTTTCCGCCATCTTTTCATCGGGCTCCTCCGCTTCGCCGGCGGACCACATATGAATGATATGGCCGGGAAAGCACCCCGATGCTTCGATCTCCCTGCGCAACCTCACATAATGGTCTGGTGCATCGGGCTCAATGATGTAATCGGTTGCTGACTTTCTTTTGAAATCATCCCCCGGCCGGACCCGAATCAGCCGTCTCCCCGCCTCGGCCACTCTGTTTTTGAGAAGCGCATGCCGCTGATCCGACATGTCGAACAGCAGCATGTCGCCCATGTTCTGGCTTTCGGACATCCGGCGATCTAGGGCCGCTTTCTCGTAATCGTAACTCAGGTAAACCAAGGCACCCGCTTCTGTCGTCTGTAAAGCACTGCCGGCCCGCCGGAGGGTGAATGCCGCTATCTCCACCAAGGGCATGCCCGCCTCATCGTATACTGTCACGTCGAACTGCCTGGCATCGCCGCTTTTTTCAGCCTCTCCCGGATTGCTCGGACAAACCACGGCATGGGTGAAGCATCTTTTTTCCACGGGGCAGTACACACTCACACGCTCGGCGGCGTAGGGAAGCCATGTAGACGCCAGCGCTCCGCTCTCCATGGACAATATGCCGAGTACCGACTGAAGGGCGCCGTCCATGACAGCCGGATGCAAACAGAATGCGCCGAAGCCGCCTTCAAACGAAGCGGAAAATTCCAGTTCAGCCAAAGCCTCGGAATCGTTGTGGCGGATTCTTCTAATCACCTGGAAAGCGGGTCCGTAATTCAATCCCGTGTCGGCGAACAGAGCGTAACACGACTCCTTTTCCATGACCCGGCCGCATCTTTCGCGGATCGCCTGGATATCAACCCTGCGCTCCGTCGCCTCTTTGTTACGGCCGTGGGCAAACCTTCCCGTGCAGTTGGTGATCACCCGGGCGTCCCGACCTTGGGTTTCGATCCTGAAGTGCATCTCCCGTTCTTCCCTGCTAAGCTTTATGCGACAGCCCGCCTCCTCCCCGGAAACAATAAGTGGATTTAACCAGACCACTTGGTCGATCCGCCCGATCTTCTCCTGGAGACAGATCTCACCCGCCTCCAATGCCATTTCCAGATACGCCGTTCCGGGAAGTATCATACGGCCCTGCACTCGGTGATTCGTGAGGTAGAACTCCCCACCCCGAAATGTCTTTGAAAATTCCTGGTCCGAAATCCGTTCGTCGATCATCGGTCCCCAGACCTTGGCAGTTGGCGTGCCGTCCACCTGTTTTTCACCGTCATGGGCAAGGGGGAGCCAGTGCCGTACCTTTTCGAAGGGGTAGGTCGGCAGCGGGATACGATTCCCCGGCCATTTACCGTAAAGCGTCTTCCAGTCCACCCCATAACCTTTGACATATAGTTCGCCCACGGCCGACAGTTTTTTCATGAAGGAATCGGCATCGTGTCCGGCAGGATCCGAAAGTTCGGCGACCAGGTGACGGCCCAGCTCATCAAGGGCGATTTCCAGCTTTCTCTCTGCCCGGCCGGGTTCGCTTCTGAAACAGCCTCTTGGCATCTCTTGCCCTTGAGCCATGCGGCGAACCTTCTCTTTCAACTCCTCCTTTGTCCGGACGATCACAGAACTCCTCACCGGGAAATGGCTGCGTCCAGTACTCAGCGTATAGGCTATGTCCGCCAGGGTGTGCTGGGCTCCGTCCCCCTCCAGCCAGGTAGAAAAATCGACGAGTCGTTTTTGGAGCACCGGGTCCGATTTGGCCGAGAAGACCAACACATACCCGGGCGCACGTTCCGCCACCGCCCGCTCCCCTAGCCACGGCGCCTCCTCCAGCACCATGTGGCAGTTCGTTCCGCTGAAACCGAAAGAACTGATGGCCGCCTGCCGCGGTGTTTCGCCGAAACGTTTCCAGGGGCGCAAACGGGTGTTGACGAAAAACGGTCCGTTGGCGAAATCAATATGCTTGTTTTTCTCTCGGTAGTGGAGCGAAGGCACGAGTTGTTGGTTCTTGAGGCAGAGCAATACTTTCAGCAGGCCGGAGATTCCCGCTGCGGTGAGACAGTGCCCGATGTTGGATTTCACCGAGCCGATGGCGCAGTACCCTTTCTTTTCGGTGTAATGTTCAAAGGAACGGGTCAGGGCTTTGACCTCGATCGGATCGCCGAGCCTGGTGCCGGTTCCGTGGGCCTCCACGTAGCCGATCTTTTCTGGATCGATTCCATGGCTATCGTAAATCCTTCTTTCCAGTGCGATCTGGGATTTTGCACTTGGCGCTGTGATGCCGTTGGTCTTCCCGTCCTGATTGATCCCCGATCCCTTGATCATCCCATAGATATAATCGCCGTCCGCCAATGCATTTTTCAAGCGCTTGAGCACTACCACGCCGACTCCCTCGCCAATGACGAACCCGTCGGCAGAATCGTCGAAAGTCTTGCATTTTCCGTCCGGCGAGAGCATCCCCGCCTGACTGGTCATGATATGCATATCGGGGGCGGTTTGAACGTACACCCCCCCGGCGATAACCAGGTCGCTCTCGCCGGAAAGGATGCTACGACACCCCTGGTGAACGGCTACCAGGGACGAGGAGCAGGCCGTGTCTATGGCGATGCTCGGGCCGGTCAAGTCCAGGAAATAGGAGATCCGCGCTGCCAGGATAGAAGAGAAGGAGCCCATCATTGTATATGCATCGAGCCCATTAGTGGAGTCTGCATACCTCTTTGTATAGTCCCCCATACCAGCCCCCACGAAAACGCCGCACCTTTTGCCTGAAAAGGACTCGGGATCGTAGCCGGTGTCTTCAAGGGCCTTCCACGCTTCCTCGAGAAAGATTCTCTGCTGCGGGTCCATCAGTTCCGCCTCGGCGGGAGGAATATTGAAGAACATGGAATCAAAGGCATCCACGTCCCGCATGCAGCCCATCCGCTTGGTATAGGTGGTACCGGGAGCGGATTCTTCGGCATCATAATACGGTTCAATATCGAACCTGTCCTTTGATATATCCTCGATACAATCCCTGCCGTGGGCCAGGTTTTCCCAGAATTCCGATAGGTTTGCCGCCCCGGGGAAGCGCCCCGACATACCGATGACGGCAATCTCCGTCCCAGCAGGGCCCGATTGGTTCCGGCGGTCACGCCGCCTGTCCTCCCCGGATTTGCCTGCCCCGGATCGTCTCTCTCCCTTTCGATCCTCCGGCAACTCAACTGCCGTGTCTTTTCTCATTTCAGGCAACCGAGTCTTTTGAAGGCTTCTTTCCGGGGAAAGCGCCACGGCATGGCTTTCCTGCGCAGAAACTCCTATTTCCCGCCCGTCATACTCTGGGGAAAATACCGATCTTGCCTGTTTGACCTCCTGTGCGATGTGGGCAGCCAGCTTGCTGATGGTGGTGTGGTCGTACAAAACAACGGCATCCAGATTCAGATCGAGTGCCGTATTGATGTTGCGGACCATCTCCACACCGCCGATGGAATCGAGACCCAGTTCGGAAAATGCGCTTTCGTCATCCGCATCTCCTTCGCCCAGGTGGAGTATTTCTCCGAGATTCCGGCGAATTTCATCGGCCACCTGAACGATCAACGCGCCATCGTCCACAAGGTCGGTCTGTTGTGCCCCCTCTTCCACCGTTCTTGCGGTTTCTGCCAGCCCTTCGGTGGAACGAAGTGTCAACGCCATATAGGCCGGAATAAAATTCTCATCAGGAGACGATTCTGGCCCCGCATCCATTTCATATAACGCTTCACTGTGGTCAGCTTGCGCACCTTCCAACTGCCACACGGTTCCTCCACCTCCCTCCCCGGCGCCTTCCATTTCTTCGTTTATTACGCTATCCGCCCCAAGGTCCGTCGAGGAATACACCGTATCATCCTCCTGCCCCCCATCCCCCGATGAAAGGATGCGAAGGTTCTCCGCCTCCGGGACCATGGCATCATGCTTGCCGATCGCTTCGATGCAACCCATCACATATTCGCCCAAGGTGTCGATGGTAGGATAATCGTAAAGATCCACTGCATCCAGGTTCAACCCGTAAAGCGAGTTGATCTCCCGAACCGCCTCGACGCCGGCGATGGAATCAATTCCCAGATCAATGAACTTGATCTCTCTTTCGATCTCATCCTTCTCCATATGGAGCAGTTGGCCGAATATCAAAGTCAAATGCATCTTCACCGATTCTTCGAGACTCTCTGAATCGCGGTTGTTTTCAGGGGGGATCTTTAAAGCTTCGCTTTCCATTTTTCCTCCAAAAACAAGTTTTTATTAATATTTATTTGAATGATTCAAGGGAGGGCAGATTGATCCTGAACGGCATGGATCCCCCGGTTTTCCGCTTGCCGCTGGGCAGCATAACCAGCTTCCTTTCACTACCTTTCTTTACGGCAATTTCTTTTATGTCGGAGCTTCTGCCGGAATTGCTTTTCACCGAGTGATGCGCCCTCTTATTCAGTGTTTGTCCTCGGCCATTGTTTCTTCCGGGGTAGTAGTACTTGATCCGTTCCTGGACCTCAGGTTCCTTGAAGGTAGCCAAATGCATCTGGGCCTCCACCTCGATGACCCGCTCCAGGGTCTCCAGCGATCTTTTCGCAAACTCCTTCTTCAGGGTGGCAAGGGCACGGCGGGGCTTCTCGGCCAGCGCACGGGCCATAGTCATGGCACGCTTCAGGACATCCGCCCTTTGAACGAATACGACCTTTGCCCCCCTATCCCTGAGCTCCCCTCCCCGGTACGCTCGTGCGGTGAACATCATTTCACGGGCCAGATATCGGCCCAGTTTTTCTTCAAGGATGTATGTAGCCCCCATGCCGGGCGTAAATCCGTACTTCATGAAGGGCGCTGTGTAAATGCTCTCTTCAGACATGACCACGATATCGGCGTACAACCCGAACAAAAGGCCTCCGCCTGAGGCATGCCCCTGGATGGCCGAAATCACCGGGATATCCATCTCCATGAATCCCCGATAGAGGAACGGTGTATCGGTGAATTTGTACTGGTCGTGGGCGATATCGAGCAGTTGCTCCCGGGTTCCGCCCATGCAGAAGATATCGTCGTGCCCGGTGATCACGACGGTTCGGACGGCCTCGTTTCGCGTGATGTCGTCAAATACAGAAATCAGACCATCCACCAGGGAATCCCTGAAAACGTTCCGGTACTGCCGGTCTTTCATGGTTACCAGGACGATGTTCTCGTGAACCTTTTCATAGCCCAGAATGGTCTTGTCGTACGAAGCCCCGGCAAACCGGGAATGTGTTGTGCCTACATGCTTATCGCGATGAGGCGTCTCATTTTTCATAGCAGCCTTTTCCTTTGCCGTAACCGGGACGTTCGAACGGTCTCCAGCGACGCTGTTGTACCAGCATTTTCTCCTGCTGAATGGATAACCGGGTATGGTGATGATGGCCGGCGCACCGTTGGTGTACAATTTTTCCCACGGAACATTGGCTCCCGAAACCCAAAGGATCCCGAGGTGTTTCAGCATGCGCCCGGCGCAATGCTCGGCCAAGCACGCTTCTTTCTCCCGATCCCCCATCGCTGAGAACCGGACGACAAGAGCATCTTTGAAAGCCTCGCCGCCGATGATTGCGGGATGCTCCGGCCTTCCCGAAGCTGCCTCCTCTAAACGGACGAGCAGATCCGGAATATCTTCAGCTATGATCCCCAAGCGTTTTTTAAAGGCTTCCCTGCCGCACTGGAGGGTATAGGCCATCTCCGATAGGCGGACAGGCCTTCCGGTGAGCGCGTCCGTATGCCTCTTCCGGATAAAGTCCCGGAGATTTTCCACCAGCTTTGCAAGGGCGGCATCGGTTTTCGCCGAGAGCACGATCAGGTGTTGGGCGTCCTCCCCGGGATCGTCTGCCCGCTGCTCATTAGGGAACTCTTCGAGGATGAGGTGCGCATTGGCGCCCCCGGCACCGAAGGCACTCAGACCGGCTCGCCGAGGCCAGGTCTCCCCGTCAGGATCCGCTTCCTTATGGATTTTTGGCCACACCGAAAGCTTCCTCTGCACCAAGAACGGCGTTTCCTCGAAATCGATATTCGGATTCAGCTCTTCCGAATGGATCGACGGTACCAGGGTTTTATGTTGCATCTGGAGCACCAACTTTGTCAGCCCGGCGATCCCTGCCGCAGATTCCAGGTGCCCCACGTTGGACTTGACCGATCCCACGGGACAGGGGTGCTTTCTCTCGTCCATTTCGCCGTATGCTCGGCATAATCCGCTGATCTCGATGGGGTCTCCCAGAGAAGTGCCTGTACCGTGGGCTTCCACATACCCGATACTGACCGCAGGCACCCTCGCCCTTTCCAGTGCCTTTGTAATCACGTCCGCCTGGGCGCGCGGGTTTGGAACCGTGTACCCGTTGGTCCGCCCCCCATGATTGAGGGCGCTTGCCTTGATCACCGCATGGATCCGGTCGCCGTCGGCCACGGCCCGGTTCAGGGGCTTGAGCATTACAGCGCCCACCCCTTCTCCGGGCACATACCCGTCCCCGCCGTTCCCGAAAGTCCGGCAGCGGCCGTCGCTGGCAAGGAATCCCCCGCGGCCCAAGGCCACATACTTGCCCGCATGCAGCGAAAGGTTGACTCCCCCGGCGATGGCCATGTCGCATTCGTCGTTCCGGATGCTGTTGCATGCCAGGTGAATCGCCGCCAGCGAAGAGGAACACATGGTGTCCACGGCCATGCTCGGACCGGACAGGTTAAGGAAATAGGAGGTGCGGTTGGCAATGGACGCATACGAGGCTGTAGGAGCGATGATGTTGCCCTTCATTATCTCTTCTGCGCCGAACATCTGGTATTCGCCCCACATCACCCCGATAAAGGTGCCGACGTTCTGTGATTCGAGTTTTTTTCTAGTATATCCGGCGTCCTCGACTGTTCGCCAGGCGCATTCCAGAAACAATCTCTCCTGCGGATCGATCATCTCCGCGTCCTTGGGGGATATGTTGAAAAAGAGCGGGTCGAACCGGTCGATATCGTCAAGAAACCCTCCCCATCCGTACAACTCCTTTCGGCCGCTTTTTCCGTTTTGGACCACCAGCTTATTCCAGTCCCATCTGGCCGCGGGCACGGGTTCAATGCAGTCCCTGCCTGCCTTGAGATTCTCCCAGAATTCCCCAAGATTTTTTGCCTTGGGGTATCTTCCGGCAATCCCGATGATCGCGATCTCCTGCCCCGCTCCGGACGGTTCCGTTCCACCTTTGCTCCCCGGAGAAAAACTCTTTTTTCCAATTGAACCTTCATCCCCAAATGCATTGGATGGGACACTTTTGGTTCCTTTCAATTTATCGTCGTCCACGCCCTGGTACGCAACCGCATAATCGACGGTGCCGCTCGCCTTATCCTTTCCACCGACAGCCGGAACGCGTACCGGGCCATCCTCCGTATGCTCCAAACCTCGTATTTTTCCAGGATGGCGCCGGACGAAAAAATCTCCCAACTCATCAATGGTTCGATATTCAAAGAAAAGTGTTTTGGAAAGTTTTCCGAATTCCTTTTCTATCTTTCCGGTCATTGTCGTAATCATCACCGAATCGATCCCGTAACGTTCCAAGGGCTCTTTCTCTTTAATTTTTTCCAGAGGGATTTTGGATGTCCGTGCAAACAATTCCGATAGATATGCAACGACAACTGTCTTCAGGCGATCCCGGTTTTCCACCTGGGCGGCATCCCCGTCTGGGCCGAGTGCCGCGCCGGGCGCCGTTCTTACGCCACGATTCATGCTTTCGACGACATCGGCCATTCGTCCCCCATACCCGTGCATGACCGCAAGCTGGGAGACCGAAACCTTCAACGCGTTCTCGAGCTCGGCAATACCTTTGGCTGTTTCCATGGGAGTGATGCCGAGGCTCTCTTCCATGGCGCGAATTGTCTGGGCGTCCACATGCATTCCCCCATCTTTCCAGAGAGGCCAATTGATGGACACGGTCTTTCCGTGACAACATTTCTTCTCCCGCAACGCCTCCCTTTTTCTGGCATAGCCGTCCATAAATCCATTGGCAAAGGCATAATCAGCCTGCCCGGCATTGCCGAATACAGAGGCGATGGAAGAAAAATACACCATGAAATCAATGGGCACATCCCGCGTCGCCTCGTCGAGTAAAAGCGTTCCCACGAGTTTGGGTGCCAGTACCCTGTCCAACTCCCGGCAGTCTTTCTTCAGAATATATTCATCGAGAATCGTTCCGGCGCTGTGAATGATGCCGTTAAGCTTCCCGAACCGCTTCCGGGCTAAATCGATTACCTGCTTCACATCCGGTAATTTCGACACATCGGACCGGGCGTACACGGCTTCGCCGCCCAGCTTTCGAAGCGCATCGAGCCGATTCTCTATTCTTTTCGAACCGGCTGAACGCCCCGTGAGCACAAGTTTGGCATTGTACGTTCTGGATAAATATTGCGCCACGATCCAACCGAGGCCGCCCAGACCTCCTGTAACCAGGTAAACGCCGCCCACCCTGAACTTGGAGATCAAGACCCCGGCATTTTTCCCCTCGTTTCCAATGTGGCGCACATTCCGCACATATCTTTTATCGTCGCGGTAGCGGACCTCGACAGGCCCGTCTTCCGAGTCGTTCAACTCCTGCAGCACCCGGTGCCCGATTTTCGCAGCCCGGGCCCTTTCGTTGTCGCTTACAACATCGACCTCTACCACACGGAACCGGATATCGGGATATTCTATGTTCAGGGTTCTGGCGAAGGCCCCCATGGCATCCATGAGGGGATCTGTTTCGCCATCCACCGAGAAGCCCAAGTAGACCATGCGGATAGGATGTGTGCTTTTCATTGGAACCAACGCCTGAACGAGGTAATATAGTGAATCCAGGCTCAACCGGGCCCGCCGGTGAAGTGCCTCGCCGACAGATTCCCCAGCCCGGTGCTCCTCTCCAGCCGTCCCGTTCTCTTCGGGACGGATACTTTCCTCGACATCCTCCCTTCCGTTGCCTAAACCTGCGGCAGCCTCCCTGCGATATTCGTCTGCTTGTCGACCGTCACCAACCCCGCTCCATGACACAATCAACCGCTCCGGCACCTGCTTCCTTTGCGCCAGAATGCCGAAGAGACGTTCAAAGTCGTTCTTGTCCGAGGGATTCACACCGAAAATATCTGTGTCATACTCTGCGAAGGACTGGGCTGGTTTAACATGGATAAAGCGCCGGCCCGGAAGCGGGGGAAAAAGACTAACCCGCTGCCCGGCCGAAAGATCGCCCAAGACCATCACCGTCCCCCGCGCTTCTGGATTCACGGGGGACCGGGACGCATCCCATTCTGTTTGGTAATTCCTGCAAACGGTCCGATTGATTTCCGTTTCAGTACCGCTGCGATACCTCCCCACGGTGAAGTCCCGTACGCGAACGATAATCCTGCCATCAGCATCCACGAGATCGAGATCGAATTTGCGAATTCCCGATCCCCCCTCCAAGCGGTTCCGGGCATACCGCCCGTAACAGGATAGGGTTTTCGGAAGCTCTCCCTGGATCTCCAATGTGCCCAGCCGGACGGGCAGGAACAGGCCGCCGACCGTATCTCCCGAACTTTCAAGAAGTGTGAAAATGGATTGCATGGCCCCGTCCATCAGCGAGGGATGGAGGCCCGAACCTTGGTTTTCTCCATACGCAACGGAAGGGATGGAGAGCTTTACCAAGACCTCGTCATCCCCGTGACGAATCTCACGGATGCCGCGGAAGGCGGAACCGTAACGGATTCCCCATTCCTTGAAGGCCGCATAACACCCGTCGGGCGACCGGACTTCTGCGCACCGCGCGGCCACAGCGCCCAAGTCCATCCGATTCAGTTCCTTCCCGGGATCACCGGTGAGGAACCTGCCCGTGACATTAACGTTCTCTTCTCCCGCCTTGCCTACGGTCACCACTTGGAAATCCAGGCCGTTTTCCCGGGGGTGAATGATCGTGTCCACCAACAGAGAGTTCCCGGCGAATTCCACGGGCCTGTGCCAGATGATGTTTTTTCCCCCGGACACAAACGACTCGGAGACGATTTCGCATGCTTTTCGCGCCATCTCCACGGATGCCGCACCGGGGAGGATCATCCGTCCCTGGACTTCATGATCCCGGAAATAATGCTCATCCCCTGTAAATTCCGTCCTGAACCTGAACCCTTTGATGGTCGAGCGGTTGGCCCCGAGCAGGGGATGCAGCCACTGCCGCGAGGTTGCAGCACGAGAATCAGCGCCTTTTCGTCGGGCTTCAACCACCCAGTATCGTTCTCTTTCAAAGGGATACTGAGGCAGGGAAACCCGTGAAGGGCGCAGATCCCGGTTGTAAAGGAGTTCCCAATCGATGCGCACACCAGAAACCCACAGTCGGGCGATCTTATCGAGTTTTCCGCTCTGGATCGCCGTTGCGACAAACTGTCTTCCCTCTTCCCCGTCGATGATTTTATGGATAGAATGGACCTCGTCGCCGACACGGCCTGTAAACCATCTTTCCCCTTCCCCGTCTCCAGCAAGGAACGCCTTCAGCACCTTTCCGGCCTCACCGGAGGAATCGGCGGTGAAGGCAAGACGTTCTTCCATCTCCTCACGCCCCACCTGAAGCGTATACGCCGTGTCCCGGGCAACCGGATGCTCCACCTGACCTTTGCTTTCCGCCTTTCCCCCCCCGGGGACGGTCGGCTCCCCATGGGACGGTTTCCCATCGCCCCGTTCTTCGACTGCCCGTTCGGCGATCCAGTTCAGGCTCGGGAACTCACTAACGGACGGCGGGGCCAGTTCAACTTCGAATTCTGCAGTAACCGCCTGCAGAATCCGGGTTGTCTCGTATTTTTCGAATCCGAACTCGCTGACCGGGACGTCCATGACAATCTCGTCGGGATCGACCTTGAGCATGGAAGCGGCAGTCTCAACAAGGAAAGAACAGATACTTTCATGGAAGACTGACTTTTCGGTCGGTGTTTCCATATGTTCAGCAGATTTTTTTTCCAAAAACGCGGCCATCCTTTCCGCGTACTTCCAAAGTCTCTGTTTGTTCCGGGCGGATAAGACGAAAACAAATGGCTCCTTCGCGGCCGGGAGGGCTCGGGTTGTTTCCGGAACATACTCCTCCACGATCAGGTGGGCATTGGCTCCACCGGCGCCGAAGGCGCTAATCCCGGCGACTCGCCGCCCTGGCGAAGCCGATCCTTGATCACCGGTTTGCGGCAACTCCCAGTCCGAAAGCGCCTGGGGCGTATAAAAGGGGATCTTGTCGAAACGGATGTTGGAATTGGTTACGTCAGCATGGAGGGAGGGCACAATCTTTCGGTGTTTCAGCTGCATCAGGACCTTGGTGAGGCTGGCGATGCCTGCCGCGGCTTCAAGGTGGCCGATGTTGGACTTCACCGAACCCACGGCGCATTTCCCGATTCCATTGGCCTCCTTACCCAGGGAGTTGAGAAGCCCGGTCATTTCGATGGGATCGCCCAAAGCGGTACCGGTACCGTGGGCTTCCACGCAATTGATACGACTGGGATCGATCCCCGACTTTTTCAGGGCTGCGGAAATCAGGTCTGTCTGGGCATTGGGGTTGGGCACAGTGTACCCATTGGTCTTTCCGCCATGGTTGATCACCGATGCCAAAATCACCCCGTAAATATGGTCACCATCCCGGACGGCCCGGTCCACGGGCTTGAGCAATAACGCCCCCACGCCCTCGCCGGGTACGTACCCGTCGCCCCCTTCACCAAAGCTCCGGCATTTTCCGTCGGTAGAAACGAAATTTCCCCGGCTGAGCTGCCGGTATTTGTGGGGATGCAGCGATAGGTTCACCCCACCTGCCACTGCAAGCGAGCACTCGCCTCTTATGATACTCTCACAGGCCAGGTGGATTGAAGTCAGTGATGAGGAGCACATGGTGTCAACGGCCATGCTCGGCCCTTTGAAATCGAAAAAGTAGGAGACGCGGTTGGCGATGGAGGCATACACGGAACCGGCCCCCATCAGACGTCCTTCACCCGAAGCTTCCTCCCCAACGATCTGGTACTCACCCCACATCACCCCCACGAACACCCCCACGGGCAACCCCCGTAGGGCCGACCTTGCATAACCGGCATCCTCCAGGGTATGCCAAGCGCATTCGAGGAAAATCCGCTCTTGGGGGTCCATGAGTTCGGCCTCCCTGGGGGATATGTTGAAAAACAGGGGATCAAACTTATCGGCGTGGTCCAGGAATCCGCCCCATTTGTGATAAATGGTGCCGTCACCGTCTTTCCGGGGATGGAAGAATGGCTTGTAGTCCCATCTATCCTCGGGAACTTCGACGATACAATCCCGGCCCTTTTCAAGGTTCTGCCAAAACTCAGCGATGTTCTCCGCCTGGGGATATCGACCGGCAAGGCCGATAATGGCAATTCCCTGGTTCTCCCCGCCGGAGGCAGACGATCCGGCGGGGAGAACGCTTTCCGGGCCTGTGTCCACTTCGAAGGCGATATTCGATACTTTCCCCCGGGAACCGGACTCAAGCGCTACACAGAAATCAACCGGGGCGGGAACCCTGGCTCCGCTTGCCGCCTCGCCGAACTTGGCACCGACCGTCTCCGGATGGTTCTCGGTGAAATAGACCGCCAACTCGCCGATGGTCTGGTACTCGAAGAATAACGTCCTGGACAACTCTCCGAAATCCTTTTCCAGCACCCGGGTGAGTTTCATGATCATTACCGAATCGATGCCGTAAAGCTCCAAAGGTTCATCAGAACGGATGCGTGCCGTGGGGATCTCCGTTTGCCGGTGGAGCACATCCTTCAAATAGTCCTCCAGGCGGTCGACGAAAACCGAAGCGGATGCCTCATTGCCTTTCCCGGGCACTTCCGGCGTATGGACTGGAGCAGCGGGCCGCCCCTGGGTCTCGTCCATTTCGTGCCGCCGCCCATCGGAACCCGCCGTTGCTCCCTGCCGAACCGCTGCTTCCGTTTTTCCGCCTCCGGGCGAGTTCAGAACCTTCAGGGCCACCTCAGGATAGCCCTCAACCAAAATCACGTGCGGCTCTCCCATCGCCAGGCAGGCCTCGAACCCACGGATTCCGTTGGCCGTTGACAGGGGCACCATTCCGAGCGTCTCTTCGAGATACTTCTGGACATGGGGATCGACCCCCATTCCCCCATCGGCCCACAGGGGCCAGCCGATGGAGATGTATTTCGTGCGGGTAGCCTGCTCCCTTTTCCCGATAAACGCCGTGTAGCAGTCCATGAAACCGTTGGCGTACGCATAATCGCATTGGCCAGCATTGCCCGCGCCCCCCGCAATCGAAGAAAATAGCACTACGAAGTCGGGGGCTGCACCGGAAAGGGCGTCAATGAGATTTACGGTTCCCATGACCTTAGGTCCGAAGACCGCATCCAGATCCTGCGCCGCCTTCTTAAAGATGAAAGCATCCCGGGTGACGCCCGCGCTGTGAATCACCCCGTTGATTCTGCCAAATCGGCTCGTCACGTCCGAGATGAGCGCTTCCGTCCGGTCCTTGCGGGAAATATCCCCTTGGAGATATACGACCTTTGTACCGCTTCCCTCGATCTTCCCGAGGATTCTGCCTTTCTCTTCGGACAGATCGGACCGCCCGGTCAAAACGACCGTCCGAT
>JASFER010000008.1:0-46477 GCA_050124755.1 Desulfobacteraceae bacterium
GCGAGTCCCTCCAAAATTCATCGTTGGGTCGTTCCAGGATAAACGAGCTGACGAAATCGATGCCGGGTTGAACAAAGGGGTATGCATCCGTTGTCGCCCAGTCCGGTGGCGTATACCGCGGCGGCGTCTGAAGGATCGCACGGTGCCATTCATCAAAGGTTTCATACCACAGTTCGATCAGCCGGTCCCATGAATGGTGGACCGTTTGGGGAGGCGGCGATTTCCCGGGCGCCCAGGCGCCCGGCAGCGGCAATTTCTCCCGTATGGCCTGGTAGCTGAAAAAACGGTGGAGACCCGGCTGTTGCATGACTTCCGGCACATGCACCTGGAGAAACCATTTTTCCCCCTTCGCTCGATCCACATTTTTTGGATACCTAAAAAGAATAAACCACCGCAGCACCTGTTTTTCCCGAGGTTGGGATTCACCCCCCATAAAGTCTTCGGTGGGTTGCGCCGGTATGAAACAGGTCGCCACTTCAGGCCAAACCGGTGGTACCGTGAAGGCCAGATTTCCCGCGGGCCCGGATGCTGGAATGTCGCGCCACCACCCCTCAGTCACGCGCCAATTGTAAAATCCGTATGCCCGGGCTTCGGAAGGTGCATCCACTGGAAGGTAACTGTCATGACGCACGAGCCAGGGGCCGAAGCGGCGGTTGATTTCAGGGGCGTGCTGCCTGAAATACCATCGTTCCATGGCAGCCACATGGCTTATGGGGATGTCATGCATGACAATACTTTTCATCATGATTTTTCTCCCGGCTTCGAATACGTCAGAAATGATTTATATTTCTCGACCAGCTTGGGAATCTCCGCCATGCGCGGATCCGGTTTCAGGGAGCGCTTTTTCATGTCTTCCCCATGATGAAACTTTCCGGAAAGCAGCACAATTGAATAAGCACGATCTTCTTCCGTAACCTCCAGAGCATAGGATTCACCATCTGCTTTCAATGTTCCCTTTACCCCGCATACGGCGCAACTTACTTTTTCAGCGGTCTTGCCAAGTTCCACAATGCTTGCGTGACACACCGGACAGATCCCTTGCGGGCCGATATAGGTCGCCTCTTCTATGGGCTTTTGGAGCGTTTGCGCAACATGACGTCCCGATCTTCCGGCACGGGCCAGCATCTCATCCTTGAGCACCACCGTGGCCGGCAGCGCCGTCCAGTCAAACAGCTGCTGATCCGCCACAAACCAATTCATGGGCATGACGAACAGCTGCAACAGCGGAAGGGCCAGGGTGGTCCAATCACTGCCCCCCACGGCAAAGAGCGAGGCGACGCGGGGCTTGAATGAGCGCTCGTCCGGCCCCTTGCCTTTGGTGATGCCCTTCTCCTCGCGGATCTTTTTGGCGATGATGCGGAAGGCCAGGTCATGGGATGGGCCCATTCTGTCGTTGAGCACTTTCAGCAGCCCCTGCGGGGTTTTTTCGTAAATGGGCGTGCCCACGATCAGGCCGTCGCACTCTAAAATCTTATCGTCGATGAACTTGAAGTCATCCCCTTTAATCACGCAATCACCGGACCCGGCTTTTTCAAACAGGTCTATCACACAGGCATTGCAGCCGGTGCAGGGTTTGATGTTCAAATCCATCAGGCGTACGATCTCAACCTCGGCCCCCATCTCCTCCGCTCCCATGAGCGCTTCCTTGACCACGATCTCTGTGTTGCTCAATTTTCTGCCGCAGGTCAATCCCAACACTTTCATTATTTTCTCCTTCGCTTAAGATCTGGTCACTTTTGATGCTCGCGTAAAAGTGGTTTCAAAACCTTCCATCGGGTTCAAGGGGAGGTTTTGAAACCACTTTACCCCTTGGGGATCTTAAACCGCGGCCGCTTGCTGTAAACTTTAAAATAGGGCCCCTCTGTCTTGTCCGGCACCAATGGCCGCAGTCGCCCGGAAGCCACGGCCTTCTCGTGCGCCGCTTTCAAGGGGTTTACACCCCCGAAGAATTCCGCTATTTTCATGTGCTCCCGAAATGCTTTCTCCCAGTCGTGGGAGATGGCCCCTGTGGGACAAATCAACTCGCAGAAGGTGCATCCCATCCACATGTCGCAGCCGTTGCCTTCGGAGCCGTAGCGGGGCGGATCGGCGGAGAGATCGATGTAGCCCATGGTGCAGTTGTCCTGGCATAGACGGCATTTGGGAAATTTGCATTTTTCCCGGTCATAGGTCAACATGCCATGGGTATGGGGATTGTGACCGGATTGGTAGAACTCCAGCAGGGCCAGAAGCTGGGGCGTGAGGACGAAATCGGGCAGCAGCGGAATCAATTCTCTTGCTCCGGCCGATATGCTTCTGCTGGTCTCCACCATCCGGCGGCCGAAGGCTTGGGCTTCCTGAAGATCGATCTCATCCGGGTGACCGTCGGTAAAATAGGGTTTGGGCAACACCTGGATATGCACGCTGCCGTACCAATCCCCCGTGCCGATGACCGTAAAGCCCTGCATGCTGAGCTTGCGCGTCACGCTGGGGAAGTAGAGCTCCGGCATGATCCCGTGGGTGCAGAAGGAGAAAATGTGCCGTCCCTGCTGGGGAGACAGATTGGCCACGAACCTTCCGACGTTGGGCGGATATCCGCCATTCCAAACCGGCGTGCCCAGGCCGATGAGGTCATAACGGTCCAGATCAAAGTCGGCGATCCGCTTGAAAGGTGCCAAATCACATTGATCCGCAAGCTGCGCGGCCCCTTGGTGAACGGCCCGGGCGATTTTTGCGGTGTTGCCGGTTTGGGAGTAGTAAATAACAAGACAATTCATTTCAGTCTAAACTTCCATGCGCCCGCCAAACTCGGCATAAATCCGCGGCAGGAAGTCCCTGAAACGCGTAAATTCCTTAACGTTGTGACGGGCCAGACCCTGAATGGCCTCTTGGGGTACGGAAACGCCGGGCGGCAGGGTCAGCTCCGGTTTGCCGCAGGACATGCGGTAGCCCATCCAGAAGCGTGTGCGATGTTCCAGGCCCTCTTCGGTGTTGCGGAAAATATGGCACATCAATGCCGGCGCGGTGATGGATTCATCGGTTTTATCCACGGTTACGGCCCAGCCGTAGCCACCGGCAAAAGTGGCCACATAGGGCTCTTTAAACCGGGCCATATCGAATCCGAAATCCCGGGGAGACAGGAAAGTGATGGTGATATTCTCCATGCCGCAGTCGCAATTCTCCGTCACGTGATGCACCACGCCCCAATTGCGCTGGGACATGGGGATGGTGTCGTCCAGAAGGCGCTCGCGGTTTTCCGGGCTCACCATGATGCCGGCATGCTGGGGCGGGTACCAGATGCGGTAGCGCAGATCCTCCAGGGGGTGCCAGGCAAACCACCAGTCCACCATCTCGGCGGTGGCGTCGGGATGGACGATGCGGTTGGCGATAAACCCCGCACCGTTGGTCAGGCTGCACCAGCCGATCTCCACATCCAGGTCGCCGGGATCGAGCAGATCGTTCAACTGTCCCGGGTAGATGGCTTTGGCCGGATCGCAGGGAGCGTCCATCATGGCAACATGCGCCGGATCGGGCTGGGGAATCTCCTCGTAGAAGTACTTGGCATAGGGCCGGGCCTTTTCCTCGGCGGTCAGGTCGGGCTGACCGGCTTTTAACCGGGTGGAGGCATACCAGTCCCGGTAGGTTTTTTGGGCCGCACGTTCCGGTGTCAACATCTCATCTCCTTCCGGCAAAATATCTCCCTTTCGCCATCTTTTTTATGCAACCGGCGTATCGCGAATGATCACGATCTGCTTGACATAGAGATAGAACGACCGGGACCAATCGGCGAATTTTTTGGGGAAGGACTGCAACGCTTCATTGTATTGCCGGAAAGCCCCGGCCTGCTCCATGGTATCGAACCAGAGGGAGACCACCAGATCGAACACCGGCGGGTCCACCATCTTGAAGTGTTTGCGGGCGGCGCCGTCGTTGTCGTTCACCCGGCTGCGCCGGTTGGCCACGCAGCGCCGCAGCTGCTCCCGGGCATAGGGCGCCTTTTCCAGTGCATATTCGTGGGCCTGCCGCCAGTACAGGTGATAATCCTCGGGAAAGACCGCATGGTCCCGCATGATATAGTGCAGCACCTTGAGTCCGCCCACGCCCTCTACAATTCCCAGACCGGGGTTGAAAGCCGACAGGGGATGGGGCACCGGGATCTCTTCTTCCTCGGCCATGACGATGATATTGGTGCACTCATCGGCGAAAAATTTGCCGTCCCGGGAGGCGGCCGAAGGTGTGGCCGGTTCCAGGGTTTCCAGCATCTCCCTGAAATTGTTGAAGTACAGTTCCACCACCGCATCCCGGTCCACCACCTTTTGCTGGTGGGTGCTGTCGCTCAGCACGCCGAAGGCCCCGTCGATGACGTGATTCTGAATGTAGGCATCGATCTTGAAGCGTTCCCGGCGGGCGATGGTCCCGTGAACGAACTCGAGATAACGCTGGTATTCGGCCCTGGTCAGGCCCGGTCGCCGGCGGGAGGCCGCCATCAGCTTAATAGGCATGTTCCATTACCTCCGGTTTGATCGTGCTGCAGTTTTCATTTATTAAGGGGCCGCGCTTTGGCGCGACCCCTGGTGCATGTTACGACTACTCTACAACGAGCACAATTGCCCCGGTGTAGGTTCCGGGAGCAATATCGGTTTCGATTCCATCAACCGTCATGGTGACACCTTGGCCTGCGGGCGCCTGGACAACGGAATCCGCGTCAATGGTCAACCCGGTAAGGTAACATGTATCGGAGACGGTCCAGGTGGAAGCGGCCGTCAAGGCAACGATCACGCCGTTGTTGACCGCCGGACCCGGCGTATTGGTGACCTCGCCCAGTTCATCATACGCCTCGGCGGTGATGGTGGAAATATGGTGATGGGTTTCCGAAGCCGTGATCACCCCGTTAATGTCCGCATTCACAAAAGTGAGGCCCAGGTTTCGCGGACTGGGCGGGCCGAAGGGGCCCGGGATATCGCCGCGCATGCCGTTGTAAAAATCACCGTTGAGGGTGATGTTTGCGAAGGTGGCCAGAGCGTCGCTGTCGTCGGCAACCGTCAGGTCATGGCCTGCCTGGGGTTCAACGTCGCCCGTGGGTTCCTCGTAAACGCCCGTATTGGTCATATCCGGAAAAACCGGGCCGGGATCGTCATCATCCATGACCTGCAGGATAACGCCGTTGCCGGGGTTCAATCGGGCCCCCCGGGAGCCGTCCACGGTGATGGCGATGGCCTGGCCTTTGTCAAGAAAGGTGGTTTCGCCGGTATTGAAGACGGTGCCGCCGCTGATGTCCAGGGTGCCGCCGCCGTGCCACATGATCCCGAAACGCCGTGAATTGACGATGGTCGGCCGTCTCTTGATGCGTCTGAGTTCTTTGGCTGTGAGGCCGAGATCCAGATCCGTATTGAGCTGGGCCACCACCGCGGGGTCGCTGTCGCCGTAATAGAGAAAGCTCCCCCTGCTGATGGTGGCGTAGGTGGCCACGTTGAAGGTGCAGCCCAGGAACCGTTCGGTGGCATCGCCGATGCCATAGGAGCCGTAACCGTCCTCACCGGTGATGGCAATGGTGCTGTTGATGGCCGTGAGCCGGGGCGTGGTGCAGCCGTCGGTGGAAAGCACCCCCCAACCCTCGGCGCCGATGTACGAATTGATGTAGCTGGCCTTGGTGTCGGTGCCCAGCAGGTTGGTGGCGCGGCAATTGCCCGAAAGGCTCAGCATCCAGGGCACCGAGCGCATTTGGGCCGTGTCGATGGTGGGGATGTAATCATCCGGCAGAACACCATCGTAAGTCTGGAGATAGGAATTCTTGACCACCAGGTTGCTGCCATGGTCGGCCACGGCGGCCGTGCGGACCACACCCTCGGTGACGATGATCGCGTGATCCAGCACCAACCGGGTGGTTTCACCGGTGGCCATGACGGCTGCACCGTATCCGGCAAAGTCGCTGCGACCGTTGCCGAAGAAGTCGATTTTGGTGTTGCGGATGGTGCGGTCGCCGCCGGTGGCATAGATGCCGTTGAAATTCTCGCCATCCGAACGGATGAGCATGTTTTTAAGCGGACCACCGGCCCACTTCCTGCCCATCACTGCGGACAGCACGGACTTTTCCTCAACCAGGCCGTTGTCATCCAGGTAGAATGCCTGGCGAAAGGGAAAGATCACGCTGGGCGTACCGGGCGGTCCGGCCGGCGCATATTCCACCAAATTCTCCTCGGCCACGGTGAGAACGATGTGGCCAAGATAGGTTCCCGGTGCAATTTCGGTTTCCACCCCGGCCGTTGTGACCAATTCGCCTCCTGTTTCAACGCCGTTGACCGTCAAAGACAGGCTGTAGCCTTCCGGTGCCGTGATGGTCGCTCCTTCATCGAGAAACAGACCGTGCAGGCGGGTGGTCTCGGTGACGACCCACACCTCTCCCGCTTCGACGCGCTTGAATGCGTGGCTATGTAAATAATGCGCTTGGCCGGCTACGGCAAAAGCCGACATCAGCAGCGTTGCCGCACATACGGCAACCAAAGCCATCAAAAACCGCTTTTTCATGTTTACTCCTCCTCCCGTTTGATGTGGTTGTCAGGTGGTGTTAGTCTGGTCCCTTTCTCTCTTGAATCTTGTGTGGCGCCTCTTTGTTTTCACGGCGCATAACGTTCTGCCAATCTTTGGCCATCTCCTTCAGGCAACGTCGGGATCGGCTTCTCCTCCTCGAGGAGGAGAGAAGACCTTGATTTCTGGGCAGCACCGGGCAGCAAGACGCAAGCCAGTGAAGGCAGCAGGATCAGCGTGCCAAGCATGTTCCACAGGAACATGAACGCCAGCATAATGCCCATATCGGCCTGGAACTTGATGGGCGAAAACCCCCAGGTGACCACCGCCGCCGACAGGGTGATGCCGATGAGCATGACCACCTTCCCGGTGAAAAGCAGGGACCGGTAGTAGGCTTCCCCCAACGATTTTCCGGCTCCAAGGTGCCCGAGCATCACGTTGAGCACATAAAGCGCATAGTCGACGCCGATGCCCACGCCCAGTGCAATCACGGGCAGTGTGGAAACCTTGACCCCGATTCCCAGCTTGACCATCAGCGCTTCAGCCAGAATGGAGGTCAGCATCAGGGGCAGGATGGCGCAAACCACTCCCCGCCAGGACCGGAAGGTGACGAAACAAAGCACAATCACCGCCGTATAGACCCAGTAGAGCATCTTGCGGTTGGCCTCTTTGACGACGATGTTGGTGGCGGCTTCAATGCCGGCGCTGCCGGCGGCCAAGAGGAATTGAACCTGATCCGTGTTGTTGTCCGCGGCGAAGTTCTCCACCAGGTTCACCACGCTGGTGAGGGTATCTGCACGGTGGTCTTTCAGATAGACATACAGGGTCACCAGATCGCAGACATCGTTGTACATGCCCCGGCCCACATTGTTGGCCACAAAGTTGAGCATGGTCTGGCTGTTGAGCAGTTCATACCACTTGGGACTGCCCTCGGTGAGGCCGGTGGTGACCTGCCGGTTGAGCAGCGCCAGGGAATTGGTGGATTCCACCCCCGGCAACTGGCGCAGTTCCCACTCCAGAACATCGGTCTTCATGAGCGTCTCGTATTGGTTGCAATAGCCCTGGGGGGTGGACACCATGACGGCCAGCACATCCGAGCTGGCGCCGTAATTGGCCACCATGAAGGCATTGTCCCGGTTGTACCGTGAGTCGGGCCGCAGTTCGGGTGCGCCGGGATCCAGGTCGCCGATGCGCAGGTCCCGGCTGACGGCATAACCGCCGGCGGCCATGCCGATGGCGACAATGATGGCCATCGCAGCCCAGCGCCTCTGGGTGAACAGATCCAGGAACGCATATATCGGATGTTTTACTTCTCCCCGCCGGCCGGCCTCTTCGGCGGCCAGGCTTCGAATGGCGGCTTTTGGGCTGACCCCGACAGAACTAAGGGTGATGGGCACCAGGATCAGGTTGGTGAAGATCACCACCGCCACGCCGATGCTGGCAATCAGCGCCAGATCGCGGATGGCGCCGATGTCGATGATGGACAAAATCGCAAAACCCACGGCGTCCGACAGCAAGGCGGTGAGCCCGGCCAGGAAGAGTCGCCGAAAAGTATAACGTGCCGCGATGACTTTGTGGGTACCGCGCCCGATATCCTGGAGGATCCCGTTCATCTTCTGGGCGCCGTGGCTCATGGCGATAGCGAAGACCAGAAAGGGCACCAGGACCGAGTAGGGATCCAGCCGAAAACCCAAAGCCGCCGAGAGCCCGAGCTGCCAGGTCACGCCCACCAGGGAGCACAAGACGACCACCGCCGTGCTGCGGATGCAGCGGGTGTACCAGAACAGCACGGAAGCGGCGATGGCGACGGCCAGGATAAAGAAGAACATGATCTGGCGCACGCCCTCGATCAGGTCGCCCATCACCTTGGCAAAACCGGTGATGTGGATCTTGATGGTGTCGCTCTGGTACTTGGCGCGGATGGCCTCCAGGCTGGCCGAGAAGCGGCCGTAGTCGATGGAACCGCCGGTTTGCGGGTCTTCGGAGAGCAACGGGATGAACACCACGCTGGATTGGTGGTTGAGCGCCACCAGGGAGCCGATGGTCCCGGAGCGTTCCACGTTGCGCCGGATCTGCTCCAGGCTGGCGGGCGACCCGTCGTATTTCCCGGGAATCACCGCACCGCCCTCAAAGCCCACTTCCGTAACCGCGTTCCAGCGGGTGCCGGGCGACCACAGGGATCGAAGGTGCATGCGGTCCACACCCGGCAGCAGGAAGGTCTCGTCGGTGATTTTTTGCAGCACATCGAGGTATTTGGGATTATATATGGTCCCTTCGGTGCTCTCCACCGCAAAGCGCACGGCGTTGCCCAGACCGGCCAGGTCTATCTTGCGCTCCAGATAGTTGACGATGTACGGATGGTGTGTGGGGATGGTCTTTTCAAAATTAGCATTCAGCCGCAGCCTGGAAATGTAATAACCCAGCGTGGCCGTAACCAGGATGCAGAGCAGCACCACAAGCAAGCGGTTGTTGAAAAGGATCCGTTCGGGAAGTAATCCGGTTGTCTCGTCAAAGTCTTCAAGTCTTCTGATGACCGGCTGGACTTCTTTTTTGGATTGCGGCTTCATGGATGCCCCCCTTTATGCTTCGATCCTGGTTGAGGCAACTGGACGCGTATGGCACCGCCATAGCCCACGGTGATAAGGTCGCCGTTGCCGGTGGGGATAAAAGCTGAAATCGGCGCCAGCCGCGGTATGGCCGTCATCTGCAGCGTTCGGCCGCCGTCCCGACTCGCCAAAAGCATGCCGGCCTGGTTGGCAAACAGCAAGGTCCCGTCTTTAAGGTGACCGGCCGCCGTAAAGGAGACTTCCACCGGCACCTTGGTTGGGTTGAAGGTCGTGCCCTGATCGGATGACCAATAGGCATTGCCCCGCAGTCCGACAATCACCACATCGCCCGATGATGTCACCGCCAGGTCAAAAAATGTGCCCTTATAAGGTGTCTGCATTTGCCGAAAAGAATGGTCCATGTTACTGGAGACCAGAAAAAGTCCCTGTTCGCCGGCGATGTACAGATGATCCCCGGAAGCCCGAATGGCATACAGATGGAGGCCCCTTGGATTTTCCACACGGTCCATCAGGCATTGCCAGCTTTGGCCGCCGTCGGTGGTATTGAAAATCAAACCATAGGCGCCGATGACCATACCTTCGCGGTCGTTCTCGAAATAGAGATCCAGAAACGGTTTGTCCGCTCCATCCGCCACCAGGAGTTCGGCATTTTTGACCAATTGATTGGCGGCCTTGTCCTGCGACGGCGAGTGCGCCGCGGCGGCCCGGGCCGTTTCCAGGGCCATTCGGGCGGCGGCCACGCCGTCCAGTTGCCCATGCCAGCTTCGGCCGCCATCCGTGGTGTGCAGCACGACGCCGCTGTGGCCAACGGCCCACCCTTGATCAGGGGTGGGGAAAGCAACGCCGGTGAGGGTCGCGCTGACCGGCACATCGGCCTGATGCCAGGTGTCGCCGGCATCGTCTGAAAAAATGACAACGCCCCGCTCGCCCACTGCCACCAGGCGGCTGCCGGCCCGGGTCACGTCGAGCAACACCGTATGAACCGGGTCCGTAACTTTCATGGCCGGTCGATCCAGAACATCCTTGACGGCGGCACCGAAAACCATGGCAGGCAATGCCCAACAGATGACAGTTAGACATGCGGCCGGCAAACACAGCATTTTTCTCATGCGGAACACCTCATTTTTGCTTCCCTCAATAACCTTGATCTGTGCAGAAAGGCATTGAAGAAGATGTTCGGAAGCAGATGCATCGCGCGCTGCTTCCGAACGACTGTTTTTTGATTGTTTTTAGCGGATACCTTCGCTCTGGAGCGCGGACGGGGTGAAGACCATGTCCCTGTAAGGCGGCATGACCTTCATCTGCTCGTCATAGGCATTGTACAGGTTGCTGGCGGCCCAGGTGTTGCTTTGCAGATCGTAAAACCCCCAGGGCAGACTGACCACGGCGGGGACATCCGACATGACAATGGGAATCTCGTATCCCGAGCGCCACAATCCGCCATTGGCATCATAGCGGTCGCTGAGGACGCAGATCCAGGTATCCTCGTCGATATAGTAGAGGCTCCGCGGGCTTTGGTGGCGCTTTCCCTTGCGCAGGGTGGCCTCCACGACCCATACCCGGTGAAGCTCCCAGCGCAGATAATCCGGGTTCAGATGCCTCGGCAGTACAACTTTATAAATATCCCGGGGTTCGAGATTCTTGTTGCTGTTATACGGAATGTACATCTCTTTCTTGCCCACAATCTTCCAGTCGTAGCGCTGCAGGGCCTCGGAGCCGTTGAAACATTCGGTTTCATCGAAGAAAGAGACACCGGCCAGCGCCGGGGTCGGTGTATCGCAGCAGGAAACCGGCAGCTGACGTACCCGGCGCTGACCGGTCAGGTACACCCAGGACCGGGTGTCTTTGCCCGCCAGGTTTTCACGCCCCACGATGCCCTCGCCGGCCCGGATGGGCGGACCGTTGGTGACCAGCCGGATCATCCAGAATTCACCGTTCCAGTCCTTTTTATAGTCTTCCAAGGTTTGATCCTTGATATAATAGGGCATCATCTGCTCGGCTTCCACTTTATTGAGTAGAACGAGCTTTCCGCTGGAGGTCCCCAGGAGGGCATCGGTGTAAAAATGCCATGCCGATGGACGCCAGCGCAGCAGGTGGTTCCACATGACCTCCAACCCGCTTTTGGGGATGGGAAAAGGAATGCCGCCATAGGCGTCTTTGATGTTGTCTCCATCCAGGTAGGCGCGGGTGGCGTTGGTGTAAGTATTGTCATAGACCCATTGTGGCGCGGCGGCCGTCCGGCGGGTCTTGTAGACGTCGATCCGGTAGGTATCCGGGTATTTTTTCAACAAGGCCTTCTGGGCTTCGGAAAGCTTATCCGCATACTGATCCACGTTCTTGGCCGTGATGGAAAACAGGACCTTGTCCTCCTTGAAAGGGTCCGGCCGGCGGCCGCCGTTCACAAACCCCGGAATCGGCGTGGTATAGCCGCCCTCCCAGGCCGGAATGGTGCCGTCGGCATTGCCGGCTTTTTCAGCCCCGAATGGGGTCAGGGTGGTTTTCAGTTGTTCGGCTTCCCGGGCCGTTATCTTGGCGCTCGCAGAGCCGACCGGTCCGAGCATCAGGATGCAAAGGATGCCGATAAGAGTTACTTTCATGGTGATTTTCATTTCCAATCCTCCTATATGCTTGTTTAGAAAGCCCTGCGAATGAAAAATGATATATAATCCCGGTCAGTCCAGGGGTTGCCGGTCTCCGGGTCCCCGTTTGTGCCCCAGAAGTTACGATAGGTCAACTCGAAATCCCACACATTCAGGTAGGTCCCGCCGATACCGATGTTGAAGTCCCCGCTATCGCGATAGGGAAAGAAAGAGTTAGCCACCGAAGTCAAGTGGGGTCCGACATAGGTAAACCCCATGGGCAGGGTCAAATTCAGACCCGGCAGGACCTGGTTCCACTTGGGCGTGTAAACCGCTTTCATTTCCCAGGCAAATTCATCCGCGTTGGGATCGAGATGGTCTTCGTTTTCCGTGACGTCCACACGGCTGTTGCCCCCGATTTCAAAGATGAAGTCCGCCGTATCACAAAAGAAGTTGGCGGGCAGGCCGGGCATGAAGAAATTTAAATTGTAATGAAGGGTTTCACCCCTTGCCGGTGTGGGCTTCTCGTCAGCCGAAAAAACCGCGAGATCCTGCGACACCAGAAGCGCGTCCTGCCGATAGCTGACTTCCGCGCCGATGGTCCAGATGCCCATGGCGGCATTGGCACTGATCCCGTACAATTTGATATCTTCCGGATAGAATAGAAAAAATTCCTCTGGCATGGGTATGGGCGAACCGAGAACGACGGCGACGTTGTCGCCACCCTGTTCCTTCCAGTGGTAGTTCAAATAGTAAAGGCCCAGATCGATGCCGTTGGGGGTTGTATACTTGATTTTCACGCCGTATTGGCCGTCATCCCGGGCATCCTGGTCGTCGCCTCGGTAAGCAACCGGCCCTGTATTGTCCGGTCCCAAGATGAGATACTCGGGTTCGGCTGTACCGATGAGATCTACAAACGCAAAATAGCTGCCCGATCCAAACCACCGGCCGGGCTTCCACTTGAACTGGTAGTAGGCACCCAACTCAAGATCGCTGGTCATTTGCAGCGTGGCCGACACCTGGGGAACCGGGATGATCATCTCTTTACCCTGGGCGTTGGGCATGGTGCCCACCTTGGGAAGATCCACCGGCGCCAACCCCGCGGCGACGCCGTTGCCGCCGAAGAAAAAAGACTCGCCCCACCACTGGGCGAATTGACCGGCCCGGTAAGTGAGCTTCATCTCCCCAAGATAGAAGCCGCCGAAGGTGAAGGCATCCAACAGCTCGGCATAGCGCCCGTGCAGTTCCTCGGTGTCATCGAGAAACTCGTCGTGATCTTTCGATAGCTGGTTCACGGTTAGCGGGGAGTCGTTGTCGTTGCTTTCGTTATAGACCTGGTCATACCAACCGGCGCCGGAGAGCCTGATACCGAACCGCTTGTAGGAGATATCCAGCTCCGAAAACAGGTCGAGCCGGTTCATGACCAGACCCGCGTCGAAGTTGCGATCACCATCGTCCATATTAGGATTGGAAATCAAATCGTCGTCCTGGTCACCGAGCCGGTAGACCGCACTGTAGGTGAAAGTGTTATCCCACGCCACTTTCCAGTCAGGATTGCCCGTGTCAAATGTCACTGCCCAAACCATGGGTACGAAAAAGGCCGTCATTAACAGAACGGTTCCCAAGCCAGCCCAAATTTTCCTGCCGAGGCCAGGTTTGGCACTTGTGATCTTCATCGCTTCCATCACCATTCCCCCTCCTTTCACGGTCATTGGCACACCATTGATCGCTCCCAACCGGTTCCCGAGTCCAACCTGCAGAAAAAGACAGTATTACCCCATCTCCGCGGCCCGCCGATGGAAAAGCATGTCACGTTCCTGGTGCCAAAAGGTAAAACAAGTTGTTCCATTGAGATCCACCCACTATGGGTTCAGCTCTTTAAAGATGACATGAACTTTGATCTAAAGGATGAAGATCAAGAATTGTGCCAGGGTACGAAATCTGCTTTGCGATTCAGGCAATCCATTGTTTTGGATAAAAATACTGCTGCTTTGGATGCGGTATGCCTTTCGATTCGAAAGTCTTCAAGCCACTGCATGTGGCGATTCCCGCAATATATGGTGGATTCTTATTGGGATAGTGGATCAGGCATTCGGGCGAAAAATCTGCAATTTCTTCATTCTGTAGCGAAGGGTGCTCGGTTTGATGTCCAGCCGGTTGGCGGCGCCTGTACGGCCCTCGATTTTCCAACCCGACTTTTCCAGGACCTGCAGGATAAAGGTTTTCTCCATTTCCCTGAAGGTCCGCTGGCTCTGAGTCCCGGGACGGGAGGATTCCGGGATCTGAATCTGCAGTTTCCCTTCCTCGCTGGTGATCACCGCCCGGGCGATGATGTTGTCCAGCTCACGGATATTGCCCGGCCATGCATATCGTCCCAACCGCTCCACGGCCTTCTTAGGGATTTTGTTGAAGCGTTTGCCCATCTTTGTACTGTATTTGTTGACAAAATGATGCACGAACAGCGGGATGTCTTCCAGGCGCTCCCGCAACGGGGGAATGGAAATGGGAAATGCATTGAGGCGGTACCACAAATCGGAGCGGAATCTGCCCCGCTCCACCTCTTTTTCCAGGTTCCGGTTTGTGGCCGCGATGATGCGAACATCGACCCGGATGGTTTGGTGCCCCCCTAATCTCTCAAATTCTCCCTCCTGAAGGACGCGCAAAAGCTTGGGTTGCAGTTCCAGGGGAAGCTCGCCGATTTCATCCAGGAACAGGGTCGCGCCGTGGGCCAGTTCAAAGCGGCCCACCCGGCGTCCATCCGCACCGGTAAAAGCGCCTTTTTCGTGTCCGAACAGCTCGCTTTCGATCAGGTTGGGCGTCAAGGTGGCGCAATTTACCTTGATCAACGGCCGCTCACTGCGCCTGCTCGCATGATGGATCGCCCTTGCGATCAACTCCTTGCCGGTACCGGTCTCCCCGGAGATTAAGACAGCTGAATCGGTGGGCGCAACCTGCTGGACTTTAACCAGCACGGCTTTCAAAACATCGCTTTGGCCGATGATTTCTTCGAAATTATGCTCCAGTGTCAGCTCGTCGCGCAGATAGACATAATCCGCCTCTACCTGGCGCTTCAAATCCTTGATTTCCAGGAAGGCTTTCTGCAGGGACTCCTCGGAGTCCTTGCGCTTAATGGCGTTGGCGAAGATTTCACCGAAGAGGCGCAGCCGGGGGATCAACTCCTCCGGCCAGACACGCTCCTTGCGTGTTGTGGCGACAACCAGCGCCCCCACAATAACGCCACCCACGAAAATGGGGATGGAAAGCCATGAACGGGTACCGAATCTCTCGTGGATCGCCTTTAATCCGTGCGCTTCCGGAGGCAGTTCATCCAGTCGCGAGAACTTGACGATTTCGCCTTTGCTCCATTTATTGAAGCAATATTCAAAATGATCATAGAAGTTGGGATTTGAGCGGATCCAAACCTGGAGTTCCTTGATATGGTCCTCATCCTCTTCCCGCCACCAGTTGTAGGTATCATTGATCTCGAAGGTGCCCTCCTCGCTGCCGGACAGGTAAAACAGGCATCGTTCGGCTTTGAGAAACGACCCCAGCCGGCCGAGATCTTTTTGAATGAAGCGGACAATATCCCTGGCGGGCAAATTGATGTATGTTGCGGATATTTCGTATAGCAGACGATCGAAGCGCATGCTGTACCGAATTTGTTCGAAAGCCTTTTGGCGCTCCAAAGCCCCGGCCAGGATCTGGCCCAGGTACTGCAATTGATGGAGCAATGCCTGCGGCCAGATACGATGGTGACGGACGGTATTGAAATAAAGCCCGCCCTGCACAGAACCGCCGACAATAAACGGCAGAATGATGGAAGATTTCACCCCCATACTTTCCAGATGACGCCGATCGGACAGGGCGTCGACGGGCAATTCATCCTGCACGCGGGTCATGACCACCGGTTGGCCTTGATGAATGATCTTCATCAACCACGGCAGAAAAGCGGTCTCAACGACGCCGGCAGCGGCGTCAATGCCTTCCGCGTTGTAGGCGTGAATTGTTTTCAGCTTGGCGCCCCGGTCGGCCAGGCGGGTCAGGATAATCTGGTCGAAGTCCCAGAACGTTCCGATCTCCTGAAGTCTTTTATCGATTTCAGCCGCCACCTGGGTGGCCGGCATGGAGATAAACACGGCGGACAGGCCAAAAATATATTGCTGGAACTGCTTCAGCCTATCTGCCTGGTCCGGCGGGGCTTGGTCCGCACCGGGATCCGTTGGTTTCATTTTTTCTCCGTATTTTTTCAAAACGCATAAAGCATTTTAAATATCACAGATATCCGGAGTGCCTATGCTCGATATATCTTAGAGTAAGTGTTAAGTTGAGGTCCAACTTGAGCGACTTGCATATTTTACAATTTTACTATGCAACGTTAGGGTTGACCTTTTCGGCGACTCCAAGGGTTTGTGAAATTCGCCCGCGGTCAAAGTCAGGCTGCCGGCCGATGATAATCAGGCAGACGGCGGCAATGGCGACCAACCCGATCATGATCTTGTAAGCAAGGTCCAGGCTGCCGGTGATATCCAGGATGGCCGACATGTAGTACAGGGCAAAGGCCATCATGATCGCCTGAATGGCCATGATCCATCGATTGGCGGCCTGGTACCTGTCCCGCCCCCAGACATAGGTGGTAATGGACGGGTGCAAATTTGGCGTTCCACCGGTGATGCCCGCAATACCCAGCGCCGCAAGCACAATCAGCGGGATGCTGTTGGCCGTCATGATCAGCAGGCTGATGATCGCCACCAGAAACAAGGCACACAATACCAGGGAAGCTACAACGGTTCCGAATTTATCGTCGATGACCCCCAGAACGATGCTGATGGGCATGCCCATAAACGCGGCCACGGTGAGCCAGAACAGGAAGATTTTCGGTTCGGTGCCCACGGCCGCCAGTCTGGGCACATAAAAGGCCATTATGGCGACAATGCAGAACTGAAGAAGACCGAAAGAGATGACCAGCAGCCAGGAGCCGGTGTTGCAGAATACTTCCCTGAAGGGCAGCGCTTGTATTTCCCCTTCGGAAGAATTAATTTCATGGTCGGCTCCGTCGGGATAGAGCCCGCATTCCTCGGGGGTGGACTTTAGAAACAGCGCCGACAACAGCGCCAGCACCAGGACAACCGCGCCCACCACCGTATAGGTCGTCGTGAATCCAATGGTGTGGATACCGACGGTCAGTCCGAATATACCTGTGGCCGTAAAGAGCGGACAGCCGATGGTGATGAGACCCAGGGCTCGGCCGCGCAGATTGACGAACCAGTTGGTGCAAAGCATGAAGGCGCCCATCTGGAGCGGAAGCACGAACAAGCGCACCAGGAACAGGGAAATGCTATACACGACCAGGTTGAGGCCCGAGAAGGCGAGTCCCGCACATGCCAGCGCCAAAACCATCGCCGACGGAACTACTACCCTGACGACGCCGTATTTGATCATCATCGCGCCCACCAGCACGGTGGCCGGAATGACCAGAAATGCGGCCCAGGTCACCGGATTGGTGATGGTGGTCGCACTCCAGCCCAGACCCCGGTAATACTCGGTCAACGCGTTGAGATGATCGTTCTGCAGTCCGGAGTAGAAGTACATCATGAAAACACCCAGAACCAGTACAGGCACTGCCCTTTTCCAGTAAGTGCGCTGGGTAGACATGGTCTGCTCCTTTTTCCTCATATGGTTATCTGAAATGCTTAAGCTTTGTAGAAATACCGATTTCCTTATATTTCGCCATGCGGCATCAACAGAACACGGGCGTACTCGATCCTGCCGTCGGCCAGGTCGTCGAGCAGTTGAATGGCATCGCCCAACGGTGCTTTCAAAATGGAGTATGGCCTGGTATCGATCCGTCCTTTGGCGATGAGCTCGAACAGCATGAGGATCTCTTCCTTGGTGTAGACAAAGCTGAACTTGAGGTCCAGTTGACGGTGTCCCACGGCAGCGGTGACCAATTGATAGGGACGGCCGTCATTGCCGATCATCATCACCTGTCCGCTGTTCATGCAAAGGTCGATGCAGGTCTGGACGGAGGCCGGATGTCCCGCGGCCTCGAAACAGACCTGGGCGCCCGGGATGTGGGCAAGGATGCTTTTGGCCTTCTCGACGTCATCCTTGCTGGCGGGATCAAAGGCGTAGTCCGCCCCGGCTTCCAAGGCCAGTTTACGCTTGGATGCCAGGGGATCGAAGCAGATCAGGTTGTTGGGACCGGCCAGCTTCACCGCCTGAACCACCGACAGCCCGATGGAACCGCATCCGGAGACCACCACGTTGTCTCCGGTCCGCAGATCGGAGCGCCGGACCGCATGAAAGCCCACGCCCAGCACGTCGAAGAGCACGGCCTGTTCGAAACCGACATCTTCGGGAATCTTGTAGAGCTGATTGCGCGGAAACTCGGCCAGGATATATTCGGCATAAGCGCCCTGGGTCCCCGGTCCGATGCCGAGGGTGTTGGGAAATCCGTTGATACAGGTATTGGGCCGGCCGGTGTTGCAGGCATAGCAGGCGCCGCAGTCACCGGGGGGACCCACCGCCACCCGGTCGCCGACCTTGACGAAATCGACGCCCTCGCCGATCTGCTCCACATACCCCACCGGCTCATGCCCGAGCACCAGCTCCCAGTTAAAGATACCCTCCATGGAATAGGCGTGAACGTCGGTACCGCAGATGCCGCAATAAACGACCTTGACCACCACCTGGCCCGGTCCGGCTTCAGGTTTCGGAATATCCACGAAGGCCACATTGCGCGGCCCGTAGTAGTGAAGTGCTTTCATCAGATTCTCCTTGCTAAGGTTAAATCTCCCTGGCAATACGCGCTCCGTCCGCCACAGCCTCGAAAATCAGCGCCGGTTTCTGGGCGTCACCGATGGTGTAGACCTCCTTGGCTTTACCCGCCATCTGCTCCTGGAGCCCGGTATTGGGCTTTAAGGGCAGCGCGGTAATGATGGTATCAGCGGCAAGGGTTCTTTCGGTGCCGTCCTTGGCGGTAATCACAAGGCCTTGTTTGGTGACGGCCTTGTATTGGGCTTCGGTGATGAACTCGGTGTCGTGATCCTCCAGCCACCAGAGCAGGTAAGGTTTAAGAAAGACCTCGATCAGGCCTTCGCCGATCTCCTCCCGGGTGCCGGTGTCCACGATGGTCACCTTGCGTCCGTTGTGCACCAGGTATTCCGCGGTCTGACAGCCGTGCAGCCGTCCGCCCATGATCACCACATGCTTGCCGATGCCGGGAAGCCATAATTTGGAAAGCTTGCGGATGCTCTTGGGATCCGAGAATTTCAGGGCCAATTTCAGCTTCTGGTGCAGGGCCTTGCCGGTCTGCACCTTGCGGCTGTCGATGCCCGGAATATCGGGAATCTGGTGAGATCCACCGGCCGCCAGCAGCAGCACATCCGGCTTCTCCTGCTCAACGGTTTCCGACGTGGCCACGGCGCCGTTATGCACCGTAACGCCCAGCTTGTCGACCTGGCGGATGAGATAGCGGGTGAAGCTCATGATATCCTCCCGCTCAAACCCCTTGACCACCTGGGCCACCGGCATGGATCCGCCCAGTCGCTTCTCCTTGTCGTACAGTACCACTTCGTGCCCGCGCAGGGCGGCCACCCGGGCGGCCTCCATGCCCGCCGGACCGCCGCCGATGATCATCACCTTTTTGGGGGCTTGGGCCGGCGTGATCTCATATTCGCGCTCTCTGCCGAAGGAGGGATTGACCCGGCAGGCCACCGGCTGAAAATGCTCGCCCAGGTTGAAGCAGGTCATGCAGGAGGTGCACGGGACGATATCGTCCAGCCGGCCCTCGAGCACCTTCCCGGGTGCGCCCGGGTCGGCCAGCAGGCGCCGGTTCATGCTGATGATATCCACCTGGCCTTTGCGGATAGCCGCTTCGCCGTTTTCCCAGTCCATTTTGCCGCATACAATCACCGGCACGGAGACCGCTTTCTTGATCTCTGCGGCCATCAGGATATTGGCCCCCTTGCCCCAGCCCTCCTTGTAGACCATGTCGCCTACATAAGCGGGCGTTTCGGGGTAAAAATAGATGTCCGGGAAATGGGTGCTGTCCCGCCGTTTGGGATCCTTGGTCCAGGTGTAGAACTCGGCCCGGATTTCCATGGCGTCGGCGCCGGCCTTTTCCAGTATTTGGGCGAATTGCTTGCTCTCGTCAATGGTGATGCCGTCCGTCAGATCGGGCTCCATGCCGTTGAACAAGGCGATGATCGGCCAGTCTGCGCCGTTGCGCCGCTTGATCTCCTGGATGATCTGGACGAACAGCCGGGTCCGGTTTTCCATGGTCTGGGGGCCGTATTCATCCTGCCGCTTGTTCCAGGCCCGGGAGAGAAAGCTGTTGATCAGGTGGTTGCAGGCGCCGTTGAGTTCCGTGCCGTCGAGCCCGGCCTTTTTCATGCGTTCGGCGCTGCCGGCGAACATATCGACCACATCCTGGATCTCGGGGATGGTGATTTCCCTGGCCACTTCGAAGTGGGGCCGGGGCGACAGCTCCTTGGGGATGGTAGAGGCGGCCACCCCCGGAGGCGCCTTGGCGAACAGCGGGCTCATGCCGCCCAGATGAAACAACTGGTGAAAGGCCAGACAATCGTATTTGTGAACGGCATCGGCCCATTTAGCCCATCCGGGGATATATTCGTCCCCCAGAATCCGGAATCCGGGCATGGGACCTTCCTGCATGGGCTGGACGGCCGAGGAGGCCAGGGCCAGACCGCCCTTGGCCAGGGTTTCGAAATAGGCGATGTAGCGATCATTCATGAAGCCGCCGGTCGTCGGGTCATCCCAGAAGAACCCAGTGCCGTTTTTCATCATCCTGTTCTTCAGCCGCAGCTTGCCGATGAAGATGGGTTCGGCCAATGCCTCAAACTTCGTTATTTTTGCCATTTCCTTCTCCTTGCCATGGCAACCATGGGGAATCCATGGCCTTTGCTCCGGTAAAAGCCGGTCGACAGATCTTTTACCATTTGTTGGTTAAATGCAAATCGGATGGGGCCGCGATAACCGGTGGCACGCCCCCGTTTTGAATCTATCAGGCCGTGACATTATAGCCGCGATAGTCCCGCAGAAAGTCGCATTCCGGCCGTTCCAGCAAAAAGGTGCTGATAAAATCCACATCGGGCTCAAGAAAAGGGTAGCGGTCATGACAGGCCCATTCCGGCGGGGTATACACGGGCGGTGATTCGATGACCGCTTTATGCCAGGCGGAATGATGCTCGTACCACAATTCGGAGACGCGCACGAACGGCCCCACCATTGCGCTGGGGTCCACGGCACCGAAGCTGAAAAACCGTTTCAGTCCCGGCTGCCGCATGATTTCCGGTGCGTGCACATTGAGATACCAGTCATCACCCTGTTCAACGGAGACCCCTTCCGGGTATTTGAATATAGTCACCCAGCGGATGATGGTACCGTCGTCAATGGTCAGCTTGCGCCCTTTGAAATCTTCCGTAGGCCGGGCCGGTACAAAAATAAAAACCGGCGCCTTTCCGGCCCATTTTCGACCGCGGGCGGCCTCGTTTTTGACGATTCCCAAGGCGTCGCCATAATCGGCCGGCCAAACTTCCGAAAGGGCGCTGCCATGCCCCATGACCCCATTGCGGAAGGGGTTTTCGGTCCACCAGTGTTCTGTCATGCGCCAATTGTAATAGCCATAGGCCTCCCCCCTCTCGGGCGCCGGAACGGCACGGTAGGTCACATAGCGGTTCAGAATGGGCCCCACCTGGTTCATGGTCTCCATGGCATGTTCTTTGTACAGCCAACGATCCATCAGGGGCAGATAATCCCAACTGGCGAGGTTTAATACCAAATAACTTCTGATCATCTCCGCTCCTCTCTAAATCCGGTGCGCCGGCTATGGCGCTGTGACCCGGATCGCAGCATGGGCTATTTTATATAAGTATACCGGGCCTTACGGCCTTTGCCGGTAACGGAAAGGTCGGCAAAGGGATTCCGCTGGGGGCATTTCACCACTTGATACAATTTATACAGCTGCGGCAGAAAAACAGCCCAGTTGCCCACCTCTTCGGCACAATGGGCGGCCCAGACTTTGCCTTCCTCGATGGATTCCTGCTTGCGCGCTCCGATGGCGGAAGATTTGCCGATCACACCGAAATCTCTTCGCTCCCATTGATGGAGGCGGTAGCCCATGGGATCGGGCGCATCCATACTTTCCGGACCGAATCCAAGCCCGGCCACGATCACGACGTGTTCATAGACGATATAATCACGGGCCTTTTCCGGAACATCGTCCAAAGCCTCGAAACGGATGTATAAGTTCTGGCGTTTGCCATCGCTCCAGGTTTGCGGTGCGATATGGATGGAGCCCACGGGATTTCCATTCTGCGGTGCAACCGCCCATTGAAGGTGCTCGTGCTGGGACGGATGCCACAGGATAAAGGCTTTTTCCATATTTGACCAGAACCAGTCAATCATGTGTGCGGTGACGCCTTCCAACTCCCAGTCCATATGGGTGCCCATGGCGTCGTGATTGATGGTATATTGCATGCATTACTCCTTTGCCCTTTGGGATTCACAAAAGCAAATGTGCGAAATAGACCGGCTGGCTGTACGATGGTTCCGGGCCTGTCATTTGATAAAGCTGAACACCTCTTTTTTGTTGCGCGGCGGCGTTGCCGGCCAGTCTCCCTTATGATAACCCATGGCGATGGAGCACACATGCTCGTAGCCCTCGGGAATCCCCAGCTCCTTTTTCATGGCGCAGCCCTCCTCCGAAGCGAACAGAAACCCCGCGCTGGTCATGATGCATGATCCGATGCCGAGGGATGCCGCCGCCAGCGCGATGTTTTGAGCCGCGGCGGCGCAATCGAACATGATGAATTTCGCCTGCTGATCTCCGGAGACAATCACCACCGTGGGGGCATGGTAATAGGTGTGATAGTCATCGTTACCCGCTTTTTGGATCAAGAACGGAACTTCGGAATTGAGTTTGTTCGTTTTGGTGATTTGCACCATTTTCTTCAGCATGGCCTTGTTTTGAACCACCGAGAAATGCCATTTCTGCTGGTTCGTCGCACTGGGGGCATACAGGGCCGCCTCCAGGATGGCGTTCAATGCGTCCATGGTTATCTGCCTGGCGTCAAACCGGCGGATACTCCTTCTCTGCTTGATGACGCTTATTGTTTCATTCATGACGATCAACTATCCTTTCTTGTTCGTCAGGATCGGCTTCCGGCCGGGGTCGCTCACCCAGTCGGTGTCACCGGCGCCGATGAGACGTGTTCACTTGAAAAGCGACGCCTTCCGTCGGCCAATATTTGAATGACTCACCATACAAACGAAAAGGATCTTTCAAAGGTTTGGAGTCAAAACTCATGCCAAAGGGCACCGCAAACCATATAGTATTGTAACAAATCGTAATTATTCGTAATAATTTTATCCGGCCGATGCGTCCCCCAAAAAAGCGCCCGTTGCAGCCACAAAATGCAGCGGCGGCCACCAAATATGGTGATCAACAGATTCCATTGTCCTACCTTTCATCGAACCGTCGTTTGTCCTGGGGGGTCATTACCATCATGCGCCAGCAGAACGAGCCGAAGTCGTTGGCCCCTCCGCTGCCCGGCAGGCGCACTATAGGCCGGCCGTGGTTCGGACCGATGATGGTGGAGTTCAGGTTGCCGTACCGGTCGATCTGGGCCCCTCCCAGAAAGGTATAATCCACCATGCCCCGGGCGCAGGCGTTCATGATATCGGCCATGCTTCCGGCCATGGCCGCCTGGAAAAAGGTCCGCGAGTCGCCTACGGATATGGGCATTTCCGGCAGCCGGGCATCCACGCCGCCAGCTTCGAATAAAATCAGCAAATTGGGTGCATGTATCTTCTGGGCCAGCATGGCGGCCGCGCAAGGCGCCCCGGTGCCCACCGCCACGCTGGCGCCGTCTTCAAGCTCCCTGGCGGCCACGCAGACCATCAGTTCCATTGCATTGTAGTCCGGCATGGTCAAACCTCCCTGCCCAGCAAATATTCTTTTTCACGGAGCATTTTGAGCTTTTCCATGCCCCCGTTGATATGGATATATTCCGCATGATTGTTGCAGCCGAAGATATTCCGGTCCAGGAAGGCCTTGAACGTCATGTCGTCCTTTTCAGCCGCCAGCCACTCTTGCAGATGTTCTTCATCGGAGAAGTATTCGCCGGCCATGTTGCCGGGGTATGCCCCGTAGGGCACATGACAAACGGCATCCACCAGGTAATACGGGATCTTGGTTTGCTGGGGATGATGTCGGAATTCATGGTTGTCCACCAGACGTTCAGCCGTGATGATCAAGCGCTTGGCGGCATTGGCCAGCTCCAGGTCCGCCACGGAGATGCCGGAAAAACGGGCGTTGCCGTATATGTCGGCTTCATGCACATGGATGACGGCTACATCGGGGTAGAGGGCCGGCACCAGCTGAACCTTCTTGCCGGTAAACGGGCATGCCACCACTTTACCGGCGCTGTATGCGAAGGTATCCGTGCCCATCATGTTGCGCACCGCCATGAAGGGGACGTTCTGGGCGGCGGCCTGCAGGCGCGCCGTCAGGGCGTAATTGGTCCACTCGGTCACCTGAACCTCTCCCGATTCCAAATAGACCCGGGAGCATTTGGACAACCCTCTGGCCTCCAATCCCACCACATAGGCCACATCCAGGCGGTTATAGATTTTCCCTGCGCTGAGGATCTGCATGTCATGGGTGGCCGTATGGCCGGCAAACCCCATCTGTTTGCGGCCCTGGCGGACAATTTCGTGACAGGCGGCAATGGGGGTCCGGTTGGCGCCGAATCCGCCGATGGCAAGGTAGTCGCCGTCGTGCACATATCGGCTTACGGCGTCGGAAAGCTCCATCACCTTGTTGACGGCCCTGCGCGATTTGGTTCGAAAAAAGGCGCGGGCCGCATCCGGGTCCGGGTCGGCAAACAGGTCTCCCTGACCTTGTTCGATGGCATTCACAGTCGATTCTCCTTTGGAACCTTAATAAGCTACCTGGTCCAAACCTTTAAGCCCCAATATCTGCCGGGCTTCAGCCGGTGTGGCCGGCGCGATGCCAAGCTCGGCGGCGATGCGGATGATCTTTTTGACCTGATCGGCATTGCTTTTGGCCAGCACGCCCTTTTCCAGGTAGAGATTGTCTTCCAGCCCCACCCGGGCATTGCCGCCCATGATTATGGATTGGGTGCAAAGGGGGAACTGCATGTGGCCGGCGGCGCAGACCGAAAAACGGAAATCGCTGATCTGACGGCGGGCCGTATCCAAAAGGTACACCAGGTTCTCCGGCGTTGCCGGAATCCCGCCCAGAATACCCATGACAAACTGGAGGTAAACCGGCGTTTTGACAATGCCCGACCTGATCAGAAACGCCAGATTATTGATCATGCCCATATCGTAAATTTCGAATTCGGGCTTGGTCCCTGTGGCCGTGAATATTTCCAAAAACTGGCGCATGGTTTTGAAGGTATTTGGAAAAATAAAGTCATCGGTGGCTTCCAGGTAGGGCCTTTCCCACTCAAACTTGTAATCCTCGACCTTGTCGGCGATGTGAAAGAGGGCAAAATTGAGGGAACCGGCGTTCAGGGACGCCAATTCGGGTTTCAAGGTGCTGGCCACCCGCACGCGTTTTTCCACCGGCTCGCCCAACCGGCCGCCCGTGGTGGTGCACAGGATGATATCGCAGTGCTTTTTTACGGCGGTGGCCACCTCCATGTAGGTGTCTTGATCGGCATTGGGCAAGCCGGTTTCCTGGTCCCGGACGTGCAGATGGGCCACCGCACCGCCGGCCTCGTGAACCGCCAATATTTCATCGATCAGTTGATTGGCCGTGATCGGCAGATAGGGCGACATGCTGGGGGTATGGATGGAGCCGGTCAGGGCTGCCGTGAAAATGGCTTTACGCATGGTCATGGTATGCTCCTTAATCCGGATAATTGATCACCACCAGCATGCTGGCCGGCATGTTGGTGGCGTTGATCACTTCCCGGCCTTCTTTGGGGCTCAGAAAGAGCGAATCCCCCCGCTGCAGGACAAATGTCTCGGTTTTGGATTTGACCGTGATTTCGCCTTCAAGGACGAAATAGATTTTCTCCAGGGGGTTGTCTTCGTAAGCCCATTCGGCTCCGCCGCCGGGCAGAAAATGGGAGAGGCCCATCCAGAACTTGGTAGTGCCGGTCTCATCCTTGCCGTGCAGGCGCATGGCCGTCATGCCGAAATGGCCGGGTGCTTCATAGGGTTTGAGATCCTTGATCCGTACTTTTTTCATCGCTCGTTTCCTCCTTATGGCTTTGGGTCACCTTCAGCAGATAGGTCTTCAGGCGGTTGTGCGTAGCGGCCGCTTCTTCTGCAGACCACGGCTGAAAACCCCGGCCTGTTTTGAACCCCAGGTCACCGCGGGCCACGATCTCACTTAACAACGGAGATGGATCCGGTGAGCGCTCCAGGTGCTTCAGCAGATAGTCGTGAATGGCCAAGGTCAAATCCGTGCCCACCAGGTCGGAATTCTCCATGGGGCCCAGAATGGGCAGTCTGAGCCCGAAACCGTATTTGACGCATTCGTCCACGGTGGCCGCATCGGCGATTCCCTGTTCGACGATGGAAATAGCTTCACGCCACAAGGCGTGCTGCAACCTGTTGCCCACAAACCCCGGCACATCCTTGTTGACCCGCACGGGATGCTTTCCCACGGCTTTTAAAATATCCATGGTGCGGTCCATTACGCGGTCGGCGGTCTGCTCCCCCCGGACCACCTCCACCAGCGGGATCAGGTAGGGCGGATTCCAGAAGTGGGTTCCCACCACCCGGGACGTGTGCCGGGTGCGGGCGGCGATCTCGGTGATGCTGATCACCGATGTGTTAGTGGCCAGGATAACGTTGTCGGGGCAGACCGCATCCAGATCTCTGAAAATCTTCTGCTTGATTTCCAGGTTCTCGATGACGGCTTCGACGACAAAATCGGCACCGTCAACCGCCAGGGCCATATCCGTTGTGGTTTCGATGCGCTCCGGAGCCGACCCTGCGTCTTTCTTTTCAATGATGCCCCGGCCGGCCAGCAGGTCAAGGTTGGCGCGCACGTTATCCACGGCCGCGTCAAGCGGCGCGGCGCTGATATCCGTCAGGCCCACTGTAAACCCCTGGAGAGCGAAAACCTGGGCGATGCCATGCCCCATGAGGCCGGCGCCCACCACAGCCATTTTTTGCATGCCTTCCCCTTTCGGCTAGCCGGCGGTGTATCCGCCATCCATGCAGATGACGGCGCCTGTCATGAAATCAGACGCTTTCGAAGAGAGATAGATCACCGTTCCGATAAAATCCTCCGGTTCGCCGAGACGGCCGATGGGGATTCGCTTGAGAAAATTCTTGTAGAACGCCTGGTCGTCGAACATCCACTGGGTCAAGGCCGTGCGGAACACTGTCGGTGCGATGGCGTTGACGTTGATGCAGTGCGGTCCCCATTCGCATCCCAGTGTTTTGGTCAGCAGATGAACGGCCCCTTTGGACGGACTGTAGGCCGAGTAGTTGGCCATGCCCAGCTCACCCCTGGCGGAGCCCAACAGGATGACCTTGCCGCCGCGTCCCTGGGCGATCATGACTTTGCCGACCTCCTTGCAGAACAGGTAGGTGCCTTTGACGTTTGCATCCATGATCATTTCCCACTCTTGCAGGGGCTGTTCGGTAATGGGCCCCGGCTTGTTCACCCCTGCGGCCGTAATGAGGATATCGATGCCGCCGAATTTATGGCAGGTCTCCTCAACGATGCGCACCACATCGGAAGGGTTGTCCGGCCGTCCGGCAACCGCGGCGGCCGTGCCGCCGGCGTCCCGCATCTCCTGGACCAGGGGGGCCAGTTTTTCTTCGCTTCTGCCGGTGGCCATGACCTTCACGCCGGCTTGGGCCAGGCCTTTGGAAACAGCGGCACCAAAACCGCCGGTGGCACCGGTAATCAAAGCTACCTTGCCGCTGACGTCGAACAGCGAATTGATTTCATTCATTGATCTCTCCTTATCGGTCGCATGCAGGGCCGTAACCAGTGCCGCAATACGTGTAAGTCCTATCGGGGACATCATTCAACTCGGATTCTTCAATTTCTGCCACACAGCGGACCATCGAGCCGTCGCCCATGTACCAGCGGATCGGAAAGCAGTAGAACCGGAAGCGCTTGCCGGACACTTTGTCCAGATCACCGCCCAGGTTTTCCACACCGACAATGCCGTGCCCCAGCATCTGTTTGTGGCAGGGTTCCCAGGTACCCTCACATCCAATCGCTTCCAGGTCTCCGAATCTGGCATCATAGGCTTCTTGGCCATGCAATTTGATGAAGGCCGCTTTCTCAAAATCAGCATAAGCCTCTTCACCAAACTGTTCGATGTATTCTTCCGTAATTGGCTTTCCCGACGAGCCGGGCAGGTTCATCTGAGGCGGTCCGTTCTTGCCCATCGCCGTATGAAGCGGATGATCCAAGGCTTGCATGTCCATGGCGACGCACTTTACCTGATGCTTTACGAACCACTTGCCGGCTTCCACACCGGTACCGCACGAATAATGATAGTATTCTTTTGAATCGTCGAACTTGCGATGCATACCGGTATTCAGGCAGAGAACCATGCCCTTGAGCTCTTTCACCTTGATGTTCGCACGCTCGCAGGCGTCTTCAAGATGCTCGGGTAGGATCAGGCCCCAGCGGTGAATCTTGATTTCGAGACAAACGGCATCACCCGTATATGCGTCGACAGGCATTTCGTGGGTATAACGAGCCCTTTTTCCGTCGAATTCGCGTTCCATGACGTGACGCGGTGCGTCAGCATGTGTGCCCGTGTGCTGCACACAATCGATTCGTTGGGTGAGAACGCCGCCCTTTGCCATGGTGTGCATCGAATCAATGACCGGCTTCACGAAATAAGGCCAACGTGGGATCTCCGCACTGAACGGATGCGTCAAGTCAACGAATACTTTTTTCCCCATTATCATCTCCTTTATTTACCAAATAGGGTTGCAATGAATGGATATAGGACTCCCCTGTGGATGACACCATCAAGAGTGGTGCCAACTTGGGCCTTAATTTGAATAAGATTATATCTATCTGTAATTACAAGACTATATATATATCCGCTCCCCTACCGTGATGGAAAAAGATAGTGGAAGGCCTCAAATTACAGCGGCTGCCGCAATATGTGGCGGGTTTTTTACCGCTCCCCTGAGGACCCGATATGGCGCCAAGCCCAGGTCATTGTTATGAGCATCATGGTTTGCAACTCCCCTCCAACGGTTTGTGAGTGGGGGGGGCGCTTTTCAGGTGGATTTGATGCATCACTTTTGGTACACAAGCATTAGCCGCAGCATATTGAGGTGTCATCTGATATTATGAAACAACTGAAAGAACTATTGTTTGAGCTGTCAGCCAAATTGATCAGCGTTCCCCCTTCCGATATCGGCCGCGAAATCGAAAATGGGCTGAAACTTATTGGGAAATATTGGAACTTCGATCGGATCACCCTGACGGAATTCGCGGATGACGTGAAGGAAGTGCACATCACCCATTCCTACACCGCTTCCGGAATCTCCGAGGCGCCGCTGAAAAAGATAGACGAAGGCATTCCGTGGATCATCGCCAGACTGCGGCACGGGGAAAGGCTTCTGCTATCCAGGTTGCCGGACGATTTACCGGATGAAGCGATCGCGGATCGGCGCTATTGCCTCAAAGAGGACGTGAAGTCGGCTCTGGCCCTGCCGGTGAAAATCGGCCCATCGACCTTGGGCGGTCTGTTCCTGGCATCCCTTCATCGGCAGCGCCAATGGGATTCCGAATCGGTTCAAGAGCTTTACTATCTGGCCGAAATTCTGGCCAGCGCCCTTGAACGGATGCGAGCGGCCGAACAGATCCATGAGCTTATCGATTTCGGAAATCTTCTGTCAGAAATCTCCGCCACCTATATCAATCTGCCCCGTGACCGGTACGACAAGGTGATCAAGGATGACCTGGGAAGGGTCGGCCGGCTGCTGGGTGCCGACCGCTGCATTTTTTATTCGGTCGCCAGGGACGGCAAACAGTTTCGATTCGATCCGGCTTTTATTTGGTGGCCGGAGGAAGATAACGAAGCGATCAAAGTCCTGGATGCGTATCGGGAAACACACCCGGATTTTCTTGGGAACTTCAAATATGCCTTCGACCAGTGGAAGCAAGGCAACGTTCTGCTGTATAACCGCCTTGATGAACTATCCAATGACACGGGACGCTTTAAAGCGACGCTAGCCAAGTTCGGCGTCAAATCCTATCTTTCCGTCCCCATATCGGTCGCCGGCGCAACCGTGGGAGCGATGGTGATCACGACCCTCCGCAAATACAGGGTCTGGTCTGAAGATCTTATTCAACGCATTCGACTGATCGGTGAAATATTTGCCAATGGATTGATGCGCAAAAGAAACGAAGAAAAGATTCAATTGGCCTTGACGGAAATAAAGCAGCTCAAGGAACAGATCGAAGCGGATTACCTTTACCTGAGCGAAGAGATCAAATTGGAACACAATTATGGCGATATCGTGGGGCAGAGCCAAGCCCTACAGCGCATCCTGGTCAAAGTAAACCAGGTGGCCCCAACCGATGCACCGGTGCTTCTGCTGGGAGAGACAGGGACGGGCAAGGGTTTGATCGCCCGCTCCATCCACAATGCCAGCAAACGCAGCGATCGCCCCTTGATACAAGTCAATTGCGCTGCCTTAAGCCCCAACCTGATCGAAAGCGAATTGTTCGGTCACGAGAAAGGCGCCTTCAGCGGTGCGGTGAACCGGCGCGTCGGCCGCTTCGAGACGGCCCACGGTACAACCCTGTTCCTGGACGAAATCGGGGAACTGCCGTTGGAGCTACAGCCCACCTTGCTGAGGGTTTTACAGGACGGCGAATTTGAGAGGGTGGGCGGCAGCCGGACGATCAAAACCGATGTCCGGGTGATTGCCGCTACGAACCGCGACCTGGAAAAAGAGGTAGAAGAGGGAAGATTCCGCCCCGACCTTTGGTACCGGCTGAACGTCTTTCCCATTTTTGTTCCCCCTCTGAGAGAACGCCTGGAAGACATTCCCCTATTCGTCGCCTGGTTTGTGGATAAGTACGGAAAATGGATCGGAAAAAAGTTCAAACGCGTCCCGCAGAAAAACATAAAAGCCTTGCAGCGTTACGCCTGGCCCGGAAATATCAGGGAGCTTGAAAATCTGATCGAAAGGTCCGTTATCACCAGCCCAGAAGGCCATCTTCAAATGGAAATTCCGGCTCCAACCGGATCTCACCCAAATCCGACCATGAGCCTTCAAGAGGTGGAACGAGACCATATCGTCAGCGTGCTCGATAGCGTGAAATGGAAAATTGAAGGAGTGGATGGAGCGGCATCAAAGTTAGGCCTAAAACCCAGTACGCTGAGATTTCGAATGAAAAAGTTAAACATCCACCGCGTTCCTTCTAATTAAAGGAGGCCCACCATCCGGGTGTTTGTGTCCCGGTAGCGGCTTGTAAAAGGAGTAGGGCTGAATGACAGCCGACGCTGAAGAACAATAAAATATTTAAATACCGATAGGTTATAAAAATTACCATAATGAACATTATCAGGCACTGATAAGATCGTTGGATTTTCCCCCATATATAAACAAATCCCGATATCGACCGTTTTCAGCCGCCTGGAAATTCTTAATGAAAATTTTCCCCTCTATGTCTAGAAGTACCCATTTTTATTGCGTGAAAACGCAGCTATTTTTCTGTTGGTCCTAAATGAGAACACCATTTAGGAAAGCGGTGTGGCCGATGCAGATCTCTATTGTGCACAACAATACAGTTTCCTGACAAGGGCATTGACATAAGCGCCAATAATCTAAAAAATAAATATAAAAATGAAAAAAGTTTTGACCTATATATCATCCATTATAATGATTTCGCTTTTGTTTGCAGCCGATATCAGGGCAGAGGAATATTATTTTGTGACTTTAGAGTACCCGCCCTTGGAGTATAAAGATAAAGTGGGTTTGGCCAAGGGGGCTGCCGTGGAGATCGTTGCGCATATCATGGCAGATCTCGGCCATTCCATATCTATCGAAGTGCTGCCTTGGACACGGGCCGTGAAAATGGTTAAGTACGGAAGAGCCGATGCGATTTTCACGATTTTTAAGAATCCCGAAAGAGAATTATTTCTTGATTATTCCGGTGAGATCTTAATTCCTCAGATGGTTGCATTTTATGCCCGGAAAGATAGCCAAATAGCCTATGGCGGCAATTTGGAGGAGTTAAAGCGTTTCAAAATCGGTGTCGTCTCAACCATCAGTTATGGTCAAAAGTTTGATCGCTCGCGGCCCATGTTGAAGGTGGAGAGCACCGCTACGTTGGAACAGAATTTTTCGAAAATGATGCTCGGACGAATCGATTTGGTTATCAGCAATGTTTATTCGGCCGAAATCGTCATCGACAAGCTGAATATTGCCGATCGAATTAAACGGCTTCACCCTTCTGTTGAAAGTGTCCCCAGCTATATTGCATTTTCAAAGATGAAAAAACTGACCCCCTTGCTAAATGATTTTGATCGCAAATTAATTGAACTGAAAAAGAGCGGCGTGTATGATGAAATTATTAACAAATCAGGCCTGAAAATAGAAACGAACGAGCTTGAATAAAAGATCCACATTGCAAGTCAAATCCCTGTCAGAAGCTGAACATATAAGGCACCGCTCCATCTCCAAGCGACTGACGGTGATCTTGATTATTGCCATCGGAATGCTTTCCATGGCCGTTATAGCGGTCACGCATGGTTACCGTGTGCATGCAGCCAGGGGTGAATTGGAGGCCAAGGCGGATGAACTGTTCGCTTATCTGAACGGCATTCTCGAAAAATCGTTGTGGGATATCGACGAAAATAATATCCGGCTTATCGGTGAGACCATTTCCCAGAATGAACTGGTGGCCACGTTAATCGTAAAGGATTCTTTTGGCCAGACCATTTATGAAATGATGCGGGAGCCACAATCGGACACGGTTAACAGAGCCGGCAACGTCTTTCATGAAGGGACTCAGGTAGGGCATATCGAGGTTTCGCTGACCCAAAGATTTTACCACCAGAGCAGTCGGCAACTGCTCTTTGCTTCTCTGCTCACGCTGGCGATTGCACTCATTGTTCTGATCGTTACCACCGGGTTTCTTATCCGCAGATTTCTGAAAGGGCCTCTTGATAGTCTCAACAATATTTTGGATGCTTACAGCGCCGGTGTTTATGAAACCCGGAGCGCAAAGATTCCTTACCTTGAGTTTCAGCCGTTTGGCCGTGTTTTGGCAGAGATGGGGAAAAAAATAACCCGGCATCTCAAGGAGGTCAGGCAGGCCGAGCAGAAATACCGCAATATCTTTGAAAACGCTGTGGAAGGCATCTTTCAATCCACCATCGATGGACGTTTTCTTAGCGTCAGCCCCTCCATGGCCAAGATATATGGCTACGAATCCCCCCAAGATCTGATCGCTGCGGTCACCGACATCGGCACCCAGTGCTATGCCAACCCCGGAGACCGTGATGAGTTTATCCGCCGTATCACCCAAGAGGGGCTGGTTCAAAGGTTTGAGACCCAAATGGTGCGTCGGGACAAGAGCCATTTCTGGGTGTCTATTTCAGCCCGCCTTGTTCACGATGATCACGGTCAACCTCGATTTTATGAAGGCTTCTGTGTCGATATCACCAAACAGAAAAACCTGGAGGCCCAATTGCGTCAAGCGCAGAAAATGGAAGCCATTGGTACCCTGGCCGGAGGTATTGCCCACGATTTCAACAACATTCTCGGAGTGATCATTGGATGTGCGGAGCTTGCACGGGAAAAAGTTCCTGCGCAGGGAGATGAATCGATCCTTCTGGGTAAGGTCCTGGGCGCCGGCGATCGGGCTAAGGAATTGGTCAAACAGATTCTGACCTTCAGCCGTCAAAGCAAAAGCGAAATTAAACCGCTCTATTTAAGTTCGGTTGTAAAAGAGACCCTCAAATTTATCCGCGCCACCACACCCACGACCATCGAGATTCAGCAGGAGATCGCCAGCGATACCGGGGCCGCCCTGGCCGATCCGACCCAGATTCACCGCCTGCTCATAAATCTTTATACCAATGCGGTCCATGCCATGCGGCATAAAGGGGGCGTGCTGAAAGTCAGCCTGGCCGATCGGGACCTCACCGAGGAGGCTGTTGCGACCCATGCCGATATGAAATCCGGATCCTACGTTGAACTGTGCGTCCGGGATACGGGCCACGGAATGTCAACAAAGACCATGGAACGGATTTTCGACCCTTTCTTTACGACCAAAGCGGTGGGCGAAGGGACAGGTCTGGGGCTGTCGGTGGTCCATGGCATTGTAAAAAAACACAATGGGACGATTGTGGTGGAAAGCCAACCGGAAAAAGGCGCCACCTTCAAAGTCTATTTGCCCAGGATCGACAAACGGCATGTAAAAATAATAGATGAGCTGGAAACAGGGGTTCCTAAAGGGAGTGAAAGAATTCTTCTCGTGGATGATGAGCAGGAGTTGGTGGATACATTGCAGCAGATACTGGAAGGGTTGGGATATATCATCACCGCCACCACCAAGAGTCCGGAAGCCTATGATCTGTTCCGCAGCGCCCCGGAAGGCTTTGATTTGGTTGTAACCGATTTGACCATGCCGAATATGACCGGTATCGACCTGGCCGAAAAGATCATCCAGCTCAACCCGGATTTACCGATTATCATGTGCACCGGATTCAGCGAGCTTATAACGCCGGAACAAGCCCAGGCCGTCGGTATACGGGAAGTCCTTTTCAAACCGGTGGCCCGTTGGCAGTTAGCGATGGCCGTCCGCAAGGCGCTGGATGAAACTTAGGCAGGAAACAAAATGGCCGAAATCCTGATCATCGATGACGACAAGGACATGTCCTTTACCCTTTGCCGCATGGTGGAAGGGATGGGGCATTGTGCCGCTGACGCCTTTACCCTTAAAGAAGGCCTGGGCAAGGCCGCCGAAGCCCGATTCGACATCGTTTTTCTCGATGTCAGGCTGCCGGATGGTAACGGGCTGAGCATCATCCCCAAGCTTCAAGACAATCCCTTGCCGCCTGAAATCATCATCGTCACTGCTTATGGCGATCCCGGGGGGGCGGAACTCGCCTTGAAAAGCGGTGTGTGGGATTATCTCACCAAACCGTTGGAACTCAATGAGATGAGGCTCTCCGTTGCCCGTGCGCTCCAGTATCGGCGTGAAAAGCAGAAGACGATATCCCCGGTGGCGGTGAACCGTTGCGGCATTGTCGGTGAAAGTCTACAGATGCAAAAATGTTACGACCTGCTGGCGCAGGCCGCCGGCAGTGAGGCCGGCGTCCTGATTACCGGAGAAACCGGAACCGGCAAAGAGCTCTTTGCCAGGGCTGTACACGCCAACAGTGCCCGGTCGCAGCGTCGTTTTGTGGTGGTGGACTGCGCCGCACTGCCGGAGCAGCTTGTGGAGAGCATTCTCTTCGGCCATGTCAAAGGCGCTTTCACCGGGGCAGACAATGCACGGGACGGACTGATCAAGGAGGCCGATGGCGGCACCCTTTTTCTAGACGAAATTGGAGAACTGCCGCTCGATCTTCAAAGGGGCTTTTTAAGGGTATTGCAGGAGCACCGGTTTCGCCCTGTGGGGCACAGCAGGGAGATCAAAAGCGACTTCAGGCTGGTGGCCGCAACCAATCGGGATCTTGAACAGATGGTTGAAGAAGGAACCTTTCGCAAGGATCTGCTGTTCCGAATTCGGACCCTGGTGATCAGCCTGCCGCCTTTGCGGGAGCGTTCGGCAGATATCAAAGACCTGATTCTATACCACACCACCCGGCTTTGCGAGCGATATGGCGTCGCCCCCAAAGGGTATTCGCCGGATTGCCTGGAGACCTTGATCCGTTACACCTGGCCCGGAAACGTAAGAGAACTGGTCAATACCCTTGAAAGCACCTTGACAGCGGCTCGAAACGAGCCGACGATTTACGCCAAACACCTGCCGATGGAGATTCGCATTCAAATGGCATCCATGGCATTGGAAGATAAGGGAAAGCAAAAAAAACGAGAAAAATCGCTAAAGGATGCCGCCCGCCGACCTCTGCCGACCTACCAGGATATGATAAATGAAACCAAACGCCGTTATCTGCTGGATCTGATGGAGCACACCCGGGGAGATACCCTCAAGGCCTGCAAAATCTCCGGACTTCCACGCTCGACATTGTATGATCAACTGAAAAAAATGGGCATCCCTCTTTCCAAATAGTTCTCCCCTGATTGAGGGTTCTACCTCTTTCCAAAAACTCGGAATCCATCCAAGGATTCGGATAGCGCCGACACCGCCTGAATTCGGCGGTATCGCCGATGCCTTCCGAAATTTCGGATGGGCTGCCGCTTATATTGCTTTTCAACTCCCGCTTCAGTTTTCGCTGAAAACAGATAACATGTTGAATATATGTAACAAACCTACCATAAAAGGTTTTTGGCACGATGACTGCTTAAAAGACCAGTATTTTCGGACAAGCTGATATGACATCGGCAGAAACCAACAATTATGGAGGAATTAGGAATGAACAAGATTGTTTTACTATTAACAACCGCCCTTTTATTCACGCTGGTTACGGCAAGCGGCGTGTTGGCCAAAACCAAATGGGACATGCACCTCAACTATCCGGCCGGAAATTTCCATAGCCAGGGTGCGCAGCGTTTTGCCGACCAAGTGAAAGAGGCCACCAACGGCGAGCTGGAGATTGTTCTCCATTTTGGAGGCGCCTTGGGTTTCAAGGGGCCGGAGCTGCTGCGTGCTGTGGCCGAAGGTCAGATCTCCATCGCCGAGATTCCCACCGGCATGGTGGAGGGCGATGCGCCTATTTTGGCATTGACGGCCCAGCCGTTTATCTCCACCAATGCGTTTGAGCAACGCCTTTTGTACCAACTCTCCAAATCAAGCTACGACAAGCATCTGAAAAGGTTCAATCAAAAAACCATCTACACATCGGTGTGGCCCTTTTCCGGTATTTACACTCAACGCTCCGTTGCAACTGTGGCAGAACTCAAAGGCTTGAAAATGAGAGTCTATGACGGCACCGGTTTGGATTTCGGCAGAGCAACCGGTATTGCTGCCCGCAAGATGCCCTTCAGCGAGGTCTATCCTGCCATGCAGGCCGGTCTGTTGGATTCCATGTACACCTCTTCGGTGTCCGGTGTGGATGCCAAGGCCTGGGAGGTTCTGAAATATTTTGTTCCCATCAATATTGTCGGTCCGGTCAATATGATCAATGTCAACCGTGATGCCTGGAACAAACTGCCCGAAGACGTTCGTGCCAAGGTGACCGAGATAGCTGCACAGATAGAGGATGAAATGTGGAACCTGGCCGGCGACATGGATCGAAAAAGCAGAGAAACGCTTCAGGGCAACGGTATGCGGATCAGCACCGTCAGCACTGCATTTCGTTCCGAATTGGATGCGCTTGGTGTGCAACTGAGAGCCCAATGGGCGAAAAAGGCCGGCGCTGATGCCCGGAAGATTCTCGATGAGTATTATACCGTCACGGGGCGTAAGTAGAAATAGCATACACGGATGAGATGAGCTTTTATAATTAATGTTTATGGCTATGGAGCGAGGCGGCTTCAAAAACCTCGCTCCCGGCCGAGAGAACAACAGGTACTGCAATGAAAGCAATTGTTTCCGGAATTGAAACCTTAAGCGACTGGATGGCGAATGTCTCGGCGGCGATTTTGGGGCTGATGACCATCTTGATATTGCTGGAGATCTTTTTGTGGAATTTTTTTGAAAAGACCACTCTGGTTGCCGACGAATACTGCGCTTATGGACTGGCCACCATTATCTTTCTGGGGGCCGGCTATTGTTTGAAGGAAAAAGGCCATATCCGCATCACACTGGTGTTGGGTTTTCTGCCCAGTTGGCTGGCCAAATCGATCACCTGCGCGGCCTCGGGCCTGGCAACCGTTTTTATGGGGTGTATGTGGTGGTATTTGCTGAAAATGCTGCAAAGCGCCATGCGCTATCAATCTACTTCCGGCACGCTGACCAACACCCCCTTATGGATACCCCAACTGCTCATGCTCGTCGGCGCCGCCTGCTTTATGCTTCAGCTGACGGCGACCACTGTTAAGATATTTCAGCAGATGGGCAACGAAGAGGAGGTCGTTTGATGGACGCAAGCATGCTGACCACATCTGTTGTGGTGTTTGGATTTTTGTTTCTGACCCTGAGCTCGGGCATCTGGGTGGGCTTTTCTCTGGCCATCGTCGGATTCGCGGGGATGACCCTGTTCAGTGCCCTGCCCGCAGGCAGCAACATGGCCTCGTCGGTATGGGCAACAGTGGAAAAATGGGAGTATGTGGCCCTGCCCCTTTTTATTCTCATGGGCGAGATTCTTTACCGTTCCGGCATTTCCGAAAAGCTCTTTAAAGCGCTGGTGCCCTGGTTGTACCGTCTGCCCGGCGGTTTGCTGCTGATGAACATACTCTCGTGCACCTTGTTTGCCGCAGTTTCCGGCTCCAGTGCCGCCACCACCGCCACCGTCGGCCGCATCACCCTCAGCGAATTGGGCAAACTGGGATACGATAACCGTCTGGCCATGGGATCGCTGGCAGGGGCCGGCACCCTGGGCTTTCTCATACCGCCCTCGCTGATCATGATCGTCTACGCCATTTTGGCCGAGGTATCCATCGGCAAGATGTTTATGGCCGGCATTATACCGGGAATCCTGCTGGCGATGGTCTATTCGACCTACATTGTCTACCGGGGTGTGAGAAATCCCGGGATCGCGCCCAGGGCGCAAGAGCATTACAGCTGGAATGAACGTCTGGCCGGGCTCAAAGACCTGGCTCCGACCCTCTTACTGATCCTCATGGTCCTGGGGAGTATTTATGCCGGCATTGCCACTCCCACCGAAGCCGCCGCCCTTGGCGTTTTTGGCGCCACGCTGTTTGCCCTGATCAACCGCCGCATGACTTTCAAAATCATGCAGGAATGCCTTGTCGGCGCCGTCAAGACCAATGCCATGATCATGATCATCGTGGTTGGTGCGGGCTTTTTGTCTCGCGCAATGGGCTTTTTGGGCATTCCGGCGGCCCTTACGGCGGCGATCACCGGAATGAACCTGTCCCCGTATGTGCTTATGCTGCTGCTGGGATGTGTCTATATCGTGCTGGGGTGTCTGCTGGATGGTTTTTCACTGGTGGTAATGACCCTGCCCATCGCGCTGCCCATGGTAACGGCCGCCGGATTTGATCCGATCTGGTTCGGCATCTACCTGATTCTCATGGTGGAGGTCAGCCAGATTACGCCGCCGGTGGGCTTTAACTTGTTTGTAATTCAAGGACTGACGAAACAGCCGGTGATGAAAATCGCCAAGTACGCGATGCCCTTCTTTTTATTGATGTTGTTTACGACAGCCGTGATTACTCTTTTTCCGGATATCGCGCTGTTTATTCCACAACTGATGGCCGGTCAGTAGAACTGATCGGCCGAAGGAAAAGAGATTATCTTGAAAACAATCGATTTAAACTGTGACATCGGTGAAAGCTTTGGTGCTTATAAACTCGGGATGGATGAAGAGGTGATGCAATACATCTCCTCTGCCAATATCGCTTGTGGGTGGCATGCGGGAGATCCGGTGACGATGCACACAACCGTGGCATTGGCAGCCCGATACGGCAACGGCTGCGGCGCACATCCGGGTTACCCTGATTTATTGGGTTTCGGCCGGCGATCCATGGCCGTTGAGGCTGAAGAGCTAAAGGACTACATAACCTATCAAATAGGTGCCCTGGATGGGTTTTGCAGAGCCAACAGCACCTCTCTCAGGCATGTGAAGCCCCATGGGAGCCTCTATCACGCGATCCTCAATGATGAGCAGACAGCTTTTGCCGTTATCGAGGCCATATCCGCGATGAACGCCGATCTGATCTATGTCACCCTCGCCGGAAGCAAAGGCGAAGCGGTGGCCTGCATCGCAAAGCAGCACGGACTGGCCGTCGCCAGGGAGGCGTTCCCCGACCGAGCCTACACTGCAGAAGGAACCCTGGTGCCACGAACCCACCCGGGTGCGGTTATCAAAGATACCCAAGAGGTTGTAAACCGCGCCGTGCAAATGGCAACAGAGGGTAAGGTCACCTCAATTGACGGCCATACAATTAACCTGCAGGCCGACACACTTTGCGTCCACGGGGACACCCCCGGGGCCGTTCAAATGGTCAAAGAGATCCGCCGGTTGTTGGAAGATGCAGGTATCCGTGTCACACCGATGATGAGCAGTGCTTCTTAGAGGAGATCGAAAATGACCCATATATATGAGCACCCAAAATTTCGCATGATGGGCGACAGCGGATTATTGGTGGAGTATGGTGCCGGGATCGACCCACAGATCAACCGGAAGCTTCAAGCTGCACGGTATGCGTTGACACAAGAGCAACCGGCCGGCGTCTTCGAAATTGTTCCGGCCTACCGTTCGGTACTTATCGTTTACGATCCGTTGACCATCAGGTGCGAGGAGCTGAAAGGGCTGGTTGCCGATTTGAATGACCGCTTAACTCAAATCGAGCTGCCTTCGCCGGAAACCATTGAAGTGCCGGTGTGTTACGGAGATCAATTCGGGCCTGATCTTAAGCGGGTCGCAACCCGCAATGGGCTTTCGGAAGAAGAGGTCGTTCAGCTGCACAGTGAACCCGCCTATCCGGTATACATGTTGGGATTCACACCGGGTTTCCCGTTTTTGGGGGGCTTGTCGGAAAAGCTTTTTACACCCCGCCTGGACAGCCCCAGGACATCTGTTGCGGCAGGTTCCGTGGGGATCGCCAACAACCAGACCGGTATCTATCCCCTTGAAAGCCCTGGAGGGTGGCAGTTGATCGGACGTACGCCGCTAAAGCTTTTTGATCCCGGCCGTAAAACGCCTTTTTTGCTTAAGGCCGGCGATATGTTGAAATTCAAACCCATTTTTTCAGAAGAGTTTAATCGTTTGGTTAAGGAAGATGTAAAATGAAGCCTTTGCTCAAGGTCCTGGACCCGGGTGCATATACCACCGTTCAAGACGCCGGCCGGATCGGATTCCGTCAATTCGGTGTTCCTCCTGCAGGCTGCCTGGACAGTTTTGCCCATCGTGTGGCGAACATTCTGGTAGGCAATCCGGACAAGGCGGCAGTACTGGAAATGACCTTTATAGGGGCCGGTTTTGAAATTCTGGGGGAAGCCGACATGGCATTAACCGGCGCGGATATGCAATTGAGTGTCAACAATCGACCCGTAACGCCATGGAGTAAGTTTCGGGTCAATACCGGAGATCAGATCAACATCGGACAAGCCCGCAGCGGATGCCGTGCATACCTGGCCGTCACCGGCGGCATCGCTGTGCCGGAAGTCATGGGAAGCCGCTCCAGTTACGCAGGCGCCTCTTTTGGGGGGCATAAAGGGCGCCCCCTTCAAAGGGGAGACACGGTTGCCGGGCACCAATTTGAGCTCCTTGATGACATGCGATGCGTGCCGTCGGAGTGGATCCCTCGTTACTCCACCCAAATTTCTTTAAGAGCCATACCCGGCCCCCAGGAAGAGTACTTTGCCGACAGTATATCAACTTTCTTTGAATCGACCTTTACAGTGAGCCGCCAGGCGGACCGAAAGGGTTACCGACTGGAAGGACCGGAAATATCAATCCAGCCGGGCATGCCTAAAAGTATAATCTCCGAGCCATGTCTTTCCGGCTGCGTTCAGGTGCCTGAAGACGGCCAGCCGATTATTCTGCTGGGCGAACAAACGGTAGGCGGTTACGCCAAAATCGCCACAGTGATATCGGCTGATCTTGATTTGATATCCCAGGCTTTGCCGGGGGACCGGGTCAGATTTGAAGCTGTGGATATGGAAACGGCGTATGGCATTGTCAGTCAACAGCATAAACGATTGGAAATGTTACGCCAAAAGATAGTGACCACACCGCCTTTAAAGGGCTGCGCCAAAGCAGCATGGAACATGGATCCCGAGATGTTCTGCCGCAAGGTTCTAGGCCATTTGAATCAGATGCGACCGTCTCGGCGAAGCATGCGGGAACCATCTGTCAATGACACAACATTCTATTTATGAAAAAATGATGCGCAAAAAGATTGAAACCAAATTGATTATCAACACCGAGTGGTGCAAGGGCTGCGGTATCTGTGTGGCCTTTTGCCCCAAGCAGGTGTTGGAATTGAACCGGAAGGACAAATCCGAAGTCATCCGAAGCGATGATTGCATTGCATGCATGATGTGCGCGTTGCGATGTCCGGATCTGGCCATCGAAGTATTGACCACCCAAAAAGAAGCGGAAAGTGAATCATGACAGCCGAAATCGTCAAGTTCATTCAAGGCAACGAAGCGTGCGTTGAAGGGGCCTTGTACGCCGGTCTTGAATTTTATGCCGGCTATCCCATCACACCCTCTACAGAGATCGCCGAGCACCTGGCCAGGCGACTGCCGCAACAGGGCGGCAAGTTCATCCAGATGGAAGACGAGATTGCCTCCATGTGCGCCATCATCGGCGCCTCCCTGACCGGACGCAAGGTGCTCACCGCCACCAGCGGACCGGGCTTTTCCCTGAAACAAGAGGCTCTGGGATATGCCGTCATGGCCGAGATCCCCTGTGTGGTGGTCAATGTCCAGCGTGGCGGGCCCTCGACCGGCATTCCCACTCACGTGAGCCAGGGGGATGTCAACCAGGCCCGCTGGGGCACCCACGGCGATCACGCCATGGTGGTTTTGACCGCCTCCAACCACCAGGATGTGTTTGCCATGACCGTGGAAGCCTTCAATATCGCCGAGACCTACCGCACCCCTGTGATTTTGCTCTTTGACGAAGTGGTGGGCCACATGCGCGAGCAGCTCACCATACCCGGGCCCGGCCAGATCGAGCTGGCGGAAAGGCTGCGAACATCGGTCAAAGAGGGGGTGGACTATCACCCCTATCTGCCCAGAGAGGACGGACGCCTGCCCATGAGCGATTTTGGCGGGGTGCACCGCTACAATGTTACCGGGCTTTACCATGACATGTGGGGTTTTCCCTCGGACAATCCCAAGATCGTCCTCGGTTTGATCCGCCATCTGATCGACAAGATCGAAAACAATGTCAATGCCATGGCCCACTACAAAGCGTATTATTTGGACGATGCCGACCTGGTGTTGATCTCCTACGGGGCGGCGGCGCGCTCGGCCCTGCATGTGGCGGAAAACCTGCGGGCCAGAGGAGTGCGCATCGGCATGCTGGAACTTCAAACGTTATGGCCTTTTCCCAGAGATATTGTCTCGCAACGGTGCGCATCCGCCACGCAGGTGGCCGTGGTGGAGATGAACACCGGCCAGATGTGCCAGATGGTGCGCTCAGCCCTGCCTGATCCGGGGAAAGTGTTTCTCATCAACCGCATCGACGGTGTGCTGATCACACCCACAGACATCAAAGCGCAGCTGCGCGTTATCAGCGGAAGGGGGATGTAATGATCAAAGACTATATCAGAGAACGGTTTTTCCCCCACATGTGGTGTGCAGGCTGCGGGCACGGCACGGTGCTCAACAATCTGGTGCGGGCCGTTGAAAAACTGGGATTAAAGAAAAACGAGATTGTCATGGTTTCGGGCATTGGATGCTCGTCGCGAATCGCCGGTTACCTGGATTTTCACACCCTGCACACCCTGCACGGGCGCGCCCTGGCCTTTGCCACCGGCATCAAGCTGAGCCGGCCGGAGCTCAACGTGATCGTTCCCATGGGCGACGGCGATGCTTTGGCCATCGGCGGCAACCACTTTATCCATGCCGCCCGGCGTAACATCAATATCACCGCCATCGTGATGAACAACCGCATCTACGGCATGACCGGTGGTCAGTACTCTCCCCTGTCCGGGGAAGGCATCATGGCCACCACATCGCCTTACGGCAACATCGATCAAGGTTTTGATACCGTTTCGCTGGCCGAATCGGCCGGTGCCACCTTTGTGGCTCGCACCTCCACCTATCATGTGCAGGACATCCAGAAACTGATTGCCAAGGCCATCGCTCATCCCGGCTTTGCCGTCGTCGAAGTGATGAGCCAATGCCCCACTTATTTCGGTCGCAAAAACAAGCAAGGCAGCGCCGTTGATATGATGAATCTGTTTAAGGAAGGCACTGCCCGCATCGGTTCCAAGCAGGCGACAGAAGACAAAATCCTGCGCGGGGTATTCGTGGAAAAGCAGAGGCCCGAATATTGCGCCCAATATGATGCCATCATCGAATCAGCCCAAGCCGGCTGACGTGGAGAAAGATTTGAACGATATCATTCTCCTCTACTTTCTCCGGCCGTCCCGACACCCCTCCTCAATCTCCTCTCAAGGCGACGACCCGGGAAAATAACTTGAACTGGAAACAGGACAACACCATGAGCCAACGTTATCGAATCGTTTTATCAGGATCCGGCGGCCAAGGCGTTATAACTGCCGCCATCATATTAGCGCAAGCCGCTGTTATTCACGAAAAACGCAACGCCGTACAGACCCAGGTCTACGGTGCGGCGGCAAGAGGCGGTGCAACGCGTTCGGATGTGATTATCTCGGATGCCGTGATCAATTACCCCAAGGTCAATCAGCCCAACATCCTGGTTTGTCTGACCCAGGAAGCATATGGAAAGTTCGCCGCCCTTATCCGTCCGGGTGGTTTGCTGATCACCGATCCGGGATTTGTAACCCCCGGCAAGAAAGTAGATGCCATGCAGTACGAGATCCCCATGTATGAAAGCGTTATGCACAAGATCAGAAAGCCCATTGTCTTCAACGTCTGCATGATGGGCGCCGTCGTCGGCTTGACCGGTGTGGTCGCGTTGACATCGGTAGAGCAAGTATTGGAACAACGTTTACCCGCTGCTTTTCTGGATATGAATCGGCAGGCGCTGCAGATGGGGTTCGAGTTGGGCACAGCGCATCAGGCGTGAAAGGTTTGATGCTTTTTTTAACCGAAGCCATTGAAAAATCGAAATTTTTAGCAGGAGATAACAACCATGCCATCGGATTTTGATGCGGCAACCAGCCGCGATCCACACGAAAAAGAGTTTCAGCAGGCTGTGAGCGAAGTATTGCAGTCGGTACAGCCGGTATTGGAGCGCAACCCGGAATACCGCAGCGCCAAGATCATTCAACGTATTATGGAACCGGAACGTGTCATCATGTTCCGTGTGCCGTGGGCCGACGACCAGGGCGACGTGCATGTCAACCGTGGCTTCCGTGTCGAGATGAACAGCGCCATCGGCCCTTATAAGGGCGGACTGCGCTTTCACCCTTCCGTAACCTTGAGTATTCTCAAGTTCCTGGCGTTTGAGCAAGTTTTCAAAAACGCCCTTACCACGCTTCCGATGGGCGGTGGGAAGGGCGGTTCGGATTTCGATCCCAAAGGCAAATCCGACATGGAGGTGATGCGCTTTTGCCATAGCTTTATGAGTGAACTCTATCGGCACATCGGTCCCGATACGGACGTTCCGGCCGGCGATATCGGCGTTGGTGCCCGGGAGATCGGCTATCTGTTCGGAATGTACAAAAAACTGCGCAACGAATTTACCGGCATCCTCACCGGCAAGGGTCTGAACTGGGGCGGTAGCCTGATACGACCGGAAGCCACCGGCTACGGTGCGGTTTACTTCGCCGCTGAGATGCTGGCCACCCGCAACCAGACTCTGGAGGGCAGGACCTGCCTGGTCTCCGGCTCTGGCAATGTGGCCCAGTATACCATGGAAAAGCTGATCGGCCTAGGTGCAAAACCGGTGACCTTTTCAGACTCGTCCGGCTATATCTATGACGAGCAAGGTGTGGACCGCGAAAAGCTCGATTTTATCATACAATTGAAAAACATCCGCCGCGGTCGGGTAGAAGAATATACGCAAATGTACCCGAATGCGGTGTACACACCGGCAGATCCCAGTGGGAGCAAAAACCCGCTTTGGGAGCATCAGGCAAAGTGCGCATTTCCGTCAGCCACCCAGAACGAAATTAACGAAAACGATGCGTATAGCCTGACTAACGGCGGTGTAAATCTCATCAGCGAAGGCGCAAACATGCCCAGCACACCAGAAGCTGTGGATATCTTTTTGGACAAAGGATTGCTGTATGGTCCGGGGAAAGCGGCAAATGCGGGAGGTGTGGCCGTATCAGGCCTTGAGATGACCCAGAACAGCATGCGCTTGGCATGGACCCGTGAAGAAATGGACAATCGCCTAAAGATGATTATGGCTAGTATCCACAAAACCTGCATGGAAACCGCTAAACAATACGGAACGCCCGGGAACTATGTCAACGGTGCCAATATCGCCGGATTTGTCAAAGTAGCCGACGCCATGCTCGACCAAGGCGTGGTATAATACAAACCATCGCTGATCTGACTCCGATCCAGAACCGGAAACAGTCTTTATCTTCCTTATCAGACACTGTAGGTAAAGTCGGTTTCTTGGTCTTTGCTTGTCTTTTTGTGCTAGATATTGTGTGGCGTTCAAGGCTTTATAAGACGGTCGCAGAGAACCCGAATTGAAGCGCAGAACCAATTCCTACAATATCACGCAGTATGTCAATGCAGCAGACATAAGTTAACATAATCAAGCAATTTAGATCATAATAAGCCATAAACTAAAACAAAACCTAATTAATGCGGTAAGTTATGAAAGTTAACAGAACTACTTTATCAGACACTGTTGGTGTGGCTGATTTTTTCCATATCGCGGTTATCTTAAAAGATTAAGCGGGCGGGGTTTATCCCCACCGGTCGGGACAGAGCCCGACCCTACAAAACCCTCAAAACGCCAGGGGTCGGAGTGATTAGCGTAGGGCCGGCCTCTG
>JASFER010000009.1:0-46340 GCA_050124755.1 Desulfobacteraceae bacterium
AGAGGCCGGCCCTACGCTAATCACTCCGACCCCTGGCGTTTTGAGGGTTCCCGGGTAGGGTCGGGCTCTGTCCCGACCGGTGGGGATAAACCCCGCCCGCTTAATCTTTTAAGATGACCGGGAACTACGGCTTCACCTTTGGACGCCTTGGCTCTGGGCTCCTCCGGCGTTTTCAGAGGGGGTGGCCGATTAGGATTAGCAGAACAGGCCCCTCCTGGTCGAGATCATCCGGCTTTTTCAGCGGCCAGGCCAGACCGATGCTGAAGCTGGACTTTTTGTCCCAGGCCAATTCCATTCCCGTGATGAGTTCGATTCCGGCGCTCACCAATAGTTCATCCCCATCAAAGTGATCGGAAGCAAAACCCGCATCCACAAAGGTGTCTAATGTCCAATTGTGCAAAAACAGCGGCAGGGTTTTATAGCCGGTTTGGAGCCTGGCCAAAGGCCATCGGACGTCTATGCTTGCAGATGCCGCTTGTTGGGCATCCAGAATATTGCTGTCAAAGCCGCGCAAGGTGAAGAGGCGCGAAGACCGCTGGGTGAAGTATCCCTCTCCGGTGTTGCCCCCGATGCGAAAGGTGTTGTGGCCCGGATTCACCTCTCCCCAGGTTTTGCCGCCCTGAAGCCGCATGATGGTATTGATCTTTTCCCCAAACCAATAGATCAGTTCCCCGTACAAGGAGTGGCTGGCATCATTGAATACATCTACATTGAACACCGTCTGAACGCTGCCCACCGTATCCTTCCAGCCGATATTGCCCCACCACTCCTCTTTGATAACATTACGGTCATCATCCGGTGCGTAGCGACGCCAGTTGGCGGCCAAGGTTAATTCCTTCAGCATGGACGGTGACCAGGCAACGTTCAGTTCGTAACGCACCTCGTCTATGGCGGTGCCTCGTTGAGGGGCATAGCTGAGTGGGTATCGTATCGCCCGTGTGCTCAATTCTCTGGCCTGATATCCCAGGCGGCATGTCATCTGGCCTTCATCCAGATCATATCGAACGCCGGCATTCCATGTATGGGCGCGGCTGACATCTGTGCCTCTGGTGGAAAGGCCCATTTGGAAATTTTCGTTATTGAAAAAGATATCCGGTCCGATGTAGTTGGGCCAGATGCTTTTCCAGATGGAATACGCCTTAAGATCCCTGTTGCCGCTTTCGGGCCTGGGAGTCGGTTCAGGGCTTTCGGTCAAGGTTTCCGGTAACAGGGGAAGCGCAGGCCTGCTGAAGGTTTTACGCTGCCATCCTTTGACGTCCAATTGCAGGTAGGTGCCGTTGCGGGGCAGCATGGCCGCTGTGGTTGCATGGGTGAGCGGTTCCATATTTGAGTCGTGAATCTGGAATTGTCCGCTTGCATTGGAGGAAAAGATCAGTTTTCCGTCGATCCACCACGGATCAATATCAATGGACGGCGTATGGGTGATCCGGTACCATTGATCATCGTAAAGCCATATGTCCCAGTTTCCCTCGGTGTTGGCAGCCACGGCAATGCGGCCTTTGTCATCCATGACGGGGCCGGACATTTGAAGAATGCCCGCAGGCCCGGCAATTTCATGCTGGACGGGCAACGTTTCGTCCATCCCATCAAAAAGACCGGATCCGTGGCGCGGCCCGAACACCACGATCACAGGTTTATATGCATGCCTGGAGACAGCCACTGAACCCGGACCCGGATCCCAGACATGCTTTTGAACGACATGGCGCAGCTTTGCCCTTCGCTGGATTTTAATCTTTGAAACACCTTCAATATATTCGCTGAGCCACAACCAGTTTTGATCGTCCACATACCCATAGCGGCTTCTGCGGCCGGCTTGCTCAATTCCCGGATAAACGCCGATTTCATTCCAGTAATGATATGGCGTATCCCAATAGCCCAAAATGGGTACGCCGTTCCCGTCAAGTGCGTCTGTTGAACGCTCTTTCTGAAACAATCGCCATAGCTGATTCCAAGTTTTACCAAAAGCGCGTTTGGCTTTTAAATCGATTTCGATGGGTATAATTCCCCTCCCGTGGCGTTGAATGAAATGCAACATTTTTTCCCATCCAAACCGTTCATACAACCACCGGATAAATGGGCGGCCATAGATGCGGAAACTGAATCGGCCCGGCCAGATCTCCGGATGGTGGCTCACTTTATCCAGGCTGGGAATGGCTGTTGTGTTAAAGACGATGTCTGCAATGGGATCCGATACCCGCCTAAGGGAGTATTGTTCGTAAAGGAGATGGCTGACCCCGTCAATAACCCATTCAGGAAGGATGATGTTGGGAGATATGATCTCTCCAAACACCCGGTGCAATCCCTCCGGTAGACCGGAGCGTTCATTGTAGATGCCCAGCGTACAGAGCCCCTTAAAGAGAAAGTATCGCCATGGGTCAGGTTCCGTGTACCCGTCCTCAAGCGCACCGGGGGCGCGCATGGGCAATCTGATCTCGCGATGGGGATATAATTGAGTTATGGCCCGGGGTTGGTCGAGTTCCGCATCAATCAGAATATGGAGGGGCTTATGGACCGGTATTCCTTGTTCTTCTAAAAAGGCTGCCATTTGACCGCACATTTGGGCGATGCGCCCACCCAGGGGGGCGGCCTCCTTCGGAAAATAAATGTAAAAAGCGTCTGCCTCGATTACTTTCAGCGCAAATGCTAAATTGGGACTGCCAAGTAGGAGCAGCACAATCGTCAGAAGGAACCTTCGCTTAGCCAAAGTCGTACCAGCCTTTCCGTGTCGATATTTTCGTTCGAATTTTAGTGAAATTTCTTTTTTATATCAAGAATGCGTCGGATTTTTCGCCATGGCCGCATGTTCGTTAAAAATGTGATCTCCCATCATCTATTGATTATAGCAACATCACGCCAATCTCTTTAGACCATATTCCAAGTGTGCAAAAAATGTACTTTTTTTTGTAATCTGCGCAATCGACATATGCTCCAATGATATGTGATTTAGTATTAATTTAATAATATTTTATAGTTATGATTTTGGAACGATGGTTGCATACGATTAGTAAAGTTTTTACAGAAAACCGTTGATGTTAGTGCTTGACAGTTCATCGGGCACTAGCGGGGGTGAGCTGCCAGATGCGATGTGAATCGAATGAATTAAACCACACCGACAGGTTTGATGATCCAACGGGGCGTACCATGCAAAACCGAAGAAAAGAAGACAGGGTCTCTATCATGGACAACCTCTATGTGATCATTGATACGCAGCCCCAAACTCTGGGGCAGGTGGTTGAGATCAGTTCAACGGGAATGGCCTTTACTTTCGTAGATCTTGACGCCGTATCCAAACGCTTGAGCAACCAGACAACCTTGAACCTTGATCTCTTTGCGGGAGGCAAAGGATTTTTTGTCAAGGATGTGGCATGTCGGTTAGTGTCAAAAATTGAAAATGCATCGGGTGCCTCTTTATCTTCTTTGTCCATTAAGCGTGTAGGCGTTCAATTTGAATCGCTTTCCCTACCACAACAGGTGCAGATCAACCAGCTTGTGCGAAGGCATGACACAAAGGCTTCATGAGTGGTTGACTGTCATTTCGAAACCTATTTCAAGTCTCCGCCGATGATCGATCCCTCTAAGCTCTTTCTGCAATCTTTGTCCCGAACTAGATTGTGAAAGGCACCATTGCGGCCTATTTTGATTTCTTACCGATAAGCTGTTAAGAACAACGAATTTGTAGGACACAACAATAGCAACGCCATGTCCACCATTCAAACCATTATTCCCATATTCATGATTATCGCACTGGGTGCATTTGCACAGCGCCAAGGATTTTTCCCCCAGGCATTTTTGGGTCCGGCCAACCGGTTGGTATTTTACCTGGCCATTCCGGCAATGATTTTCAGGGCTATCAGCCGATCTTCCCTGGGCGATGAAATGAGTGTCGCTGTATTGTCGGTAACATTGGCTTCGGTAGCCCTGGCATTTCTTCTGGCAATGATCCTCTGCCTTGATGCGACAGCAGCTTTTTGTCGCTTTAGTCTCCAGCGCCGTCAAGCTAGCCGTGTTGCCTGCAATTGGTCTTTTCGGCTATCGCTGTTTTGGCGTGTCTGCGGATATGTTTCTGCCGGGATTCATTCTTTTGGCGGCGCCTCCCGCAACCTTGACCTATATATTCGCCAAAGAGATGCATGGGGATGAAGATCTGGCGGTGGCCACCATTTCAATGGGTACCGTTATCTCCGGCATGACCTATATGCTGTGGCTCAACTGGATAGGCTGGTGTTGTGTCCCGGAAATAGATTATAAAATGGATTGGACTGCGTGATAGCGGATGCGGCACCACTGCCCTTAAATCCCAATGTCAAAGCCCAAATGCCAAATTAAGGTATCCTGCCCTTTTTCCAAGTGCTATTGGAACTGCCAAAAAAAACAGACATGGCAATTGTGTTTTGCGAAATTGTGGAATATATTGTATGTAATCTTGTCCTTCAATCGGAATGGAAATGACGCGCGAATTGATGGAAGTGGTTTCAAAACCTTCAATCGGGCCCAAAACCAAGGCGGGCTGCAGATTTAAATCGGAGGAATAGTCCGCTATCTTGGAGGATTTAAATCTGCAGCCCAACACCGAGTTTGGGTTCGAGGGGAGGTTTTGAAACCACTTCAAACCAAAAGGAGCACAAAGTGGGACAGAGAAAAAATCTGACGCTGGCGGCATATGATCGTATTATGGAGATGATGATCAACTATGACATCGTACCCGGTCAAAGACTGGTGTTTGTGGATCTGGCGGATCAGCTAGGGGTCAGCAGGACACCGGTGAACAACGCATTGAGCATATTGGCGAAAGAGGGGTATCTGGATTTTGTCCCCAACCAGGGCTACACGGTTCACAAATTAACCAAGGAAGAGGCGGAATCACTTTATGAAATCAGGGAGATACTGGAAATCGGCACCATCAGCAAAGCCATCAGGTGCATAACACCGGAAAAGATCGAGTGGTTTAAGAAAAAAAAAGAGGAGTATGAAAAGGCCATCACGGACAGGGTGCATCGTGGGCTTTTTGTATTGGACACCGATTTTCATGCCGCCGTCATTGAGATGATCGACAATGCTTTGCTGGTGGAGCGATATCGGGATCTGTGCAAGCGGATTTTTCTTCGGTTTCGGATCGAGGCGCTGAGCATTAACCGCGTCCACGATATTGTCCAGGAACATGACCGGTTCTTTGAAGCCATATGTATCAAGGATGTGGAACTGGCCAAAGAACTGCTTAAAAAACACAATCGAAATGCGAAGAAGAATTTATTCCGCCTTATTTTTGATAAAAACCAGCAGGAAAGTAAAATCAAATAGACGCACAGTCCCTCCAATCGGATCGGTGGCGACCTATTCCAAAACAAACCGCGTCGGCCGCGACAAGCACCGGCTGTATGCCGGCACCTAAATCGTCTCTCAAAAAGGGTGGACCACTTCGGAACGGTGAACATTCCTGTTGACATACAAGATTGCATGTAATATTGTATCGCCTAGATTGAAGGTCCTTGGCAGCACCGGTACGACAAACGACCATATGGGAGCCTAATGTGGATAAGCGATGGGAGTTGCGTTCTAAACTGTGGTTGGAATGCGAAGGAATTCCTGTACTTGGCGATGGCCGCATAAAAATGCTTCGGTCGATACACCGCAATGGCTCCATTAAGCTGGCCGCTCACGAAACAGGCATATCCTACCGCCGGATGCGCGGGGCCATTCATGAAATGGAAAGCACCCTTGGGTATCCGCTTGTCAGGATTCAACGCGGCGGCGGCGGCGGCGGGGGCGCCGTATTGACACCGGCGGCCCACCAATTGATGGCGACGTTCGAAAAACTGTCGGCCGGCTTTCAGCGAAATGCGGATGCCCGCTTTAATGAATTGCGAGAATTTTTTTCGTCATCGAATGGCAATATCTGCCACTCGGTCGAAAAGGGAGACGATATCCCATGAAATCCTTTGACGCCCTGTTGGAAGAGTCGGTATCTCGCCACGGTCATCTATGTGCCGGTCAAGTCATTGGCGTCCGCATGGCCATGCTTGGCTGCCGGCTCGTCGGCATTGAAGATCCCAACTTCCCTGAATATCGTAAGAAGCTGATCACTTTTGTTGAGATCGACCGTTGTGCCACCGACGCCATTGAAAGTGTCACCGGATGCCGCATGGGAAAGAGAACCTTGAAATTCAAAGACTTCGGTATCAACGCGGCCACCTTTGTCAATCTGGACACCAGGGAAGCATACCGGATTGTCTCCACGGAACATTCACGGGGTTTGGCTGCCGATTACGCCCCCCATGAAACCAGTGTGAAGCGGCAGCAATTGGAAGGCTATAAAAGAATGCCCGACCATCTGCTGTTCGACGTTCAACGGGTACGCGTCGATCTGCCGGAGTGTGAGATGCCCGGACCGCCCCGCCGCCACACCGTATGTGAAAACTGTGGTCAGGTGGTCAGAGACGGCAAAGAAATCCAGAGAGATGGCAGGGTATTATGCCGCCCGTGCGGCGACGAATGCTACTTTTTTCCCAGGGAGGAATCGGTTGATCACGATCCCTCTGGCCCTCTATCAGGGAGACATTAACATGATCCAAGTCGTTAAAATCGAAAACGCTGTTGGTTATCCATTGGCCCATGACATTACCGAGATCAGACCCGGTGAGTTCAAAGGTCCGGCTTTTTTAAAAGGGCATATTCTCAAAGGCAAGGATCTTGACCACCTGCGCCGGTTGGGAAAGAATCATCTCTTCATATTGAAGCCCGAAAAAGATGAAATGCATGAAGACGAAGCGGCCGTTGAGATTGCCAATGCCCTTTGCGGCAGCGGTGTCGGCTGGAGCGGTGCTCCGCGAGAAGGAAAACTATCTCTCAAGGCCACTTGCGACGGATTGCTCAAGGTTGACATTGAGGCCTTGATGCGGTTCAACATGTTTGGAGATGTGATGTGCGCCACCCGGCACACTCATACCATTGTCCAACGCGGCCAGGAAGTGGCCGCCACGCGCGCCATTCCACTGGTGGTACCGCGCAAAGCAGTCCAGTCTGCTGTGGATGCCGCCCGCAGTGCCGCCTTCGGAGTGCTGAGCGTAAAGCCCATGGCAAAGGCCACGGCCGGCGTCATGATCACCGGTGATGAAGTTTATTACGGACGCATTCAGGACAAGTTTGAGCCTGTTATTCGTCAAAAGGTAGCTCAGATGGGCGGCGAGGTCCTCGATGTGGTCTTCCTTCCCGATGACGATGAAAAGATTGCTAATGCCGCTACGGATTTGGTGTCACGAGGGGCCAACCTGCTGATCAGCACCGGTGGGATGTCCGTGGACCCGGACGACCGCAGCCGGCACGCATTCAAGAAAGCCGGCGCCGTCGATATGATTTACGGCTCACCTGTACTGCCGGGGGCCATGTTCATGGTGGCCTACCTGAAAGAGGTTCCGGTATTGGGTATACCGGCTTGCGGAATGTATGCGGCGCGTACCGTTTTGGACCTTGTACTGCCCAGGGTATTGGCCGGCGAAAAGATCACCCGCAAAGAAATTGCTATGCTCGGTCACGGCGGATTGTGCCTCAAATGTAAAACCTGCAGCTTCCCCCTTTGTCCGTTCGGGAAGTAATATCCGAAGAAAGGCTCTCCATGGTAAGAACACTGCCACTAGGACTGGAGGAGGCACTGAAGCTCACCCTCGACCGGGTTGAAACGTTGGCTGGTGTCCGTGTCGAACTGCTGGAAGGATTGAACCAAGCCCTTGCCGAGGATATCTTGGCCAAGGTGGATTCTCCCTCCATCGATGCCTCGTTAAAGGACGGCTACGCCGTGATTTCCAGTGAAGTGGAAGGTGCAACCCGTGAGCGTCCGGTTCGGCTCAGGCTGGCCGACTGTCTGGCTGCCGGCGAGCGTCGCAAGGTACAGGTGCGACCCCAAACCGCCATTCGCATTTTAACCGGTGCCAAAATCCCTTCGGGTGCCGATGCCGTCGTGGCCGAAGAGTTCACCGAATCAAAAAACGGCTTCGTCACGGTTTACAACAATGCCGAGCCGGGACGAAATATTCTCCCCAAAAGCAGCGATGTGGCCGCAGGCCAAATGGTGGCTTCCAAAGGAAGCATCGTGACACCCGGCCTGGCAGGCATTCTGGCCGCCTCCGGGCACAGCCGCATCACAGTGGTGCGCCGCCAGACGGTTGCCATCATTGCCACAGGTGACGAGGTGGTGGCGCCGGGAAGGCCGCTGCCGGAAGGCAAACTCTATGCAAGCAATATGACGACCCTGGCGGGCTGGTGTCGGCGATACGGGATGCAAACCCTCACCGACGTGGTTAAAGATGACTACGAGGCCATCTACCGCAAGCTGGAGCAGCAGATCAATACCGCCGATGCCATCGTGACCAGCGGCGGCGCCTGGACCGGTGATCGTGATTTGGTGGCCAAAGTCCTTGACCAGCTGGACTGGCAGCTAGTGTTTCACCGAATTCGTATCGGGCCGGGAAAGGCGGTGGGATTCGGCATTCTGAAGCATAAACCGGTGTTCATCCTTCCCGGCGGCCCCCCCTCCAATCTGATGGGATTTCTTCAAATCGCCCTGCCCGGACTGCTAAAACTTGCCGGCCATCGACACACCGGACTGCCCGAAACCAACGTTCGGTTGGCAACCGAGCTGACGGGCCGCTATGCCGACTGGACGCAGTTCATTTTCGGCACACTCGAACGTGACAGGGACGCACCGGTATTTCACGCTTTAATAGGAAAGAGCCGTTTGCGTTCAATGGCTGAAGCCCAAGCCGTGGTGGCCATCCCCGAAGGAAAAACCGTCATGCCGGCCGGCTCTATTGTGACCGCCCAGCGGTTGGATTAAGATTTGTACAGCAGGAAAGAAAGATTTCCATGAACAATACAAGTGCCCATGAACCGGGTGACAAAATGCCCGACAAACTGCCCGACAAACTGCCCAATAGATTGCCCAATAAATTGCCAAATAAATTAATAGATCGCTTCAACCGGCAAGTCAGTTATCTGCGCATATCCGTCACCGACAGATGCAACTTGAAATGCCGGTATTGTGCACCAACCCTGCCCAAGCCCCTAACGACGGAGAAACTGCTGACCTTGGCGGAAATGCAGCGGCTGGTAGGCATCGGCACAGATCTCGGCATCCGCAAGGTTCGGCTCACCGGCGGCGAACCGTTGTGCCGCAAGGGCGTCGTCCCATTCATCGAAGCGCTCTCGCGGATGCCGCTGCTGGAAGACATCTCGCTGACAACCAACGGCACCCTGTTGACCCGCAGTGCACGGCAATTGAAAAACGCCGGGTTGGGCCGTATCAACATCAGCCTTGACACCCTGGACCGACTGAAATATCAACGGCTCACCGGCGCGGATCAATTTGATACCGTATGGCGGGGCATCATGCAGGTGGCCGAGTTGGAATTCCACCCTGTTAAAATCAATGTGGTGGTGATGAAGGGATTCAATGACGATGAGCTCGAACAAATGGCCGGGCTGTCCATGCGATATCCCTTCCACGTCCGTTTTATTGAATACATGCCCATCGGTACGGACCCTTTGCAGGCCCGCAATTATTTTCTGTCCGTAGCGCAGATGCATCAGCGGCTGGGGCGTATTGCCCCCCTGCTGCCCGTAGCGGGTACTCGCCGGGATGGCCCTGCAAGACGTTACCGGTTCTCCGGTGCATTGGGTGAAATCGGACTCATCGGATCCATGAGCGCCCATTTCTGCGATACCTGCAACCGGTTGCGGCTTACCGCAGACGGGCACCTGCGCCCATGTCTGCTTTCGGAAGAGACCGTGGATGTCATGACCCCCATGCGTGACGGCGTTTCGGACAATGCCTTGGCTGCCCGATTCCTGCAGGCAGTTGAACAGAAAAGAGAAAAACACCGTATGGATTTCACCCGGGATCAGGTGTTGCCGACCAAAATGGTAAGTATTGGAGGATGAACCCTTTGCCGGACCGGCCCCAAAAAACCAGTTGCTGTGCCGTTATTCTCAGCGGCGGCTTGAACAGCCGCATGGCGGGGCAAAACAAAGCCTTTCTCGAAGTGGGCGGCCACTCGATCCTGAACCGACTGATGAGCCGTCTAAAGCCCGTCTTTGACGAGATCCTTCTAGTGACGCGGGAACCACAAGACTATGCCCAAATTCCTGTGAAGGTTGTGGAGGATCTTTACGAGGACCGATCATCGCTGACCGGAATTCATGCCGGACTGGTCCATGCGCGGGCGGACTTTGCGTTCGTCGTTCCCTGTGACACGCCCTTCCTTCAGCCGGCTGTCATATGGCTGCTGCTCAATGCGCTTGAACCTGAATTGGATGTGGTGGTGCCGTTGGTGGAAGGCCACTACGAGCCATTATGCGCCATTTACTCCAAAAGGTGCCTACCTGCCATTGAAGCACAACTCGAGTGCGGTGATTACAAGATATTCAACTTCTTCGACCGGGTGGAGATGAAAATCCTCACCACCGATCAGGTCAAATCGGTAGACCCGGAACTGCTCTCCTTCTTCAATGTCAATACCCCATCGGCGCTGCTCGCCTCTCGGGATTTGATCAAGAGAGAAAACCCTGTTCGATAAAATCGGCCAAGGCGGCGATATCGTTGATATCGAAATTGGGTACACCCAAATCCACAGGAACATCGGACATCACCGCGATCAAAGCGTTTGATTCCCCTTTGACGTGCAGCGGCCGCCGGTGGGCGGTGCTCCGAAAAACCTCGATTTGCGGTTTCCCAGCCCGCTTGTAACCCTCGGTCAACACAAGGTCCGTATCGGTGAAATAGGCTTCCACAATACGGTCAAGGCTCACCTCTTCATCCACATCCTTGATCAGCGACAGTTTCCATGGGGAGGAAATGGCCACCGTCGATGCGCCGCTTTGTTTGTGCCGCCAGGTATCTTTGCCTTCATGATCGATATCAAAACCATGGGTGTCGTGTTTAACGGTGCCGACACGATATCCCCTGCGTCCCAACTCGGGAATCAGCTTTTCAAGCAGCGTGGTTTTGCCGCTGTTCTTTTTGCTTACGATGGAAATTACCGGTGGAGACATGGGCCATTCCTCTATCCCTTTTGTTCGACCGGCGGTACCACCATGACCGGGATTTTGGCCTGCCGCATGACGCTCTTGATTGTCGGGCCGATGGCATTGTGGGATAGAAAACCCTCCTTGACGCCCATTACAATGAGATCGCATTCATAATCCTTGGCGCTTTGGATGATATCTTCAACCACTTCGCCGTCGGTCACAACGATTTCGCGGGAATGGTAGCCGCAGGCGTTGTCGTCGATACCGGCCTCGCTGCAGAACTGGGCCAGGGCGGTCTGGATCATGGTATTGGAAGATTTTTTTCCGATGAGCTGTTCACGGGCACCGGATGCCTGGGATTCCATGGTTTCCTGCCATTGTTTTTCCCCCAACATCCCCTTGAGACGGCTTTCAATGTAATCCGGCATCTTTTCCAAGACGTGAAGCAGAACAAGCGTTGCTTGAAAACGAGTTGCAATTGCCGCTGCATAATCAAATGCCGACAGGCATTCTGATGTGAGATTGGTGGCAAACAAGATGTTCTTTACAGGTTTTATCATTCTTCGATCCTTTAAAATATGTTAAGATTGCATGTAATTTAGCACTACGCTTTATCATTGTTGAAATCAACCCAAAATAAGACCAGGTCAAGAAAAATAAAGGATCGAATAAGATGAAACCCCAATGGGAGAAATTGAATCAGGAAATGATCCGCCTCATGCAAGACGGCCGGATGGAGGAGGCGCTGAAACCCGCCCTGGATTCGGTGGCGGCGGCAAAGCGTGAAAAAGGGGAGGGGCACCCGGACATGGCCCTTTCTCTGAACAATTTGGGGGAGCTGTATCACGCCCTGCAGCGTTTTGAGCAGGCTGAAGCCGCCATGCGCCGAGCATTGGAAATTTACGAAACCGCTCTGGGTGGGGAGAACGAGAATGTGGCCGATTCCCTCACCCATTTGGCCGAATTGTACATGTCTCAAGAGCGTTATGCAGATGCTGAACCGCTGCTGCAAAGGGCGCTGGCCATCCGGGAAAAACAAAAGGACGGCGATGACCTCGAACTGACACCGGCCCTCAACAGTCTGGCCATGGTTTTTCAGTTCCAGGGAAAATATGATGCGGCCAAGCTGCTTTTGGAAAGAGCATTGGACATCCTCGAAAAAGGCCTGGCCCATAACCATCCCGACCTGGGACCGGTGCTGATCCGTCTGGCCATGATTTCCCAGGCCGCCGGCCGGTTGGAGGAGGCTGAATCCAGACTGCGCCGGGTTCTGTCGATCTACGAACAAAGCATCGGGGCGATGCACCCGGCCTTTGCCAAAACCCTCTGTCACTTGTCTGAAATTTATCTGGCCATGGGAATGTATCCTGCGGCTGAGCCGCTGCTGCAGCAGTCTTTGGAGATCCGCAAGGCCACCCTTGGTGAAAACCACCCGGAAATCGCCGAATCTCTGGACCGTCTGGCGCTGCTGCACCAGACCAGGGGTGAGCTTGAAAAAGCCGAACCCCTGATGGCCCAATCCGTGAAAATCTACCGTCACGCCTTTGGCGGGGACCACCCGGCCGTGGCACAGGCAGAGAACAACCTGGCCGAATTTTTCCTGAACCAGGGCCGCCACGCAAAAGCCAAACCCTTGCTGGAATCGTCGCTGGCCATCAGGGAGAAAGCCCTGGACGCCGACCATCCGGCCGTGGCCCAATCCCTCAACAACCTGGCGCTGGTCTACGATCATGAAGGGGCCTGCGATGAAGCGGAACCGCTGCACCAAAGGGCCCTTGCCATCCGGCAACAGGCCTTCGGGTCCGACCATCCGGCGGTGACCCAGTCCCTGGAAAACCTGGCCGCCCTCTACCGAGGCCGGAACCGCATGGAGGAAGCCGAAACCCTGCTGAAGCAGTCCCTTGCCATTTGGGAAAAAGCTGCGGGAAAAGAAAACCCGGCCACGGCCCAGGCTTACAACAACCTGGGTACCTTATACGCCACGGCCGGCAGGTATCCGGAGGCGGAGACCGCTCTGAAGACGGCCAGGGGCATCGTCGAAAAAACCCTGGGGCCCCGGGACAGGCACCTGGCCATCATTTTCGACACCCTGTCCATGGTGTATGAAAAAATGGGAAAAGCTTCGGAAAGCAAAGAATTCGCCGCCCGGGCCCACAAGATCCGCAAGCCCGAACAGATGCGCAAGCCGCAAAAAACGGATCTATGACCCACATCAATGTAGTGTTGGCACCTGCAGACTAAGGCCTCTTGTTTTTGGCTGTAACCCGAAAAGCCTGGCCCTACGGGTCAGGTCAGAGGTAGAAGGCTTTGCCGAGAGAGCATTCAGGACCGGCCGGGACAGAGCCCGGCCCTACGAAGACCATTTTCCCAACCAACGTTGTTGCTTGGAACGCAGGGCCGGCCTCTGTGCCGGCCTAACATGAGACTCAATACTTCGACACGACTTGATCGTCATGCCTGTTTTACAGTTCTTTTAAACAAATTTCCCGTCCAGGGGTAGACCCAGAGCCGGGCTCTCCGGACCCGGATGCTTTACTGGGCATTAACCCCCGGCCACGAGTTGAAACAGGTGGATCACGCTGCCGTCTTCAAGCAGGTCGCCGGCCTTCAATACCCGGCCGTCACAAGAGACCACAGGGGCCTTCTCCACGGGAATCTTCAGGTGCAGAATCAAATCGGATACACGGGCGCCCGGCGCCAGGTCGACGTCCAGGCCCAGTTCGGGGTCATAATCCGTTACATATTCCCGCAGGATACTAAATAATTTAACCTTCAGTCTCATATTCCGATCCGGATGCAATCCTTTACATCGTCTATGTTGAAAGGTTTAAACCCAAATTTCAAGTTTCGTTTGCCCGAAAGCATCCCACCCTCTGCCCACTGGCGCATGGATACCGAAAGCCGCATCAGAAATTAAAGGTTTTATCCATATCCTCATCGCTGATTTTTACCACCACATTGTGGGGCGGCAGCGGCTCTTCATAGAAAAAGCGGGGCAGCCGGTCATCCTTCTGGGTGAATCCGGCCCGTCGATTAAACGCGCGTTCAGCCTTGAGCACCCTCACCCCTATCTCGGTAATCGCGTCGGCCTCCAATTGGGTGCCCAATTTGGCGTTGATAGCGGCATTGAAGGCCGCCTTGCCCTCTTCGGTTGAGAGCACCGCACTGGCCAACACGCAGAGGCCCACACTGTCCACAACGGCCATGGCAATCTGCCGGTTCCGGGACGCTTCCACCTGGCCGTCCGCTTTCAACGGATCCAGTTTGCCGGTCACATATTCCGCCACCAGGTTGCCGGCCGTATGATCGGCCCCCATGGGGCTCGTGGCATAAGTCACTGCATTGCCCTGCATGGCCCGGGGATCGTATCCGGAAATGCTCTGACCTTTGACCACCGGCACGCGCTGGTGATTGAAATACCTGCCCACCGCCTCGGGACCCCTGCCCAGCACATTCCCGAATTCCGTTCCCCTGGCGATCTCCTCCACCATCTCGATGGCCGCTCGGCCGTCGCCGAAGGAGCGGTAACCCGCATCCATGGCCACCGCAACGCCCACACCGGTGCTCATGGTGTCGATGCCCAGGTCATCGCAGAGAAAATCCAGCCTGGCGATGATGTCCAGATCATCAATACCCGTCATGCCGCCCATGGACCAGATGGTTTCGTACTCCAATGAACTGGTTACAAATTTTCCCCGGGCATCCACGAACTCGTTTGAGCACTTGATAATGCACTTGGCGCATCCCTTGTGCCCTGTTTTTCCCCCGCGTTTGGCCTGTATCTGGGCCATGTTCTCGCCGCTGATTTTTTCCCAGCCGTCGAAAACCCCCTTGGTGGCGTTATAGGAGGGAAAACCGCCCAGGGAATTGACCGGTGCGACCAGTCCCGCCGTACCGAACTTGGGCATGACGTCGCGGCTGAAGGGATTGTTGCGCACCGCCGCGGCAAAGGCTTTGGCCGCCCTTTTGAATCCTTCCAGATCGGCAATGGCATCGGCGATGTCGCCGCGGGTATCCAGGACGATGGCTTTGAGGCCTTTGGATCCCATGACGGCTCCCAAACCGCCGCGGCCTGCCGCCCGGCAGGGACGGCCTTTGGTGTCGGTGGATTGGATCGAAGCGGTGGGCAGTATGCGTTCACCAGCCGGACCGATACACATGATGGCATTGTGGCGTCCGAAATCCCTGAACAGCCGGTCAACAAGGGCGTAGGTGCGCTCACCCTTGCGCGGGCCGGCATCGATCAATTCGGCCTGGCCGTTGACATCGATTTTGAGAATGGACAGGCGGTCATCGGTGGGGCGGCCTTCGACAATGACGGCCGTAATTCCCAGACGCCCGGCCGCATCTCCAAAGGTTCCGCCGGCATTGCTCTCCTTGATGGTTCCGGTGAGCGGGCTCTTGGCGCCGACGGCGATGCGGCTTGTATTGACCAGTTGGGTGCCGCCCAGCAGCCCCGGGGCAAAAATGAGCTTGTTCTCCGGTCCCAGCGGATCGCAGGTAGGCGGCACATGGTCGTTGATCAGCATGGAGATCAGTCCCCGTCCGCCAAGTCCAAGATAGGCCGACGGTACATCCTCAATGCCGATGGTCCGCCGGGTCATGTCGATCCGTATGAATTTCATTGATCCGCTCCTTTTATTTTCATCATGCAGTCCCCATCGCCAACGTTAAAAGATATGCAGGAATCCGAATCATCGCAAGAACTGAATTAAAAAAAAGGATAATTTAGCAGCCGGACTGGTCGTCGTACTGCCCAAGTTTGAGAAAGAGAAGCAACAGCGGACCCACGGCCATGAAGCCTCCGGCCGCCACGATACCCGAGGAGAAGGTGTAGGTCTCTCCCATGTATCCGATGACGGCCGGCAGCACACCACCGCCGATGAGAAAGGCCAGGGGGGGGCCCAAGGCATTGGTTACACTGCGCAAGGACGGCGGTGCAATACGGGACAGGGCGGCAAACGCCGCAGGGAAAAATGAAGAAAGCACGGCCGGCTGAAGAAAGAGCACGATGACCAGGGCCGTATTTTCGAGCAGACCCAGCAGGACCGTGAGGACCGCCGTGGCCAACAAGGTGATGACCATAGAGGGAATTTGACCGATCCTGTCCGTTATCCAACCGGCCACAAACACCATGATGACCCCCGACGTCTGGGACAGACCGATCAAGGTATTGGCCCAGGTGAGATCGAAACCGCGTTCGTTTACAAAAAACAGCGGCAGCATGGAATAGATACCGGCATTGCCACCCATGGCCATGGCAAACAGCAAAACCATAATCCAGAAGCTCGGTTTGGCAATGATCTGTTTGACGTTCTGCGGGCTGGGGAGTTGTCCGGGGAAATCACCCCCTTTGCCGCGATAGCTGAATGCAAGGGCCGAGGCCAAAGCGAGCAAAGCCCACAGGACCAGGACGTATCGCCAGGAAAACCAGTTGAGCAGGACCGCAGCCACGATGGGCGCCGATACGAAACTCAGCGGCGGCGCGCACTGGTGAACGCTCAGCGCCTTGCCCCAATCCTTTTTCTGCACCTCTGCGGTGATGGTGGCGATGGCCGAAGGCAGGTGGACGCCGGCCGAAAGCCCGATCATCACCAGCAGAAAGCGTATGGGCCACAGCGCGTTGACAAACGTAAACGGCAGCAGGGCCACCCCGACGGCCCATGCGGATAACTTCAAAGCGCCCCGATGGTTGATTCTGGATGAGATCAATCCGGAGCAAAACGGCGCCAGCAGATAACCGATGGACATGAGCAGAAAAAGCGACCCGGCCTGGCTGTGGTTGATTCCCAGATCCCTTTCAATGGCCGGCATCAGGGGCGCAAACATCACCCGGGTGACAAACCCGAGAAAAAAGAGCCACGCGATAAAGACGGTGATGCCGATTTTATCCCGAAACGGCTCGGGCATGGGGCATTCGTCAACGCCGATGTCTTGCATGGTTCACCTCATATATGGGTTCATGGTTCATGGTTCATGGTTCATGGTTCATAGTTTATGGTTCATAGTTTATGGTTAATGGTTCATGGCTTTTGGTTCATGGTTGAATCCTGAACGGAGAGTGAACTCTAAGCATTCAATCGCAGAATTGCAATTTATTGGTTGTATTCAAACCGTGTGCTATGTCCAGCCTGAGGTGGGATTACAACCACAACGATTAAAACACAGACGTGTTTTTGCTGACTCCCGCACCTTATATATAAGATTTGTAGGATACCCGCTTCTCATGTACACACACTCATGGCTCCATTTTATCGGTTGCGTTTCTACAAACCCAGCTGGGTATCGTAAGGCACGGAGTTTTTTGCAAGATTATTTTTCAGACACACTCTAAAAGGCAAATTCTTATCTACCACGCCGGATGTTTTAGCCGTCCTCTGTACTTTTCAAGTTCTACCCAATAAGATCCTTGCCTATGTAGTTGTGAATCCAGCTGCCTAGTTTTTGGGTAATTGTATTCATATGTTATGGGTTGTTCGAAGATATTTACTTCAACAAACAGAGCTTCATTTATTCAAAATAATCAAGTAAAACAATTTTTTATAATTATTGCCGATAGAATTTCATGTTTGGCATGCATATTGCTGATCATCAGGATGCTATCCACTGACGAATTTCATTTAGTTCCTTAAGCTCCAGAAATTTTTATCACGTTCTGCAAAAGTATATTGATTCCTGATTTTCGTGTAGTGAACCACCCCCCAGGCTTTAAACCAATAGCTGACCGGGTTTTTGGAACGGTGCATAATCGTACTGGCGATCAATGAATGATGGTGCTCACACTTACGTATTTCGATATGCCTAGTAATCTCGGCCGTTTTAATATTAGATTATAGATATCTTTGATCTGAAATCGGCTAAGAGGGGCTTTGGAAATACAAAACTCAGGTAAGAGATGGTTTGTTTTTTGACTGAACATTTACTTTTACGTCCGCGTTTAATCGATAAGTTCAACGAGGGGCTATCAAAGAAGATTACCAAGATATGCGCGCCTGCCGGATACGGAAAGACGACCCTGGCCAATCAATGGTTGTCGAAACTGGATAAGCCTGCGGCCACGGTTGCCCTGGATGACAAGGATAATGCTCTGTTTCGTTTTCTATCTAATTTAATCACTGCAATGCAAAAAGGAGGCATCGAGGTCGGCGGGGTTATTAAGGATATCCCGGAATCGCATGACCCATTATTAGAGGTCGACAAACTGCTTTCCGATCTGGTCAATGATCTGAAGAATGAGAAGAGGGAATGCATCCTGGTGTTGGACGATCTACACCTGATCAGGGAGCCGAAGATCTATGATATCCTCTCTATGCTTCTCGAAAAACTCCCGCCCAAGATCCATATTATCATCCTCAGCCGTAAGGAACCGGATCTGCCCCTTGAAAAACTGAGATTCCAGCATCAATTGACGGAAATAACAGCCCAAGATCTCCGATTTACCAGGGATGAAATAGAGATCTATCTCAACCAGACAATGAAATTGGACCTGTCCCCGGAGGAGATAGACAGGATTTTAAGACGTTCGGAAGGTTGGATCATGGGGCTGCAACTAGGGGCCATCTCCCTGTCGGATAATCGATCGGTGTCGGATCGAATGCGCCATTTTTCCGACAGCAATCAATCCATCCTCGATTACCTGACCGATAAAGTCCTTGCTTGTCAGTCCGAATCTGTCAGACAATTTTTATTGCGCACCTCCATTCTTGAACAAATGAGTCCAGACCTATGCAACGAGGTGGTCGGGATTGAGAACAGCCGGACCATCCTGGAGAAGCTTATACAATCCAACCTCTTTATTTTCCCCTTGGACAAGATCCACCATTGCTATCGCTATCATCATCTGTTCGCCAAATTACTTCGATTCCGCCTGAGAAAGACAGGAGAGGCGAAGCTCCGTGAATTGTATCGACGGGCCTTTGAGTGGCATCGCAGCCGGGACCTGTCAGAAGAGGCGATCGATTATGCCATTAAGGGACAGTTTTTCGAACAGGCGGCGGATATGATTGAAAGGAAATCGTTAGTCGGCCTCAGCTCGGTGTTTACGCAAGACTGGCTGAATCACCTGCCCGAAGGTCTTTTTTTGTCCAAGCCCAAACTGGGAGCAATAAAAGGCTATTTTCAGATATTGCAAGGAGAATTCAGGTCCGCTGAGAAAGTATTCAAAAACCTGGTCGATTATCCGGCCCGGGACACGATGTTGGATGAGATGGAAAGTCCAGCTCTGGAAGGCAAGCTGGCCTTGGGTCGATTGATGATCGCTTTTTTATACAAAATGGATGGAACTGTTGCCGTTGAGGAGGCCGATAATGCTCTGAAAAAAATTCCCAATTACTCCAACTTTGAAAGATGGATCGCCTATATGGGCGGTGGAGGAGCGTTCACCCTTTTAGGAGATCTGAATCAAGCGCAACACTATCTCGATAACGCGCGTACTTTATCTGATCAGATGAATATAACCATCACGAGACTCCTAACACTCATTCATATCGGCAACCTGAGGATGGCCGGGGGAAAACTGAATCATGCCTTACACCATTTTCAGAATGCCTATCGAAAGATATCCAATAAAAAACAAGTCAAAAAACAGGAATGTCAAGTTGTTAATTTTATAACGATGACCGGGTTGGGAAAAATACATTATGAGTGGAACCGGCTTGAAACGGCCCTGGCGTTTCTTCTGGAAGCATGCGGCGTTAAAGAGTTTAGAGAAGCTCTTACGCAAATAGTGGCCTATAATGATGTCCTGATTCGTGTCCACTGGGCCTTGGGTAATTACAGGGAGGCGGAAGAGATATTGCGTCAAACCGAGGGCAATGCCTTAAATCTTAATGCGTCGGCCGCCATCATCCGAAGGGTCGATGCACTTAAGGCGTCGCTCGCCTTGAAAAAGGGGGATTTGGATGTCGCCTCACAATGGGGTGATAAATTTATAGCTGAATTTGCCTCTGACTTTAACGGGCTGGTCAGGTGCGAGCTTGAACCCGAACTCCTGGTGTTGGCACGATTCTATATAGCACAGGAAACCTTGGAACCGGCCATTACTCTTCTGCAATCCATGCTTGACCTGGCTGAAAGCCAGGGCCGGTTTGGAAGCGTGATCCAAATTCAGATCCTACTGGCCAAAGCCTGGTTCATGGATGGATATGAAACAAAAGGTATGGAAATAATGGCCCGGGCCCTATTGCTCGGTAAAGGGGAGGGATATGTACGCACCTTTTTAGATGAAGGCCGTCCTGTTAAATCCATGCTGGAAAGACTCCTTGAGTTCAAGGAACTCCTGACCAATGCCGGGGATATTACCGGCTATATTAAAAGGCTGTTGGCTTATTTTAAAATTGATACAAATCCGGAATACCATACAGATAGCATTGATTATATGAAAGTTCATTTTTTTGAAACATTTCAAGCTAAGTTAAAAGATTGGGGAATATTACACTATGCTGATGACATCCCCCTCTCCCTTATTGATATTGATGGAGATCCGTTAAAAATAATGCCTCAACTACAGAGCCATCAACACTCATTCTATGAGATCCTTTATATTCAGCAAGGGGAGGGGTGGCACTATATCAATTCCAAATCCTATCCGATCAAACCCCACACGATCTATTTTTTATCCCCCGGCCAGAAACATTACTTAAAGTCAATCAGAATGTTTCAGGGCAAAGCAATTTTCTTTTCCGAGGAATTCCTGTTGTCCAATAAATCAGGTCGGGTTATTTTTGAACAGGATTTTTTTAAAAATTTGGAGGGTTCCCCCTGTTTACAATTGAAAAGAGATCAGATCGAGCATGTTACTCAGTTCATAAAAAACATCCAAAAGGAACTAGAGACCGATAAAAAAAGAAAAATTGAACTTTTGCATTCCCACCTCTATGTCTTTTTTATGCAGATGCAGCGGATTTTGCCGGTCGAAGCCGATAGGACGGATCTTAAATCGCTAATAATGAGCCGATTCACGGCTCTGGTAATCAAATATTGTAAAAAAGAGAAGAATATCTCTTTTTACGCGAAAAGACTCGGCATCAATGAAAAGTACCTTTTTGAAGTTACAAAAAAGGCCACTGGAATCACGCCCGGAGACATTATTCACGGTGAAGTTATAAAGGAAGCAAAACAATATCTTGAAAATACGGATTTAAGCATCAAGGAGATCGCCTATAAACTCGGCTTCTGTGATCCCGCCTATTTCAGCCGTTATTTCAAGCGGGAAGCGGGTATTACCGCCGGAAAATTCCGCGAACAGGCTCGTGTATCGGTTATCGGTGGGCGATTTACAATTGACAATAAAGAGGGCTCCATAAACGAGGAAGAGAGGAGGATGACCATTATGCGCTAATGAAGCAATAGCCCATCACAGGTTTTCACCTGACTAAAGTACAGTATTTTTCGGATTATAATCCATTTACACTCCCATGTGCTTTCCCCTACAGTGTATGCCATGAAAAACCGATAGTCAACACCATTCGATTTAGAGAAGTTATACTGAAAAACAATAGTAATGCTCATAATTACAGTGTGTTGAAATAATAATGGATGTGTAATCCAAGGGGTGGAACTATGCACGCGATTGAAGCAAATTTGTTGATATCTGTTTTGCAATGGGTGCATTGATAATTCTCCCTTATTGATGGCAGAAAAAGCTACGGTCTCAATTGGAAATGGAAAAAGATCGATATAAGGAGACATCATGACTAAAATCAGGGTAAGCATTGAAAATGGTTTTGAAGCTTTTGGATACTTTGTTTATCATTACCGATGGCTCTTACTCGTCTTTTCTCTTGTTTTATTCACGGTTTTTGCATCTCAATTACCAAAAACGGATATGGATACATCAACAGTTGGTTTTTTTCATGAAACGGATCCTGTTCGAGTTACATATGAACGATTTCAAAACCAATTTGGAATGGATGAAGTTGTTCTTGCTGTTATTAAACCACCAAAACTTTATGACCTTACGTTTTTTCGAAAACTTCAAGCCTTTCATGAGGAACTCGAAGAACAGGTACCGCACCTGAATGAAGTTAAAAGCTTAATCAATGTCACCTCAACTTGGGGAAAAGAAGATGAATTGATTGTCGAAAAGCTAATGGACTCGTTTCCTAAAAACGAAGAAGGATTAAAAGCGGTCATAAAACGCATTCGAGCCAATCCCATTTATAAAAGGCTTTTTATTTCAGAAAATGAAAGTGTAACGGCAGTTCTCATTCGCCCCAATGCCTATAATGACACTGAAGAAGGATTACTGTATCCTGGTGAATTTGAAACCGAGTTGCTGGACACCCATACAACGTCTCCTCGTGAAGCACTCTCAGATAAAGAGAACTTTGAATTTGTCAGAGCCATCTATAACGTTGCTGACAAATATAGCTCTCCTGATTTTCCGATACATATTGCAGGTTCCCCAGCGATTGTTGGAATCCTTCGCTCCTTAGTTAAAGCGGATTCCGCAAAAATTACGCTTCTCTGTTTTGTCGTTATTGGAATTTTCCTCTTTATTTTGTTTAGACGGCTTTCCGGATTGTTTTTGCCACTGATTGTAGTTGCCATGACGCTTGGTTCCACTTTGGGAATTATGGCCTTTTTCAGAGCGCCAATCACCCCAATTACTCAAGTGCTTCCTGCCTTCCTTTTAGCTGTCGGGATAGGGGATGCAGTTCATATTTTGGCAATTTTTTATCCTCATTATCATAAACACAATGATAAAGAGAAGGGAATTGCATACACTTATAAACATTCCGGTTTAGCGATTGTAATGACTAGTGTTACCACTGCAGGCAGTTTAGCTTCCTTTTCGTACACGGAATTGGCACCGATTGCCGATTTAGGGATTTATGCACCGATTGGTGTCATGCTTGCCCTATTATATACCCTGATTCTCTTGCCACCCCTTCTCATTATAATTCCGTTAAAACATCGCAAATCCGAAAAGTTGGATAAGATGACCACTTTTATCGACAGTGTATTAAAAAAGATGGGACATATCGCAATTGATCATCCCCACAAAATTGTGGCAACTACTACAGTTCTTGTAATTATAGCAGGGATTGGAATAAGTCAACTGAGGTTTCATCATAGCTTGCTTGAATGGCTACCCCAAAATCTTCCGGTGGTTAAAGGAACGAAATTTATCGATAAAGAAATGCGAGGTTCAATTACCACAGAATTTGTAATTGATACTTCGAAGGAAAACGGACTACATGAACCGGAAATAATGAAAAAATTGGAAGAAATGAATCGTTTTGCAGAATCGATAAAAGAAGATAGCGTATTCATTGGAAAATCCACATCTGTAGTAGATATTCTAAAGAACACACATAAAGCTTTGAATGAGAATCGAGATGAGTTTCATGCTGTTCCTGATAATAAAGAAATAATTGCCCAGGAGTTGTTGCTATTTGAAAACGGAGGAACAGATGATTTGGAACGAATTGTCGATACTCGGTTTTCAAAAGCTAGAATTACCCTTAAATTTCCATGGCTGGAGGCAACACGATATTATAATGTTCTCAAAAAACTAGAAGCAGAAGTTCAAAAAATCTTTGGAACCGATATCAAAGTTACTCATACTGGCATAATGGTATTGATGACTCATACGGTGAATGCGGTCATGCGAACTATGACGAAGAGCTATTTGATTTCCGGTATAGTGATCACAATATTAATGTTCATCGTGATGGGAAATATCAAACTTGGAACAATTGTACTTTTTCCGAATTTTATTCCAATTATGATTGGACTGGGGGCGATGTTCGCATTCAGTTGGAACTTAAATGTCGCAACGATTTTAGCTGGAAGCATTGCAATCGGTCTGGTTGTGGATGATACTATCCATTTTATGCTCAATTTCCAGAGATACTATCATGAAAGCCATAATATTCGAGATGCCGTGGATCGTACCCTGCAGACAACAGGACGAGCCTTGTTATTTACAACACTGGTGCTAAGCACCTCATTCTTTATGTATAATCTGGCTTCTGTAAGCAATATAAGTTCAATGGGCAATATCTGTGGAGTAATCATCATAGTTGCTTTGTTAGCAGATTTATTACTTACCACGGCACTCATGACAATTGTTCCTATAGGAGGAAAGCGGGATAAAAGGAAATATGTGGTTCGAAACAAAAAAGTTGGATAGAAAGGTTGTCTATAAAATTGGGGCTATACATCTGCTTTTTTTACTCCTGCTAATGCAGGTTATTCCGTCAATTTCAATAGCGGATGATCCTAAAGCGAGGGAAATCATGAAAAAAGTTGATGCACGGGATGATGGAGATAATCAGTATTCCGATATGGAAATGGTCCTTATCGACAAAAGAGGCAATCAACGGATACGAAGAATAAGGTCTTTTAAGAAATACAGGGGTGAGGACATCATGCGGCTCATGTTCTTCATACACCCTGCAGATGTCAAAGATACCGGATTCCTCACCTATGACTACGACGATGCGGAGAAAGATGATGATCAGTGGCTTTACCTTCCTGCACTCAGGAAGACGAAACGTATTGCATCAAGTGACAAGACCAGTGCTTTTATGGGGTCCGATTTTTCATATGCGGACATGACAAAAAAAGAACCTGAGAATTACGATTACAGCCTTCTCAAAGAATCAAAGGTGGGAGAACATGAAGTATGGATTATCAAGTCTATACCTAGAAATGAACGGGTGATTGATAAATACGGGTACACCAAGACAGTTTCTTTCGTGCGTAAAGATAATTTTGTGGTGATCCGGTCCGTTAGCTGGGAAAAGGATGTTTATAAAATCAAATATCTGAATATAAAAAAGCTTGATTTGATTGACGGGATATGGGTTCCCACTGAAATGCACATGACATTAAAAAAGGGAAAAAGCACAATTCACAAGACCATCATGCGCTTAAGTAATGTACGGTTTAACCAAGACTTGAGGGACAGCTTATTTACGGTTCGCTATTTGGAAAAGGGTGTGCCGAAATAGCACAGTAGGTGACAATGGAAGGAAAGAAAGCAATACTTTCTGTAAATTTTGCTCTCATAATGCTGATGATTGTAGGGCTCAATGGACAGGTAGATGCGCAGGATAAAAAACAGAAAATTTCAACAAATAGCGAAATAGAAGAGGTTTTGGAGATTTTTGATGATCAAAATTTAGAAGGGAAATTTCTTTCTGATGAATTAGAGGATACTCCGGACGCTATTGAAAATGATACCGTTAAAACCGGAGATGTTAGCAGAACGGATATTAATGAAAAACCGAATTTTGTGGAACCCTCCGGAACCTTGAGTCTGGGGATTTCTATTGCTTTTGCACACGATACTCCCAGTCCGGCAGAGGCGGATTACAGGGGGATTGTGAAATTTCGCCCTGATTTACACCTCGAACTGAATATGAACCTCTCGGACCATTGGAGAGCCAACATAGGTGGGAGGGCCTTCTACGATCTGGCCTATTGTATTCATGACCGGGATCAATTTACCGAGGAAACTTTAGATGAATATGAATCCGAGGTGGAACTACAGGAGGTCTATCTACTGGGGTCCCTTTTTGAAAATCTCGATCTCAAGGTAGGACGCCAGATTGTGGTTTGGGGAAAATCCGATAATATTCGCGTGGTTGATGTGATCAACCCACTGGATCAAAGGGAACCTGGATTGGTGGATAACCAAGACCTGCGTCTGCCTGTAACCATGACTAAGGCGGATTATTATTTCGGACTCTGGAGCCTGACCGGAATTGCAGTGCATGAGATCAGGTTTAATAAGATGCCGGTTTTTGGCAGCGAGTTTTTCCCAGCGGACAATCCTCCTCCCCCTGAGGTTGGGCCGAACAACACCCTTGACAATACGGAATATGCCTTTGCCTTAAACGGTATCTTCAGCGGTTGGGACATTGCATTTTATTGGGCACGGTTTTTTGATGACACCCCCCATGTGGAGATGATCGCGCCAATGCAATTCGTACGTAGGCACAGCAGGATCGACATGGCCGGCATGGCCGCTGGTTTGGCCCTTGGAAACTGGTTGATAAAGACTGAACTGGCTTATCTGGACGGCCTGGAATATTTCAGCCTGCCGGGAGAGAAGAAAGAGCGCTTTGATACGTTATTAGGGGTGGAATACAGGGGGCTACCTAATACATCGATTTCTCTGGAAGCCGTGAACCGGCATATCGATGATTTCGATTCACGGCTCGAAAACTCGATCGATGCGGCTCAAGAGGATGAATTTCAAGCGATGTTGAGGTATTCCGGGGATTACCGCCACGATCAACTACACCTTCAGGCATTGGTTAGTATATTTGATCCGGACGGTGAAGGAGGATCATTTGAACGGTTCTCGATAGGATACGACCTGAACGACGCCGTGGCTGTCACCTTAGGTGTGGTGTTCTACCAATCCGGCGACCGCAGGGAGATGCGGGATATAGGTGATAATGACCGAGTTTACATTGAATTTGCCTATTCCTTTTAATATGAGACAGCCACGATTCCGCTATTTCGGGCCTTAATGTGATAAGTTCCCACTGAACTTCAGGCATCTGACGATATTACAGTATTTATCTCAGGAATATCCATTTACGTTACAAACAAAGTTATCTTAAATTACAACGACGAGTTCATACGAAGTAACAATTGGAATTTACTTCATTGGAAACATTATTAAATTAAATATCTGATAGTTATAAATGACTTTATAAGATGAGGATTAAGATGAACATTCCTGAATCATTTAATCAGATGGTCTCGTCGTTCGTATCGGAAGAGGCTGATGGCCTTGATATAGTCGTGCAGTTCAACATTCAGAAGGGAGATAATCCGTTTGAATATTCCGAGATTGATGAAATTGAGGAAAACAATCATTACTTCATTGAAATTAAGAATAAAAAATGTGCTTTTCATCCGGGAATACATCCTACACCCGATCTTTCCATAGCAATTCCGATACAAGGGTGGATTCTCTTTCTTGAAGGAGAAATACGCGGTATGGAATTGGTAATGAAGGGATGGTTAAAGGCGGAGGGCAAGCTTTCATTGATGAAAGAAGTAGAAAAACTTTTCCAAAGAGATTCGGCGAAGAGAACGCTTTTTGCTCCCTATGTCTCGGTCATGACATCGACAGCGGATGGGGTACGCCAATTACAGGAAGAAAAAGCAAGAAAAATCGTCCGATTCGCCTATGATAATTGTCCTTTTTATCGAAAAATATATAAGGGAGTTAATATCGACAGGTTCGAATTCACCGATCTGCCTGTTGTCGATAAGGACATGTTGATGAAACATTTTCATGATGTTGTCACTGATTCCCGTCTCCGGAATATTGAAGAACTACACGCATTCGTTAACGATGAAAAAAAACCGGCTGGTACCAAATTCAAAAACGAATTTATCATCGTGTGCACATCAGGGAGAAGCGGAGTGCCGGGAATTTTTCCTTACAATACTGATGCCTGGGCGCTGTCCCTGATTCCTGAATTACGTGCGCGAAAGGTCCTCCATAAGTTTTATAACGGGAAAGTTGAAGATAAACCGCCGAAACTTGCTTTCATTACAAGCCCGAGAAAAACGACCGCATCACGTATGCGGGCCGCTCATATACCCTCATTTGCCCAAACGGTAAAAATCTATTCCGTCAATGAACCGGTAGTTGATATTGTACATCAATTAAACGAATTTCAGCCTGATGCGTTTGATGGTTATACGTACGGTATTCATGAAATGGCCTGCGAACAAATTCGTGGAAATCTCAATATACAACCGAAACGGGTTGGTGTGTCAGGTGAGGCGTGTCCCGAATCGGTCAGACGCACGATCCGGGATGCATGGAATATAGAACCGTATAATTCCTATCGTGCCAGCGAGGCGCTGACGATGGCTTTCGAATGCGATAAGCATGCGGGTATGCATATCAACAGCGATTTGGTTCTCCTGGAATCCGTGGATAAGAATAATAATCCGCTACAAAATGGAGAACGGGGGCATTGCCTGATAACGAATCTTTATAACTACACGTTTCCCCTTATTCGCTACAATATCGGCGATAAAATAATTTTATCAGATAACAAATGCACTTGCGGTCTTCCGTTTCCGATTCTTGATAATGAAATTCATTGTTTCAGGACATTTGATAAAATTAAATTAATCGATATGCTGGGAAATCGCCTTTCTATAGAGTATCAGGACGTTGCTCCTGTTCTGGATGCCGTTCCACCTATTTTACGCTGGCAATTGCGGCAAACGGGAGCCAATCGTATCCAATTAAAGGTAATTACCAGAAGAAGAGACGACATCGAAAAGTGTGTCCCGTCAATCCGGAATAAATTTAAAATGTTTTTTGATTTATCCGATTCTTTCACCTGTGATGTGCAATATGCGGAGGAGCTGAAAGCCGAGATGGGAACGGCAAAGTTTAAACCGATAATTAATACCTATAATTGAACGGGAGTTCGGGTGTCTGCCTGCTCTCTCTCTAAAATAATCAAAGGAGGATATACAATGGTATCGACCAGTCTCAAATTTAATGAATATATTTCTAAAAGAAGAGAAACAACGGAAAAAGTCAAAGACTTATTGATCAATTGTTTGAATTTGCCATTGGAAACAAATGAAATTGCGGAAGATTCGCTCCTGTTCGGATTGGGACTGGGTCTTGATTCTGTTGACACATTAGAAATAATTTTAGGAATTGAAAAAGAGTTCAATTTAACAATTTCAGAAGATGACATGCCTATTTTACGTTCTGTTAACAGTCTTATTGATTTTGTTCTTAATGGCGGAAATGACGGCCTTGCATCCTGAAGAACGGAGGAAAAAATGATAAGGAAACAGTACAATGCAGTTAGAAATTCGGTAGGCCTATTCGATCTGAACGACCAGGCAAAAATCCTCGTCAAAGGCGAAGATGGGGAAAAGCTGTTGGATACGGTCATTACCGGGAATTCATATGCTTTGGCCGAAGGCGATGCGGTGTATACGGCAATATGCCATGAGAACGGAGGTGTATCAGCTTTGATATGGCTGCTTCGGGATGAGGAATTTTTTTATATCCTTTCCGATACACAAAAAAGAGAGACGATTTTGGAGTGTTTAAAATCTGCTGATCAGGGAAACGTCGTTGAACTGGAAGACGTGTCCGAGAAAATGGGTTGTCTGTCGATAATAGGACCAGATTCTTTTGATGTCGCACAGGAATTTGTCGGGGATGATATTTACGGCCTTCCCTATCTGGGATGTGAACATCACTGTGTTGACAATCTCGAATTTTTAACAAGCCGGATTGGAGTAACCGGCGAGTATGAATACAGATTTATGCTGCCAAAGGACTCGATTAATGTGCTTCGGCAAAGGCTGATGGAGGCCGCAAGCGTGTGCGGGATCGAAATACTGCAGTGCGATCCGGCGGTGCTGGATACATGCCTGCTCGAAATGAAATCGATCAATCAGAATAAGGATTTCGATCATACTATAACGCTTCTTGAGGCCGGTCTTCACTGGATGGTTGATTTTAGAAAAGAACAATTCATAGGGCATGATTCGATTTTCCAGGCAAAAAGAGGAGATCTCAAACAAAAGCTATTGCTCTTAACAGTGGAAAACTCACAGGCCTTGGCAAAGAAGCGGAAAGTCTTTCTAAACGGAAAGGGAACGGTGGGGTATATCACGCATTGGGAATATTCGCCGACCCTTGATAAGGGCATCGCACTGGCGTGTATCGACGGCCGATACGCTTGGGTTGGATTGGAATTCGAAATTGCAATGAACGGTGGTGAGATTGTAAAGGCTCAATCCGAATCACCGCCGCTCTTTGAGACAAAAACGACTATCAAAGTGCGGTCATGAAATAAGGTATACGGCACGCGCATGAAAAAAAGAGTAGTGATAACAGGTATGGGCTCAGTGACTCCTTACGGGATAAGCAATGAACAATTTTTTGAAAGTCTCGTCAGAGGTGTCAATGCGGTAAAATGCATCAGCAAATTCGATACGACACGGTTCAGATCAAAAAAATCAGGGGAAATTACTGAGTTAAATGTGTACCCTATTTTTAAAAGCAACAGTATTCTTCGTATACCCTTTCTTTCAAAATTGGCCCTCGTGTCTTCACATTTTACAACTAAAGACGCCAGGATCGCTCCCAAAAAATTGAAACCGTATGAGATCGGTATTTTTATCGGTTCCGAAGGTTCTTATTTTCTTCAAGGGAAAATATGGGATATGATCGTGCAAGAAATGATCGATGAAGTACGGCCTCTGGATTTTCAGGAAGTTGTCGTTAATGCGCCGGCCAGCCATATTTCCATCAATCAAAAAATCAAGGGCCCGTGTTTTGCATTTGCAGAAGGGCTTAATGCACTGTATACCGCGGTCTGTTTTTTAACTAATCGGAAAATAAAGTATTGTCTCGTCGGTGCGGTTGATGAATACGTACGCGTACATCATGAAGCATATTCATATCTTAATGTTCTTTCACCAAACGATGGCGGACAAGAAGAGTGTAGACCGTTCGATAAACACCGCAACGGCGTAATTTTTTCAGAAGGAGGCGCCTTCCTGAATATTGAATACCTGGATCAGGCGTGTCGACGGAATTGTACGATTCACGGTGAAATACTGGCGGTAAGTATGCAGAGTGACGGCTATAAAGTCGGGGACAATGATCCTGAAGGAACAGGATTTGAACTGGCGATGAAAAAGGCTATCAAACAGGCTCATATCGGCGTTGATGAAATTGATTGGATAGTCGCTGCCGCTCCTGGAACGGTGAATATAGATAAAGGGGAGTCGAAAGCGATTAATAGAGTATTCGGCGTGAACAGTTACATACCACCGGTGACGAGCATAAAATCATGTCTGGGATTATTGAAATGTACGGGAGGGATATTAAATATTATCGCAGGACTATGCGCCTTCAAAGAAAATGTTATACCACCTACAACGCATTATGAAACGGCCGACCCAGAATGCGATCTGGACTGTGTTCCCAATCATTCGCGGAAAAAAGAAGTTAATACGATTCTCATAAATTCATTCCTGTGGGGAGGAATCTATAATTCGGTAATAATAAGGAAATATGTCTAAAATGAGAGATAAGGTTGTAATAACCGGGTTAGGAGCAATTTCCGCATTGGGACAAGGGAAAGATGTTCTGATACAGGGAGTAAGAGCAGGTGAATCCTGTCAGGCTCCAATAACCAATTTTGATACATCTGAATTTCGCTGTAAGAAAGGATGTCTGATAAAAGAAAACAATCTTCCCCAAGGTTCGGGTAAGGATAAAGCGCTGCAACTGTTGCTGTATGCGTTTGATGAAGCCGTTCGCGACGCGAAATTCTCAGGCTGCGAAAACGGGAAAACCTTGCTTCTTATCGGTTCGATTTATGGAGGAATCGAAAGCTGGGAAAAAGTTCGGATTGCATTGTTGCGCAATGAAGACTTTGATCGTTGCGCATTGCTGGAATTTCCATTATGGGCACTAACGGAAAAACTGAAAACGCGCCTTGGGCGCGACGTCACCAGTGCAACGATATCGACAGCCTGCGCCTCATCCGACTCGGCATTGGGAATCGCACTCAACGCAATTCGCAGAAAAAAGGCGGAGGTCGCCATCGTCGGTGGCGTTGAACTGGTTTCCCGCTTCATTTTTGCAGGTTTTAACTCCCTGAATTCTTTAACGCTTACCGAATGCAAACCGTTCGATAAGAACAGGGACGGTCTCGTGCTGGGGGAAGGTGCGGGTGTTCTTGTGCTGGAAAGTGCTTCGCACGCAGAAAAGCGGAGAACGCGTATCTATGCAGAGCTGGCCGGATTCGGTTCATGTTTCGACGCCTATGACTTGGCGGCTCCGGAGCCAAAAGGACATAACAGAAGTATATCGATTCTTAACGCTTTACAAGATTCCAATACGGCTGTTGAAGAAGTTGACTTTATCAAAACACATGGAACCGGCACACTTTCAAACGACAGAGTGGAATGTATTGCTTTGAAAAAAGTATTCAAGGATGAGATGTACTCCAAACCAATATCTTCAATAAAAGCCGTTATCGGACATACATGCGGGGCTTGCGGATCCCTTGAAGGTATTATATCGATCAGCTGTATCCAGGATAATTGTATACCTCCTATAGCGAACTTTCAAGAACCCGATCCTGCATTTCAATTCGAATATGTTTACGGAATGTCGCGTTCCCATCCCGTTAATACCGTTGTACAGCTCGCGGCGGGATTTGGGGGAAGCAATACCTGTTTAATATTTAAGAGATATCAGGCATGAATCCTTGCACAATAATTACCGGTATCGGCATCGTCTCACCAGGTTACAATCTCAGGCGGTTATTAAAGGAAGGTAATAACGTCGCTGGAGTAAACAACAGAATTGATACCGGGCGTCTTATTCCGGACCTGGCAAAGGCAGCAAAATGTTCACGAAGCATCCTGAGGCAATTGGACATCACACAGCAAATGGTGCTCCATGCATGCATTTCTGCAATAGGGGACGCACGACTCAATCTGAATAAAGTCGACCGAAAAAGAATCGCCATTATTCTCGGAACCGAATATGGTGATCTCACCATCTATGAACATTTCTTTGATACATTGCAGCCGACATCGTTCCGATCATCACTACCGAGCACGCCAGGTTTGGCCGCTTCCATTGCATTAAGAATTTACGGACACTCGATGACGCTATTGGGAAAATATTCTTCCGGAATGGAAGCAATTATACAGGGAATTGAAATTCTGGAACAGGGTGATGCGGATATCGTTTTGGCCGGTGGATTTGAACGGATTACGGAAACAATTTATAAAAGATATGAATTGTTAGACCTGCTTTCAAAGAATAACATATCCTGTCCCTATGCTCGTGGAAGAGATGGTATTGTGTTGACCGAAGGAGCAGGAATTGTCATTCTTGAAAAGAAAGAAAATGCCCAAAAACGTGGAGCATGCTTCCATGCTGAAATCGCAGGGTACGGAATTCGAATGGGGGAAAAAAGAGACTTTATTCTTAAGGCCATGGAGGATGCCGTCGGGCAATTAACTGCAGAAAAAATAGATTGCATTATGGCAAGTGCGAATTCATCACCCGTTCTTGATGTCGAAGAAGCCTCTGCGATTCGGAAATTATCACCGGAAGTTCCGGTTACCGCTATTAAATCTATCGTCGGTGAAGGACTTGGTTTCGGCGGCTTGACTAACGTTATCGGTGGCATTTATTGCTTACAGGATCAATGTATCCCTGCGACGATCAACTGCTCAGAGCTTGACACTTCATGTAAAATCAATCTGATACGCAAATATGTGGAAAAAAAATTGCATTATGTATTGGTTAACTCCGTAGGTACCAATGCCGTTTCCCTGCTCTTAAAAGATAGTGACTGATATTGCGGAACAAAATAGCGCTTTTTTCCGGAATCACTCACTTTGTCCTTCACCTAATTAAATAGAAATGGCGATGAGAAATAACCTGGGAAAGGAGAAAAAAATGGGAATACACGTTGAAGAATTACTTAAAGGAATGGTTGACCGGTTCGATTCCGAAATAGCAAGTGGAATATCGAAAGAAATACAGTACCGCATCTCTGGAGATGCCGGTGGCAATTATTACATTCGGATCAAAAACGATGAAGCGAATCTTTTCGAAGGGGAATCAGAAGAGTGGAATCTGAGAATTAACGTTGACGCCGATACATGGATTAAAATTGCATCGGGAGAAATGGAAGGACCGCAAGCGGTGGGTCAGGGGAAATTAATACCCGAGGGTGATATGGAACTTTTGATGCAAATTAAAAATATTTTCGGCAGAAAAAAACCGAACGATATCTGGACAAAGCCCGGCTCGGTCAAAGTACGAAATGAAATCGACGAGGTTGAAAAGTTATCGCCCCAATCCCTGGCTGAACTGCAGCAGCGCAATTTGGTAAAGCTTGTGACCTATGCCAGAGAGAATAGTCCATTTTACAGAAAACTGTATGATCATATCGACGTCGGAAATTTAAAAATTACGGATTTACCCGCCATTAATAAAAAAATGGTGATGGACAATTTCGATGATATTATTACCGATTACCGGGTAAATCTTCAGGGACTGAAATCATTTCTCAGCGAGCAGACAAAATACGGCGTGCTCTACAAAGATGAATTTATCGTTGGAGCGACGTCGGGGACAACCGGTACACCCGGTATTTTTGTCTACAATTCCGATGCGTGGAGGAGGGTGGTTCTCAGCAACCGGCGGGGAATGACAAAATTGCGCAATATGGAGCGGGAGGGAATTATATCTCCTGACGGTGGAACGGGGGAACCATCGAGATTTGCCATCGTCAGTACACCGACCCCGGCTTCTCTCTCATGTGCGACGATTGAGCATCTTCCGGCCTGGCTGGTAACGACTAAAATATTTTCCGTTCTCGATCCTATTGAAAAACTAGTTGCACAACTGAACGAGTTTCAACCTGAAATACTATGCGGTTACGCCAATGCGCTTTGCAACTTGGCATATGAACAGATGGCGGGAAGGTTGCATATTTCGCTGAATCGCGTGAGTCCCTTCGGTGAATTCTTAACGCAGTCCATGCGGGAGACGCTGGAAAAAGGATTCAATGCCGCGGTGTATAATCGGTATCAGGCCAGCGAAATGATGAATATCGGCTGGGAATGCGACATGCATGAGGGAATGCATATAAGTTCTGACTTAGTCATTATTGAATCGGTGGATGAAAACAATGTTCCCGTTCCCGCGGGAGAGCGAGGCGCGAAGGTCCTGGCCACCAACCTTTACAATTACACGCAACCGCTCATTCGCTATGAAATCAGAGACATGGTGACGATAAGTCCGAAAAAGTGCTCGTGCGGACTTCCGTTTCCACTTATCGAGTGCGTTGAAGGGAGAACTGACGATGTCCTACGGTTGAAAAACGATAAAGGGGAGACCGTACCGATCAACCCCATTGCCATCGAAATGAAAATGTCGGAAGTGAAAGGGATACAGGGATTTCAAATTATTCAGGAGAATGAAAACACCATTGATATCAAAGCCGTCATTCCGGAAAATACCGCATCGGTCATATCACGCATAAAGGAGGTGTTTTACGAAGAGTTGCTGAAGCCACAGGGATGTTCGAGGGTTATTTCCATATCGGTTTCACCGGTAGCGTCTCTGGAACGGGATCAGAAAACCGGAAAATTCAGACAGATTATCAATAAGAGCCCGCAATCGGCGGCTGAGGCGATACCTGAACTTGTTGGATCGGAAGAAGGCAGATTGAAGGCGAAACATATTCTGCAATCGATGGCGGATAAATACACGCCGGACGAAGCGGTTGCAGAATGGTACAAAATACTGCAATTTGACTTCAGTGACCGGGATGACGTTGGCGACTGGCACCTGATTATCGAGAACGGAGCATGTACATTACATGAAGGAATTCATGCCGCACCGACCATTACAATTTTGTGTTCATCGGAACTCTGGGGTAAAATCGTCAACGCTGAAGTCACCGTTCATACATCATACATAGAAGGAGAATGGAGAGCACGCGGAGATACGACGATTCTTCCCCACCTGCATCGTGTTTTCCCGAGAACCAAGAAAGACAGCACGGAAACGATCTTTGATATCGCGGTAAAGGCGGAAGAAATGGATGTCGACCAGTTGCTGAAGATCCAGCAAGAGAAACTGGTAAAAATGGTCAAATTTGCGGTGGAACATTCACCATTCTATAAAAACCTGTATAAAGGAATTGATCCTGAGAATGTGACGCTCGACAAGTTGCCGATAATCAACCGAAAAATGGTGATGAGCAATTTCGATGCTGTTGTTACCGATGACCGGGTGACCTTGAGAGAATTACGGGAATATCTGGCTGACGAGTCGACAATCGGAAAACGGTTCAAAGATGAGTTTGCCGTCATCGTCCCAAACAATGATGATACAGGGGAGAAGGGCATTTTTGTGTATGACAGCAAAAACTGGGGAATCGTGGTCGTTTCCGAAATGAGAGGAATTCGACGATTTCAGGCCCTCTCTGCGGGAACGGGAAAAGAGAAAAATCCCACACTTGCCAATATCTGTTGTAACCTGAGAAACACGACGGGATTCAGGTTGACGGATGTTGACTGTGCGTCGTTTGCTATTGTGAAAGCAATTACCTTCCCTTCACGCCAGCCGGTAACTGAATTGGTCAAGCAACTGAATGTATTCCAGCCGGAAGTGCTCTGTATTTATACACGGGAAATCATGGCCCTGGCGCGGGAACAAATTAAAGGGAATCTGAAGATTGCTCCCACGATGGTGATTTATCTGACCGAACCGCCGGATCAGATTTATTTTGCCGATGAATCCTATACCCTGGATGAACGACCGGACAGGGATTTGATTTATCAGGCATTCGGCAGGCATATCGACATTTTTGAACGCTTCATTCCACCGGAAACAACAGTCGTCGGGTGGGAATGCGAGGCGCACAGCGGTTTGCATTTAAATATTGACCGTTTTAGCGTCGAATTGATGGATGATCATTATAATCCGGTTGAGACCGGAAAAATGGCGACGAAAATGGTGGTCTCGAACCTCATCAATACCACCATGCCGATAATACGGTATGAAATTCCGGTAAAATCATACATGAAAAAGGAAAAATGCAGTTGTGGCCGGCCGCACCCGTTATTGGAGATCTGGCGTCATAAAAGGGAGCAATAATCTATTAATCTGCAATAATATATAAAAGGAGGTCACAATGACTGTGTTGGATCCAATAAAGTACTCAAAGGCTGTGGAGAAAAAAATCTGCCGGGGTAGAGACCGATATTACCTTTATTTCGGCTGTACCCCCTTTATTGGCGGCATGTCGCGCGGTTTCACATGCGGCTGCAATTTTAAATGCGCATTTTGCCTCTCTCCATTCAGGGATTTTTTAGAAGGTGAAACCCGGTTTATTCTATCAAGTTTATATAAAGAAGTCAGAGAAACCAGAGGATATTATTCCCCCGAAGAGGTCGTCGAAAAAATGGTGAACAATGAGAAATCGAAAAAAATCGATGAAATTGCCATGTTTGACGGGGTAAAACCGAAACGGTCGAAATACCCGTATATTGACGTCGGGTATGCGGAGATTACCATCGGCCGGGACCATTTGTTAGGGCTCTGTGAAGCCGCCTCAAAAACAGATTATATCTTGGTTGTTGAAACGAATGGACTGTTACTGGGCTATGAAACGGATTATGCCCAGGCACTGGCTCCGTTCAAAGACCGTATCAAGGTAAGGGTCGGCGTCAAAGCCGGCAGTCCCGAGATGATGACCAGAGTTACGGGAGTAAAAGGCGACAGCGTCGAATACATTTATAAAGCCATCGGGAACCTTATCGAGGCGGGAATAATCCCCGATGTCGCAGCGGTTTGCGATCCGCGGGTTTATCCCCATAGTGAAAGAGAACTCATGATTAAAAAGATCCGTGATGCCGGATTCGAAGGTGAAATCACGGAAGAGAAAATATTTCCCTATTATCCAGCGTATAAAAGATTCATTGAAGCCGGATGGGATCCGTACATTCTCGCAACCAATGGAAAAATCGAAGTTACCGGAAAAAGGATTCCGGGAACTTATATGATCCAGCGATTCGACGGCGAACCTCTGGTCATGCCTGACGCCGCATCAAAGTCATTCATCATTGATAAATTCTTCAGGGAAATGCGGGCAAATTTCAAGAATACCATCTATAAAAAATTCGATGCCGTCGTGGAGTTTAATATTGATGGAAAAAACGGCGGTTCGTGGCATTTTACAATTAACAACGGAAAAGTTGTGCTTGAAAAGGGAATGGCCGTCAGTCCGGACTTGTCTTACACAATGGATATGGAAACAGCCTATGAATGCTTCGTAATTGAGCGTCTTGATTTTGCGCATGCATTCTTGTCCGGTAAGATAATTATGCATGGTGACAGGAATATTCATTTCGAAATTGTGGAAGTGTTTGATTTATTCAATAAAACCGTTGAAATCGCCAATTGCGCGAATTTGCAATGAATCTGAAAATTGGTTCTGCGATAAGGAATTGAATCTTAAGCAAACTTTTCGATTCTTTGGGATATTTTCGTCCGCACCGGTCGGCGATTTTCAAAATGTGCTTCTATGAAACAAAGGTCAAGGGTGGCAATAACCGGAATCGGTCTTTTATCTCCACTGGGAAATGAAAGAAATGTATTCTGGAATAATTTAAAGAACGGTGTCGTCGGGCTGCGGCAACCCGGCGAGCTGACCCTCATCGGCAGCGCTCGCAAAAAAATAGGGTTAGTGGAACAATTTGTGCCGGAAGAATATTTTCCGGATAACAAGATTCAGAATATCGACCAGGTTTCCCAGAGAGTAATTGCTGCATGTAAAATGGCTTTGAATGATGCTCGTGTGGATAAACGACAAAAAGCGGCCATACGGTTTTTTGGCTCACTCGGTTCCGTGATCGGAGCGCTTCCGCCTTCACATCGTCTGGATTTATCCAAACTCGTCACCGGATTAGCGCCCATATATACCAGCAGAATGATGGAATTCCGGAATCAAACGTTGTTTGATAATCTTTGCCGTTGCGAACAGATGGATTGTCCGGGATTAACCGTATCGTGCTATTGTTCCTCAGGGTTACATGCCGTCGCCTTTGGATTCGATGCCGTTCGCAGCGGAAAATACGATATGGCGATTGTCGGGGGGTATGAACTGTTCCGTACTTTCATATTCAGCCATTTATCCGACCTGAAGCTCCTTTCGCAAAATATCTGCCGTCCCTTTGATGAAAGGCGTGACGGCATGTATATCGGTGAAGGTGTCGGAATCGTCATTCTGGAGAAATACGAAAATGCCCAAAAACGCGGCGTCAGAATGTACGGTGAAATAATCGGATGCGGGATGGGATATGACGCTTACCATATAACGCGGTTTTCGACTAAAGGCAGCGGAATCAAATCGGCGGTGACCGCTGCCTTGTCGGATGCCCGTATCGCAACCGGCGATGTGGACCTAATCATTGCCGACGCCAAAGGTATACGGGACGGCGACCTTAATGAAGTCAACGGATTGCGGAAAGTATTCGGCGAAGGGCTTTCCTCCGTGCCGATAACGTCGCTGAAATCTCAGATGACTCACTGTATGGGGGCTTCCGGCCCGCTGAGTATGATTGCGGGGATTTATTGTCTTAGAGAAAATGTGTTGTTACCGACTAAAAACTTCGAGCGATCCGGATTTAAAACGACATTGAATATCGTGGCTGACCGGATGCAGCGTAAAAAACTTCAAACAATTCTTGTTAATGCAATTGGATTCGGCGGAAATGCAGCTGCCGTTCTCGTGAGAAAAAATTGAAATGCGGAAAAATGCGGTCATTACCGGCATGGGATTATTGACACCTTTCGGTCAAGGCATCGAGGCATTTCTGGATGCAATTAAAGGAAGCGATTCCTGTTTTACAAAAAGTGCGCCTTCATCCGATTCCATTGAGGATGCCTTTGATGTCAAAGCGCAATTGTGCGGTAAAATAGACAGGTGGAATTTTGTTCAGCCTCGCTATATGAATTTCAGGAAATATTCGCAATTGCACAGGTTTCAACAGTGGTTGTTCATTGCCTGCGCGGATGCATTGCAGGACAGCGGATTGAAAAGATTTTTCAAGAAGACGGATCGTATCGGCATTATCAATGCATCGGATTTATACCATTTGTATTCATTGGAAAATCTGGAATCCCAGCAGATGGTGGAAAAAAATACGCCAGCGTCAATTTCGAATATTCTTGCTTTATATTTAAGAATCAATGGTCCCACCTTTTCGATAGCTGCGGGTGAATGTTCCGGTTTGGTGGCTGTCGGACAAGCGTTCGAATTAATCAGAAATGACAGATGCGATATCGTTGTGGTTATCTGCGGAACGCAGTTGAATAACAGTATTCGATGCGGTTATGAAGAATTAGGATATATATCGATCCCACCGCACGAATGCTTAAAACCCTTTGATGAAGAGCGAAACGGGACGATTTTATCCGAAGGGGCCGGTTGTATCATCGTGGAAGCACGTGAATCGGCAGTCAGGCGGGAGATTGATATTTACGGCGAAATTATGGGATATGCGATATCGTGTAAACACAATACCGCCGGTCCGGCAATTCAATCTTCCATGCAACAATCTTTGCATGATGCGGAAATAACGCCCGCCAATGTGGATTTTATTTGTGCGTCGGCAAACGGCAATATCGAACTGGATCGGTCGGAAAGAGAAGCCTTAAATTATCTCTTCGATGCAAACATTCCGGTTTCCGGTATAAAATCTATGACTGGGGAAACATTACACGCGAGCGGAGTTATCAATACCATTGCTGGATTGTTGAGTATTAATGAGGGCTTTATACCGGCAACGATTAATTGCCACCCCGTGGATGGATGTTTGAATATCGCCGGTCACCGCCGGGACGCCGCGATTGAAACCGCGCTGATCAATTCGATTTCTTACAATGGCGTCAGTGCAACGTTATTGTTGAAAAAATGCGATAATTAAGGCTCATTTGAACTGCCGTGATCGTTAGAACGATAATAATTTAATCACGATGTAATACAGAGGTAAGATACAGTGAATGAGAGAGTCGTTATTACCGGTATGGGAGTCATTACATCCATCGGACATACGGTAGAAGCGTTTTGTAATAATTTAAAAAAGGGAAAGTCGGGAATCAGCAGGATCACGAGCTTTTCTACGGAAGGATTGAAGTATAAATACGGCGCTGAGATAAAAAATATTGATTTCGGACAATATCTTACAGACAAAGAATTGCGCCGTGCAGATCGATCAACACACCTGACGCTCATCGCCGCCAAAGAGGCAATTGATGCAAGCGGAATAGATTTTTCTTATGAAAATTGCGATCGATGCGGCGTCGCCTTGGGAACAACCATGGGAGGGATGGTATTCGGTGGAGAGTATTACAAATCGTCCAAAAAAAACAGGAGAACCCAGTTTCATAAATTAATCGATTATCCGATTCATGCGGTCGGATCACACCTCTGTGTTAATTATCAATTACGGGGGCCGAATTTGGCTGTTTCCACAGCCTGTTCTTCAGGTAATTCAAGCATCAGTTGTGCCTATGAATTAATAAAAAACGGCATGATGGATGTTATGATTTCGGGAGGCTTTGATGCCTTTTCCGAGTTCGCCTGGGCGGGTTTCGGTTCTTTGCAGAATATGGCGAAAGAAAAATGTCGTCCTTTCGACAAAGACCGTGACGGACTTCTCCTCGGAGAAGGAAGCGGGATTATTATCCTTGAAAGTTTGACCCACTCCTTGAAAAGAGGATTTGATGCGGAATTCGAACTCCTGGGCTATGGCGCAACGAATGATGCGTATCATATGACTGCACCTGATATCGGAGGGGCGAGCGCCGCACGGGCGGTTGAAGAGGCGCTGAAAGCAAGTGGTCTGGAAAAAGAGAATATTGATTATATCTGTGCTCATGGAACCGGGACGATACATAATGATGCATTCGAAACCAGAGTGATAAAAAAAGTGTTCGGGGATTATGCCTACGCAATTCCCATGAGCTCAATTAAATCCATGATCGGACATACTCTCGGTGCAGCAGGCGCCATAGAAGCCATTGCATCGGCATTGGCCATCAGAGATAATTTTCTTCCACCGACCATCAGTTATAACTCACCCTGCCCGAAATGCGATTTGGACTACGTTCCAAACAAGGCACGGGATAAGGAGGTCAACCATGTCTTGTCGAATAATTTCGGTTTTGGCGGGAATAATTGTTCATTGGTTATCAGTTCATATAAAAATTGAATGGCGGTCAATCGGAAAGGTGCGACAATGCCAATGCTGACGAAGGATGAAATAAAAAAAAGAATTCCCCATCGTGCGACGATGCTCTTAATTGATGAAATCGTTGAAATGGAAGAAGGGGTAAGGGGTGTTGGTGTAAAGCATGTCAGTGATGATGCTTTTTTTTTAGACGGTCATTTTCCCGGGCAGCCGGTCATGCCCGGCGTCATTATTGTCGAATGTTTGGCACAAACCGCCGCCGTGATCCTTTCGAAGGAAGATGATTTGGATTCATCGTCTTCCGGAAGCATCACCTATTTTGGCATTATCAATAATTTCAAGTTCATCCGTCCTGTTTTTCCAGGCAGTGTGCTGATTCTGGAAGTCGAAATAGTGAAATCAATCGGAAAAATGGTGAAAATCGACGCACAGGCAAAGGTAAACAATAAGATTATTGCGCACGGTGAATTAACATTTGCAGCGCAAAAAAGAAAATGAGTACAACAGCATGAATAATGAGTTGATACTCATGATCGGGAAGTGAATATACTATGGGACTACTGAATAATAAGGTTGCGGTGGTCACGGGCGGTTCACGCGGCATCGGTAAAGCGATCGTTTTGCGATTGGCCCAAGAAGGTGCGCATGTCGTTTTTAATTACACCAAGGATAAAAAAAATGCAAAACGAACGGTTGATGAAGCCGGTGAATTCAGGACAACAATACAGGGCATCAAACTTTCGGTTACCGATGGCGATGAAGTAAAAAATATGGCGAAACGGACAATTGATCAATTGGGCCGCATTGATATCCTCGTCAATAATGCAGGCATTAACCACGACGCATTGTTTGCGATGATGCGTGAATCGGATTGGGACAGGGTCATAGACGTTAACCTGAAAGGCCTCTTTCATTGTTGTAAGGCGGTGCTCAACGGCATGATCGCACAAAAGGGCGGCAAAATAATAAATATGACGTCAATAACCGGCCTCATTGGACAGGAGGGACAGACCAATTACAGTGCGTCCAAAGGCGCTATCATCAGTTTCACTAAAACATTGGCCAGGGAGGTAGCCAAATATGGTATTTGCGTTAATGCGATTGCGCCGGGTTTAATCAACACGCAGATGGCGAAAAAAATACCGAAAAATAAACTGGAACAATCCATACAATCGATCCCCCTGCAAAGACTTGGTGAACCGGTGGAAGTTGCCGATGCAACAGTATTTCTCGCATCAGGGATGGCGGATTTTATTACCGGTTCCATACTCAATGTTTCCGGCGGACAGGTCATGTGAATTCAAATCATTTTGATTGATATGAGAAAAAGCGGATTAAATATATTACATGTCGGCTCGAGCAGTCTGGTTCAATCTTCGTCCAACGTGATTTTGATACAGAATGACGGTCTGAATATCCTTGTCGACAGCGGAAATCGTAATTGCCGGGAGGCGGTGTTACATGCATTGCACAACCTGCAATTATCTCCTGATGATATTGATATCATCATAAATACCCATCTTCATCTGGACCATTGTGCCAATAACCATGTTTTTCCAAACGCAAAAGTCCTGGTTCATAAAAATGAGCTTGACTGGATTACCCGAACAATATCGTGCATTCGCAGAGCCAATGACATGCGGGAGAAAGAAATGATCATTGTGCAGGATTTGATATTTGCGCGGTCAGGAGGTGTTACCAGGAAAGTTTTTAAGGAAATACATGAAGCTATTTCGGATAATTCCTTCGAAAAATGCATCTCCAGTGATCATTTCGAAATTGTCGAACACGGTATCAGGATGAATGAGCATATTCAACTTATTGAAACACCGGGGCATACACCGGGCCATATATCGGTGATATATTCCATAGATAAATCTGCAAAGGTTATCATTGCCGGCGATGCGCTGGCCTATAGAAATTTGTATCGAAAAAAGATCACACGGCTTCCGTTCACCTATAACATGACACAATATATTGAAAGCAAAGCGGCACTGGAAAAAATGAAAGGATTGATTGTTCCCGGGCACGGAGCGTCATTTGTGGTAAAAAAGGAATGGAAAGCAAGGATGCATGAATCATTAACACGGCGATGTGCTACGCCATATTGAAAGGAATATGATGGAGACGAAGACAGCATTTCTCTGTCCCGGTCAGGGCGCCCAGTATGTCGGTATGGGAAAGGACCTTTATGAAAACCTTCCACAGGTAAAGGATCTGTATGAGCGGGTGGATGATATGCTGGGATATTCACTTTCCAAGATGAGTTTCTACGGTCCTCAAAAAGAATTAGCAAAAACCGTACATGCGCAGCCAGCCGTCCTCATCCATAGCCTTGCTGTGGCTGACGCATTACGTGCCAACGGTATACAACCGGTGGTTGTTGCAGGACATAGCCTTGGTGAGTACGCCGCACATGCATTAGCCGGAACCTGCACCTACGACGAAATCGTAAAAATCATCAAACAGCGGAGTGTTTTGATGCATCAGGCCAGTTTAAAACGCCCTGGAAGCATGGTGGCCATTATCGGCTTATCAGCGAATGCTGTTGAAAGGATGTGCGCCGAAGCCGAGGTGCATGGTATCGTAACACCGGCCAATTATAATTGTCCCGGACAAATCGTCGTTTCCGGTGAGCGAAATGCCCTTCAGGCGGTAATGAAATCGGCGCGGGAAGGTGGTGCGAAGAAGGTTGTCAAATTGAGTGTCAGCGGAGCTTTCCATTCACCGCTCATGGACGACGTTCTCACAAAATTTCGAGATACCCTCGCAAAAACAGACATGAGAGAACCGATTCTCACCCTCCTGTCAAATGTGACCGCCGCTCCGGTAGTGAAACCGAACGAAATCATCAATACGTTGGTAAAACAGTTACGAATGCCGGTACGCTGGGAAGAAACAATGGCCGCCATGCTGGAGATGGGGATATCGTCGTTTGTTGCCGTCGGTCCGGGAAAAATATTAAAAGGATTGATGTTGAGAATGCGGGGCTCAGCGGACGTTGTCAGTATAGGAAACATGCGGGACCTCGATGCATTCCTGAATCGGACCAGTTATCAATAGATAAGAACATAATTGGAGGAGAAATATGGATAGACCAATGCCAAATATGGCTTTCAGATTCATGTCGTTTTTTCTGGGTTGTCGTGATTTGTTCATACCGCCGCAAACAAAATTGCACGGCATTAGCATCAAGCCCGGTCACCAAATACTCGATTTCGGTTGCGGCCCAGGAGCGTATTCTCTCAAAGCCGCCGAAATGGTGGGTGCAAAGGGAAAGATATATGCAATGGATATTCATCCCCTTGCCATAAAGCGTGTGCAAACCAAAGCTGCGCACAGAGGTGTGCAAAATATTGAAACAATACAATCCGCACGCGATACCGGATTGGCCGGCGGAAGCATTGACATCATTTTTCTCTTCGGTGTCTACCATAGTTTGAAAAATCCTGAATGGGTGCTGGAGGAGTTCTACCGCATCATTAAAAAATCGGGAACATTGTCGGTAATAGACCCCCACATGAAAGAAAACGAACTGATTGCCGGAATTACGCAAAGCGCTCAATTCAAACTGATGAAAACAGTAAAAAAAGTGCATTTGTTCGGTGTTGTATAACGCTGAATTCTGATAATCCATGTAAGGATAGTTACTCGACTTTAGTCTTTCGTTTACAGGAAAAAGCCCACAAATATCCCTGCCCGCTTTTGTTATGGCGAATCGTCGCAAATCCTGAATGCTGATGGCCACAGTTCAGATACTTGCCATATACATGTAAATCACTTTTATACTAAGGGCTCGCGCAAAAATAACTTCACATTTTTATGCGCCGATGCATCCTGCCTGGCGGTGTTGCCAAAGCGCAGAAATATCTCGATATTCCGGCGCTTCGGCGCCTTGCCAGGCAGGCGCCTCAACACCTAAAAATGTAAATTTATTTTAGCGCGAACCCTAAAAGGAGAAAGTCATGCTTTTTATACTTTTTATTCCATGGATTTTATACTGGATTTTTGCGGGGCTTGGTCATGAATACAGCGTTATTTTATCTTTGTTCGCTTCGCTAATTATCCTTATTCCACAACTTTTACAAAAAAAATACGGTGTTATGAATTCCTTCTCATGTATCTTTTTCGGAATAGCTGCATTGTTTGTCTATGGATTTCATAACGATATATTTATTAAAAAAAGTTTATTGATGGGTAATGTGGCTTTGCTTGTTATGGCGGTTATTTCACTGCTGATCATGCAGCCGTTTTCATTTGAAGTTTCAAAAAGAGAATATCCGAAGGCATTTTGGAAGGTGAATACCTTTATGGCCATTAATAATGGCGTTACGTTGAGTTGGGTATTCATTTTCTTCGCCAATTCTTTGCTTTTTGCATTAAAAAACAGTGGATGGACAACGGTTGCTGCATCGGTACTTCTCATTGCTGCCGGTATTGCCTATTCAAAATTATTCCCAGTAAAGTATTCAACCTATCTTGCATTAAAAGAATTCAAACAGTATGATTGGATACCTGAATACGATTTACAGAAAAAAAAGCGTGAC
>JASFER010000010.1:0-46130 GCA_050124755.1 Desulfobacteraceae bacterium
AAGTATGAGACACAATGTCTAGTGATTTTTATTTATTGTTAAAACAATTAGTTATAACCGTTAACTGTCTGATTTGCCGCGCAAATAAATTTGTTCGCTTGCCCCAAATGGGGTGTTGAAAGTGAGATAAATGTTTAAAGACGGACCTTTTCCGTATTCGGATTGGTGATAATTTAAATTTTAGCGGTAAATATTGGGTTGATAAGAAATTTATTCAGTCTCTCGGACTAGGCATCGAATTATCATCAGATAAAGAATGTCTATTAATTAAAGAAGCATTAATAGCAGAAAAAGCTTTTTCTAAATTGCAGCCAGTTTGCACAGTCTGTTTGAAAGAATTTTTATCAACATACCAGTAGTCGAAGATCAATCGGGGACATGCAATAGTGCAATTGGCTGCAATAGAGGACGTTCCTCAAAATTTAAACTTTTTTAAGGGAGGGACGCGGGTGGCTCAGGCAAATTGTTGCCTGGGTTGCGCAGCAACAAGAGGAAGAATTGGCCAACCGGTTTGATTCAGACTTACTTAGGCGGAATCAGCAAAAAGTGCAGATGCCTGAACGGATAAATAGATTTTTGTAGGCAGCTGCCCATAAACATATAAATTGCCTTGATTCCGAATAGCATTTAAAAAAAACATATTTTAACAATGCCCCGTACATTATTGGATCGCGGCTATCTTAAAAGATTAAGCGGGCGGGGTTTATCCCCACCGGTCGGGACAGAGCCCGACCCTACGAAAAACCCTCAAAACGCCAGGGGTCGGAGTGATTAGCGTAGTAGGGCCGGCCTCTGCGCCGGCCTGGCATAAAATCCGATACCTGCAGCTTGAGCTTTATGGATAACCGGGTATTCGATTATGAAAACCATGCCTTTTTCGTGACATTTTCCTGCTATCGACGCAGAAAAATTCTTGATCATAATCGAGCCAAGCAGATTGTCATCCATTATCTTGCAGCACAATTGCAAAATCAATCGGGTACCTGCTACGGGTTTGTGATTATGCCGGATCACGTGCATGCCATAATCCATTTTCAAAAAGCAGGACTGTTAAGCATTTTTATGAACCAGTGGAAACGCCGATCTTCGATCCAGCTTAAAAACTTTTTCCGAACGCATTTAGTGCAATACGGCCGCAAGATCGATTTGAACGGTCCTATGTGGCAACCCAGGTATTACGTTTTTGACATTTACAGCGAGTCCAAAATGAAAGAAAAGCTGGCTTACATGCACGCAAACCCGGTTCGCGCCGGTTTGGTGAATCATGCTGAAAACTGGATGTTTGGTTCCGCCCGTTGGTACTTGTTGGGTAAATCGGTTGGTGTTCCGATAGGACCACCTCAATAAGAACCTCCTGGCCTTCGGCCACCGGCAATTCTTGCCGGTGCCACCCGTGATGCCACCCGTGAAGATATTTTCTTTTTAAGGATACCAACGCCTATAAAGGAAAGAAAACCGTTACATGTTTAGGTATGAGTGCTTTTATAAAAAAGACAGAGCAGGATACCTCGAAGCAGCTGAAGAAATTAGGTGTGGGGAGAACAACTACCGATTTATGCCTTATAGATCAAGGGCACATTTAAAACTTGCTAAGCTAGTAAAAAACGAAAAGTTGCCTATTGTCGAATTAGCTTCTGAACAAGATATCATAGAAGCTGAGGTCCTTAAAATTTCGCCTGATTCAATAACTGTAAAAATAAAGCAAATTGGTAGTAAGAAATCCCTGTTTAGAAAAATCTTTACGAGGGGGGACGGAGTGAGACCTTGAATTGTGAATAACAACCCTCAATGAAGACCTGGGTCTGAGACCGCGGGTGGCCCAGGCAACTTGTTGCCTGGGTTGCGTAGCAACAAGAGGAGGAATTGAGCAACCTGTAAAAATTGGGACAGCCATGTTTTACGTGTCTCTCTTAAAAGCCTTTAAACTACTGAAGGAAGAACAGAAGCCATGAGCAACCCTTCCTCTAACAGGGCCCGATCGGCTTTATAAAAAGAATCATGACATGCTTATGGAAATTTGAAGCCCGCATCCGCTCCAGCTGTGCGCTATTCTACCTGGATGAGCAAATCCCGTTTTTCGGAGATTATCGACAGGCCCGGCTCCAGGCCGAAGAACGCAAGCGGCGTTGGGAGTTGCGCAACGGGCAACTGATCGACCACGTGGAGCCGAGCTTGCGCATTCGTCCCGACCAGCGGCAGATCCCGGCGTCCCTGCTCAAATTGGCCGGCTATGCCATGGTCAGCGTCGCGGTGCTGGTCTGCGCTGACGGGCATAGCTCGCACACGTTTATCGCCCTTGAAAAGGCGGGCTCACGCCAGAGCGACACCATCCAATCCAGAAACTGGAAAGCCGCGAGCAATGCCGTAAAAGCGAATCTGACGGATGCCAAGAAAAAGGGGCGGTTTGATATCGGCGCAGAGGCCTACAACGGCGTTGTCACCCAGGAGAACACCAAGGAAAGGGCCTTTATCAGCCGGATGTACGGCCCCGGGATGGACCCCACTTGCTTTGTTTTCCAAACCTTTCGACCGGCGACAAGAACAACGGCCCTTGCCATCAATAAGATCCGGTTAACCAATCTGTTCTTGACTTATTTTGGTAAAAAATCGTATTGACTAAAACACGTTCCAACCTATGAAAATTTAATTTCCTAATACTTTGGTAGTACACCATTAACCAATGGTGAACAGCCTTCTATGTTTTGATGACTCGCAACTGAACTCTTGTTCTGAATGGGAATATGATGATCGGCATTGATTTGGGCACCACCCATAGCCTGGTTTCTTTCTGGGATGGAGATAGAGCAAAAATAATTCCAAATGCATTAAGGGAGAACCTCACGCCTTCAGTGGTCAGCCTCGATGACGGCGGCGATATTTTGGTGGGCCAACCTGCTAAAGATCGGCTGATCACCCATCCCCATTTGTCGGCATCGCTTTTTAAGCGTTATATTGGCTCGGACAAGGCTATTGTCCTGGGTCAAACCCCATTTCGGCCGGAAGAGCTTTCAGCGTTGGTGCTGAAATCCTTAAAGGCAGATGCTGAAAAATATTTGAATCGGAGCGTGAACGAGGCCATTATCAGTGTGCCGGCCTATTTCAACGATACTCAGCGCAAGACCACCAAAGTGGCCGGCCGGCTCGCCGGTTTGGAGGTAAAGCACCTGATCAATGAACCTACTGCCGCTGCCATTGCCTACGGCCTTCATGATAAAAAAGCGTTCTCCACTTTTATCGTGCTGGACTTGGGCGGTGGAACGTTTGATGTCTCTATTTTGGAATATTTTCCAGGCGTAATGGAGGTGCACGCCACAGCAGGAGACACCTTTTTGGGAGGAGAAGATTTCACTGACGCTATTATCGAGTGTTTTCTGGAAGAGCATCATCTGCAGTCTGAAGATTTGGATAAAAAAGCGATGCACGAACTTCGGCGCCTGGCAGAGCAGTGCAAATTGGAGCTTAGCCGGAAAAGCGCCGCAAATATCGCTTTTAACGGCCCTGCACGCCACATGGATTGGAAAATCACCAGGGATAAGTTTGTGGCGATTACCTCGGACTTGCGCCGGCGCATGCAGCTCCCTATTGAGCAGTCGGTTAGAGATGCCCAATTAAACCTGAAAGAACTGGGGGCGGTTATACTGGTGGGCGGTGCAACCCGCATGCCTATGCTGAGAGCCATGGTGGGAAAAATGTTCGGCAAGCTGCCCTATTCCACCTTGAACCCGGATGAGGTGGTCTGTCTCGGCACGGGAATTCAAACCGGCTTAAAGACCAAACACCGCACTCTCAAAGAGATGGTGCTGACGGATGTCTGCCCTTACACGTTGGGTATTGAGATTGCGCGGTACAGCAGAAATAACAGACTTGAGGGCGGTCATTTTTTCCCGGTGATTGAGAGAAACGCTACGGTTCCGTTGAGTCGCGTTAAGCCAGTGACCACCCTGATCGACAATCAAACCACCATCCGCATCCAAATCTTTCAGGGGGAAAGCCGCCGAACTGAAAACAATATCAAGCTCAGTGAAATGGAGATCAGGATTCCGCCGGCCCCTGCGGGTGAGCCCAAAATTGATATTCGCTTCAGCTACGATGCCAACGGCATTTTGGAAGTGGATGTGACGGTTGCCAATACCGATATCAAAGCGAACTTGTTGATTGAAGAAAATCCCGGGGTGTTGTCCCGGGAGCAGATAGCCGCCTGCTTGCAAAAATTGGCTAAACTTAAAATCCATCCAAGGGATAAAATGGCTAATCGGGCGATTTTGGCCAGGGGCGAGCGCCTTTACGAGGTGTCCCTGGGAGAACTGCGCAGCCATATTGCCGATTGGTTGAGCGCCTTTGAGGACGTCATTGAAAGACAGGATGAACAAGAAATTGCCACAGCCCGGCGCCTGCTCGAGCGCCGGTTGAATGAAATTTCATAGGGGGAGATGCTTGTATGAATGCCTGGGATTTGTTGGCCATCGCACCGACTGTAGATGCCCGGAAGATAAAACTGGCTTATGCCGCCCTATTAAAGCGCCACCATCCTGATGAAGATCCGGAAGGATTTCAAAGGCTGAGGACGGCCTATGAAGCCTGCCTGGAAGAAGCCCGCCGGTTGAAACAGAGCAGCCGGAAAAATGTGGCGCGGCCGCAAGGGAAAGCAGACACGGATGCAGCCCCCCACCTATCGCCATCCGGCAGACAGGACCGAATGGCGGAATATGCTGACGGCGAAATGCCATTGGAAGACAGTGATCAACTGGTTCAAGCCGTTATGGAGGAAATTGCGGGCCTCTACCAGGATTTTCACAAGCGCCTTGATATCGCGTCGTGGCAGCGCATTCTTGATCGTGATATCTTGCAGCGCATCGACGTGAAATCATCGCTGAACTTGCATCTCTTTGCCTTTATGGCAGAGCATCCCAATTTACCGGGTGAGGTCTGCGCCCTGCTGGACCAACGCTTTAACTGGTCTGATCAGCCCATCGAATTAACGAATATCTTTCATGAAAAGGTTTTGGACCTGGTATATTGGCGCCTGCATTTCGCCACATTCAAGCATGACTACCTGGGGTTGAAGCATGCCACGGATATCGATTTTGACAATTATATTGCCCTTCGGGAAGAGGCTGCCCATCTTTTGGCCCGAAATGAGATGAACAAAGCCGGATCCGTTATGGAACAGGCCAAGGCCATCTATGCGGAAGATCCTGTGCTCCACTTTCTGATGGGCCAGCTTGCCGAGCGACGCTTGGATGACGAAGGCGCCATTGACCACTACACCCGGATGTTTGCCCTCGCACCGCAAAGGCTGGAGGGATACCTCTATCGGGCCCATGCATTTCTGCGGCAAAATAAGATCATGCAGGCGTTTGATGATTTTCAAAGTGTTTTGGAGCAGGACGCGGACAATCTGATCGCAACCAAGGGATTGGCACAGTGTCACCAACATTTGGAAAACTTCGAGGAAGCCAAGCTGCTCTATGAACTCTCCCTTGAGAAGCAGCCTTCGGACTTTGAGATCATCGTTGCCATTGAGTTGCTCAACGATAAACTGATCACGCATTATGAAGCCTCGGGCATTATGGATATAAAGCGGGTTAAGGCGCTGGTGCTCTGTTATCTAAACGCCCATCAACCCGGCAAGGCGATAACGCTTCTGGAGCAATGTTCTAACAAGGATTCAGATACCTACCTGCTGACAGGCAAGGCCATGACCCAGCAAAATGCCCCTTGCCGGGAGGTGGATGCCCTATACCAAAAGGGGCTGCAGGCGGCCGGGGAAGCGGATGAGAATGGCTATGAACTTTTAATGGCCAGGGGCAAACTGCTGGCGGATAATGAATTCCATGCCGATGCAGCGATGGCCTACAAGGCTGCCTGGGAGATCAACCCCCAGGATGCGGCCATCGCCCAACAGATTGCATGGGCCCTGTTCTACGCCGATGATGGCCGCGACGATGAGGCGCTGGCGTGGATTGAACGCGCCATTGCCATGGCCCCGGAAAGGTACGCGTTTCAGCAAACCAAGGGGCATATCCTCTATTTCGACTGCCAATGGCAAGCGGCTCTCCAACCATTGGATATCTATATTGAGACATTTTATAATGCACCTTTCGAGCACTATGCAAAGGGGATATGCCACTACAGCCTCGGTCAGTTCGACGAAGCGGCCCAATCGCTGCGCATAGCGCAGCAGATGGGGCGAAAAGAGGCGGATCTGCCCCTGTTTCTTGCCATCAGCAATTACAAGACCGGCCTTTTCAAAGAGGCCTATTCGCAAATCGAGCGTTATGAAACAGAATGCTGGGACAAATACTACCTCAAGGGTAAAATCGAGATACAGCTGGGCCATTCTGACAAAGCACTCGCCAGTTTCAAAGCGGGGGGCGATAAATTTGGAAGCTGGGACTGCTTTGCGGGCATGGCCTGCAGCTATATACACCTGGCCGACTATGACAATGCCATCGCCATGCTGAAAGGCCTCAACAGGGACATTCCTGATCGACCCTGGGTGCTATTCAATCTGGCCGCTGTCTATTGCCTCAATAAGCAGTGGGATGCCTGTCTCGGAACAGCCGAGTACTATATTGGGCAGTGCGCAACCGATGACGTGCCAATAGACAGCGACATTTACTATTACCGCGCAATGGCCCTCTATCGGCTGAACAAACTTTCGCCGGCGGTGGAGGAAGCCGAAAAGGCGTGTTCCAAGGTCGGACCCCAGTTACACCTCAACCTTTTTCTGAGTATGCTGCATTATAAAAGCGGCCAGATTTCCAAAGCGATACGACATCTGGCTGAGTTGGAACACCAGGAAGAAGGCTTAAATATCCAGGTGCTAATGAGTGCCCTGCAAAAATCAATGGCGCCAAATGCAAATGCCCAAAAAAGCGTCTCTTTTGAGGCGCACTTTCCGGAAATCCAAAAGATCATCCCGCCATCCGCCGACATCGACGCCATCTCAAACGACCTGAATTGAAAAAGGATGGAATATCTTCAACGCAAACAGAAGAGGCAATCCATGGTATCCCTATTTAAAAAAAACAAGGCAAAGAACAGCAAAGAATTATGGGCGCTTTCTTTGTCGGCCCCCCTGTTTCAAATCAATCATTTCAAACATGAATTTTTGTACGGAGATAAGAGCAGATCCGCCATGATCCCCAAGTGCGGCTTCACCGAAAGAGATTGGAATATTCATAACGCTGATGATCTGAAGAAAACCTTGAAGTGGCTTGAAACATCAGGTCATAAAGATGACTTTATGGGCATCCTAACGGTGTTGACGGCCCTGTCTGAAAATGGGTGCCGCCGTTACATCGATTCAATGAAAGGCAACCGGGAAAGATACGAGCAATTTAAGATTGCAAATACGTATAAAATGTCATTGAGAAGGGTAGGGATTGCCGCATGGGATATCGTCCGCTACGTCTTTCTGTGCAGAACCGGTGCGGTTCTCGGACTTATCAATGAGAAGGAAGCCTGGGATCGCATTCTTGCAATGGCCCCAAAAGCGCAAATGCTATTTTCTAGCTGGAAGGAGTATGTCCTCAGCTATTTTGCAGGGCGGCAATTTTGGTTAGGCAACAGTACGTTGGATTTCGCCAATGAAATGAGAGAAGTGATCACAAAATTGTTCGTTCATCAAGACGACATTTTGCATGATTTGGATTGGCATACTCCCCTTGACTAGAAGCGGTTTCAAAAACGAGACTGTCTTCGGTACGTACACGGCTTTGACTTGTTCGCCGGGTTTAATGTCCGAAATACTCATGGCAGGCCTCCAAAGTATTGGGTTTTTAACATTCACAGCGAGTCCAAAATGAAAGCAAAGATAGCTTACATGCACGCAAACCCGGCTCGCGCCGGTTTGGTGAATCATGCTGAAAACCGGATATTTGGTTCCGCTCGTTGGTGCTTGTTGGGTAAATCGGTTGGTGTTCCGATAGCACCATCTCAATAAATACTTCCCGGCCTTCGGCCACCGGCAATTCTTGCCGGTGCCACCCGTCAGATTGTAAGATAAGGATAAAAATGATGAAACCTGCTTTCTGTAAAATACATAATGTTCAAGCCTTTATCCAAACTTCTCCACGTTTGGCGGAGGCAATTGAATACAGAGAAAATTTAAGTATAGACGAAGTTGTTTCTCTTAAGATTCTATCATATGGGGAAATTTATGAATATAAAATTGATTACACCTTCGTGAAAGAATTTAACTTTGCTCTTGTTGATGGTGTAGTAATGTTACGCGACAGAGATAAAACAGAAAATAAAATGAATGATAGGTTGCTAATCCAGAAAGTAACACGTGCAATGAAATGGGTCTGTCCATTATGTCTTTCGGAAATATTCGACAAGGGCAATAAAGGATCTTTATGATTGCTGAGCGGCGGGTGGCCCAGGCAACTTGTTGCCTGGGTTGCGTAGCAACAAGAGGAGGAATTAAGCAACCAGTAAAATAAGGTGGCACGAATTTGTCAACTGCCACAAAAGAAGCTGTGAGATATTTACAAGCTCTGAAATAAAAGAAATTATGCCCAAAATTTTATGCCCAAAACATGGTAAGACGTTTATCGTCCTGGTTTGTCCACACATTGAAGATGCCGTTAACGAGGGGAAAGGTATTAATATTGTAACGATCCGTGAGGAATTATTTGATGATGATTACTGGATTTATCATTATTGCCAGGACTGTGCAAACAAATATGGTTTGAAGGCTGATGCTGTTTATAGTGGTGTCAATGAGAGTATAACATCACTCCTATGTCCTATCTGTGGAGAATGTTTTCAAAGTTGGGACCAAAGGCCTAATAGAAAGGACGTTATAGTTTAATAGACGTAGGTGGCGGGTGGCCCAGGCAACTTGTTGCCTGGGTTGCGTAGCAACAAGAGGAGTAATTGAGCAACCGGTTTGATATCGACTCATACAAACGAAATCAGCAAAAATTGCCTTGATTTCGGATAGCATTCAACAAACAACAAAATTTAACAATGCCCCGTACATTATTCGATTATGAAAACCATGCCTTTTTCGTGACATTTTCCTGCTATCGACGCAGAAAGATTCTTGATCATAATCGAGCCAAGCAGATTGTCATCCATTATCTTGCAGCGCAATTGAAAAATCAGTCGGGTACCTGTGCAGGGTTTGTGATTATGCCGGATCATGTGCATGCTATTATCCATTTTCAAAAAGCTGGTTTGTTAAGCATTTTTATGAACCAGTGGAAACGCCGATCTTCGATCCAGCTTAAAAACTTTTTCCGAACGCATTTAGTGCAATATGGCCTCAAGATTGATTTGAGCGGTCCCATGTGGCAACCCAAGTATTACGTTTTTAACATTTACAGCGAGTCTAAAATGAAAGAAAAGCTGGCTTACATGCATGCAAACCCGGTTCGCGCCGGTCTGGTGAATCATGCTGAAAACTGGATGTTTGGTTCCGCCCGTTGGTACTTATTGGGGAAATCGGTTGGTGTTCCGATAGGACCGCCTCAATAAAGACCTCCTGGCCTTCGGCCACCGGCAATTCTTGTCGGTGCCACCCGTGAATACCGGGGTTATGTCGGAACATCTAGCGGAGCTGTTAAAGGTTTTAATGCTACTGCAAATAAACAATATCTTATTTTGACATGGAACATTAATAATTCTATACACACCAAAAAATAAGGACGTATAATGAAAGAAGATTCACACTTAGAAGACAAGGTAATATATAGTGGAAGCTTATTATCATTTTTCATTATTGCATATACAGAATTCAATAAGGAGCAAAAAAACCTTAAAGATTTTTCAGTTACAATTTCGGAAGATGAAAAAAAGTTGACAATATCATTTTCTCCAAAGCTAAAGCCTGGCGAAAGAATCCTTGGAGGAAAGACATCACTAGGCCGTGGTGTGACTTTTTATATTTCCAAAACAGAAAATAAGATTATTCGCAGGCTTTTTCATAGGTGAGCCTTAATTAGTCGGAACTGGGGCAATACTAGTACGTATATCAGATTATGATTCCTGAGAACCAACTATCACCATTTACTTAAATATGCTATAAGGTGGGTGGCCCAGGCAACTTGTTGCCTGGGTTGCGTAGCAACAAGAGGAGGAGTTGAGCAATCGGTTTGATACCGACTTACTTAGGCGGAATCAGCAAAAAGTGCCGATGCCTGAACGGATAAATAGATTTTTGTAAGCAGCTGCCCATACACTAAACATATAAATTGCCTTGATTTCGGATAGCATTTAAAAAAACAAATTTTAACAATGCGCCGTACATTATTGGATCGCGGTTATCTTAAAAGATTAAGCGGGCGGGGTTTATCCCCACCGGTCGGGACAGAGCGCGACCATACCCGGGAACCCTCAAAACGCCATAGGTCGGAGTGATTAGCGTAGGGCCGGCCTCTGTGCCGGCCTGGCATAAAATCCGATACATGCAACTTGAGCTTTATGGATAACCGGGTATTCGATTATGAAAACCATGGCTTTTTCGTGACATTTTCCTGCTATCGATGCAGAAAAATTCTTGATCATAATCGAGCCAAGCAGATTGTCATCCATTATCTTGCAGCGCAATTGAAAAATCAGTCGGGTACCTGTACCGGGTTTGTGATTCTGCCGGATCATGTGCATGCTATTATCCATTTTCAAAGAGCAGGAAAGAAAAGCTGTCTTACATGCACGCGAACCCGGTTCGCGCCGGTTTGGTGAATCATGCTGAAAACCGGATATTTGGTTCCGCCCGTTGGTGCTTGTTGGGTAAATCGGTTGGTGTTCCGATAGGACCTCCTCAACAAAAACCTCTTGGCCTTCGGCCACCGGCAATTCTTGCCGGTGCCACCCGTCTCCCTGACCCATCTCAATTCATCGCACGTTCGTCAGTGATAAAAAAAGGGACTAAACTATTACATGGAGCTGTATGAACGCACCATTAATAAAATCCTTCATTCGGTTTTTGTATCCTCATAGGTTTGATAAGTCGTTTTTACACCAGGAATTGCATCTATTTTTGATTGAATTTCCCGCCGTTCTTCGCTTTCATACCAATTCTGCCAATCTTCTAAAGAATCCCAAGTACTAATGGCAATGATATCCTTTGGGTGATCGATTTTCTTAATATATTTGCTTGAGAGATAGCCGGGTTGTTGGGGAACAAGGCTTCGCAGTTTTCGAACCAGACTAAAAAGCTTTTTTTCTTTGCTTGGATCTTCGTATGTTCGTTTGATAAACACTCTAATAGCCATTTTAACTCTCCTTGGGATGGTCTATCAAATGGATCACCGCCGTTTTTTCAGATAGCATTTTAATATCCTGCAATTTCGCCGCTTTGTAACCGTGTTATTCAGCAACCGTATCACAACTTCAAATCAGCAATACCTGTAGTGGGATCAATATCCAGCTTGCTGCGGACCTCCTTAACGCCTTTGATCTGTGAGATGATGCCTTTGCACTCATTAATGCTTTCAAACGACCTGGCAAAACCGGTCAGAACCACCACGCCCTGCGCCACTTCAACACGCTTAAGATCGATGTACGGAATTCCCACAAAAAGTCCTTTTGTTTTTTGTGCCAGAGCCATGTCTTCCAGGTTATTTTCGACCTCTTCGGAGCTTTGTTTGAACTCCTGGGCAGTAATTGCCGAAATGATCAGCGATGCGGCCGTCTGCACCGTCATGGCTCTGGTGTTGAGCAATAGATCGTACATGTTTTTATCATCCCAATCGATGTTGAAAAAGGAGCTGATAAATCCCGAAGATTCATGATCGCTATAGAGAATAAACCGCTCGGCTTGTTTCTCATCGTAATCGCGCTGATCCATCAGCCGCCGGATTCGGATTTCCAAAGGGGCAATGATTCTGACGTGCAGTGTTCCTGGGATCTGTTTCAACAAGGCCTGACCGCCTCGCCCTACTATGACGGCAGCGCCGCTCCTTGCGAAATCATAGACGGCTGCCCGTAGCAGATAGGTTAGCTTTTTCTTCTGATTGGACAGCGATTGCCATATGTGGGGCTTTTTTTCGTCGAACTTCTCAAAATCTGATGCCGGGAGTCCCTGTTCCACCAACGCATCACTGATCTTGACTTTATCGACATAATTGTAGCGCAGCTCTTCAGCGACTGCTTCGGCAATTTGATCGCCAAGACTCCCCATTTGTCTGGATATGGTGATAACAGCCATGATGATACCTCCTTTTTCAAGGTTCTCGCATCTCCATGGGGTGTCGGATGGCTGATAACCTTACCAATATCGAGGACCTGCCTGTGGTTTGAAGATGTTGCGTGGATCAACAGAAGGATCGGTATTCGGATGACAAATTAGCCCATTGCTTTGATCAAATGATTCAGAATCACGGTGGTTCAAAGGTGCTGAGAAGGGGATGCGGCGGACCGCGTGGCCGCATTGCGCAGGTTGCAACGCAGTTCAATATCCAAGACACCCTATACAAAAAATCTACATCAGGGATTTAACCTTGTCAATTTGCCGTTACTGTTTTTGATGGCGCTCCAATCACTATCAGAGAAACCCCAAGAATAGATATAAGCCAATGCGGCACAAAATCTATCTGAAAGACTGGATGGAAATAACGGCTTATGACCAACATAATTATTCCGTAGCTGATAGATAGAGAGGCAAAAATAGGTCCTATACCCCACCTGATCATTTTACCTTTCATGAATATCCTATTGTTAATTCAGCAACTTGTAAAACATCACACGGTCCTCACCTTTCCCGTCATACCCTTGGATAACTGAAATACCGTCGATAATCGTTTCGCTGGCCTCAATGGAAAAACCCATGCGGCGATGGAACGAAATGGAGTCTTTGTTGACCGGTGAGGTAACACATCTAACTGCACGGCAATTAAAATGTCTCACAGCAGCGAAGAATCTGTCGTATAGTGCCCTCGCCAGGCCACCTTTTCGAAACTTTGGGTGTACCCCGACGAAATGAATGTAGGCCTCATCCGGAAAAGTTTGGGAAACAAATCCTGTGACAAATCCCACAATTTTACCGTTCTGCTCGGCCACGAAGCTAGTTGGTTGAAAATGCACGAAAAACAGTTTTGGCAGCATGCTTGCCATTGGTCGTCCATCCCACCACTCATCGACGACTGCGATGATTGGCTCATAGTCAGATGGCCTCGCATGGCGGATTAGTAATTCGTTCATTTGCTTGCTATTAGAGGTATCAAATGTGCAGAGCCTATTTAAACCACCAAAATTATCCTTTATCAAGAGCTTAAAAGGCTATGAAGATAATTGTCTTTATACAACCCTTTTTCCCCGCTTCCATCCCTTTTTCGGTTGAATAATCCTATATATTCAAATCTCTAAATTACGAATAATTGTCTCTCGGACGTTTGCCTATCTACCGGGGTGCTCCTTGGTTTTATCTTTTTTAACAACAGGTTAAAGTTTGTCATACTCCCTGCCGATATGTTGTTATGCCGCAGTGAGGGCTTCTCATGGAGATAGCGAACTGTTATTTTAACCTTTACCAACCAATATAATGTGACCTGAATGATATTTAAGGGCGATTTAAGCAAATACCATCCAGCCGACGCCATGACCTTTCTTTCCCAGGTGGGTTCAGACGGCGTTTTGTCCATTGTCAACGAGGACGGCATCATTGCGCTGACCTTTAAGGCCGGCCGGCTTTTGGACGCCCAATCGGCCAAAGGAGATCAAAAGCTCCTTAGATGCCTGGGGCATGAAGGTTGTATCAATGATTCCCAGGCTCGTCAGATTCAGCAAATTCAGCGGGAGACAGGGATGTCGGTTCGGCAGATATTGGGTCAGCTGGATTTTTTCCCGCTGACGGACATTCAGGCTTTATTGAGCATGAGCATGTTGGAGGTGTTGCTTCATTTGTTCCTCCTCGACCAGGGCCGTTTCAATTTTACTGAAGCGCCGGTGGAAGATGACGGGGCCGGGATTCATATGGACTCGGGCAAGGCGGCTCTCAAGGTGTTGCCGGCGTCCGACGAATACCGGGATTTTCTCAAAACCATCCAGACGGCTGATCGCGTGATTCGGGTAAACCGCTATGTTGAACCATCTAAAGATGCACCACTGTCCGAAGGGTTGGTTCTCCAACTCGCTGCAAAGGGTCAAACAGTTCAGCAGTTATTGGACAAGGCTCCCCATCCGAGCCATGACGTCTTGCAACATATCCAACGGCTCATGGATCAGGGGTTCATTTCACTGCTGCCCCCCCGCAAAGCGCCTTCTCCTGCGGAAAATCCGGTGCTGGATCCCACGTTCTCGGCCTATAAACAGGCACTTAAAGCATTGCTCAGCAGTCCGGATGTCCTGCCCAGACTGAACGCCATCGTCTCCTTTTGCAAAAGCTTCTATGACAACATGCTCATTTTGACTGCCAAGCGAGGCGTCTTCGTGCATTGCAAAGCCATCCGCGCGGGTTCCGATAACGATCTGGTGCAAAAATCCATTAAGGGTGATTTGGGCCGCATCGACGATGACCCGGTTTTCTCCACCGTCTATCGCTCGGGCACCGCCTTTTTCGGCAAATCCTTTCCCTGTCGTTTGCTACAGCGATTTATGGGTCCGCTCCCAAACAACGATTGCGCCTTGATCCCCATACTGATCGGTCCTGCCATCTCCATCTTTTTTTATGCTTGCTCTTCTAAAAGCTTTTCCGGGGTGTCATGCCATCACTATTTGGAATTGCTCTCCTGGGTGGTTGCCCCCTCGCAGTGCCCCACCGTCCCCGTCTTGCCGGACAAAGTCGGTGAAACCGGCTCCGGCACTCCCCGGAGGGAACAAAAGCTTTTAGGGCCACAAGGTTCCCATGCCGATGACACCCAAAAACGAATTGCAAAAATGGTAGGAGGCATCAAGGATCTGCCGCCATTGCCCAATATCGTCTCTTCGGCCATGCGGATGCTATCCGATCCGGAAACGCCCGTAGAAAAGATCGAGGCCCTCATCGGCCAGGACCAAGCCCTGGTGGCCAACCTCATCAAGGTCGGCAACTCTGCGCTGTACGGCGGCCTGCAAAAGGCGACCACCCTGCGCCAGGTTTTGACGCGGCTGGGGCTTAAAAACACGCGAAATTTGATTTTAACCGCATCCGCACGTGGCTATTTTCTCAACAATCAAAAGGGCATGCGGGTTTGGGGGCAGAACTTGTGGCAGCATTCGGTGGAATCGGCATTGGCGGCGCGCCGAATTGCCGAAGCCATCAACTTTGCTTTTCCGGAAGAAGCCTTTATCGGCGGCCTGGTTCACGACATCGGAAAGCTCATTATCCTGATGCTTTTTCCCGACCCCTTTAAAGAGATCTTGAAATTGAAAAAAGTGGATCAAATGGATAGCAAAACAGCCGAAAACCGGGTCATCGGCCTTGATCACGAGCAAATCGGAAGATTGCTCATGGATCGCTGGAACATGCCGGACAGTGCCAAAGCCTGCGCCGAGTACCACCACCGCTATCGAGAATGCGGCGCCTACGAAGAACTGACTGCTATCGTGGCCTATGCGGACTACTTGAGTCGCCTATATGGCACCAAAGCTGAAGGTCTCCTGGATAGGGACCACTCCTACGCCCAAGATGCGGCAACCACCCTTAAACTCTCCGAACATACAAAAGCGGCCCTTGCCGAAACCGCCATCGACGATTTTCAGAATGCGGAATTGATGATGGAATAATTATCTCTGCCGGTACGCTAGCCTTTCTCTTCCCCCTCACAGGCAAGGCAAAGAATTTGATTGCGGCCTTTGGATTTGGCGCTGTAGAGTGCACGATCGGCTGTTTCGATGAGTATCTTGGATGATAGGTCGGGTGTGGGCGTGATGGCCGCCACCCCGAAACTCAAGGTGATATTTGGATTCACCTTGGAGGATTTATGTTCGATGGACAGCTCGGCCACCGCCTTTTTGACTTCCTGGGCCACTTGCTCGGCGCCGGCAATGTCGGTATTGGGCAGTATCATGGCAAACTCTTCGCCACCGTATCGGGCCACCAAATCCATGGGGCGCCTCAATGCGGCACTGATGGCCTGAGCCACTCTATACAAGGTTTCATCGCCTTTTAGGTGGCCATATGTATCGTTGTATTTTTTAAAGTAATCGATATCGCATATGATGACGGCCAGCATACTGTTTTCCCGCCGGCCCCGCCGCCACTCTTGGGCCAACCGGTCTTCAAACCGGCGGCGATTAGAAATTTGCGTCAAGTCATCCAAAGCCGCCAAACGCTGAAGTTCATCATTGGCTTTTTGGAGGGCCACTTCAACTTGCTTGTATTTACTGATATCGATCAACGTACCCACGATACGCAAGGGCCGGCCATCGTCCTCCTTCTCCACGGTGCGCCCCCGGACCTGGAACCAGCGCCACTGTCCGGAGCGTGACAGCATTCTGATTTCAACGTTGAATGCTTCTTCTTTTCCGGCGGATAGCGACTGCAGCGTATTTTCCAAAACCGTGAGATCATCCGGATGACACAGGGTGCTCCATGTCTCCAGCGTTTCGGGAAACTCTCCCGGATTATAGCCCAACATGGTAAACCATCTGGGGCTGTAGTAGATATCCCCGCGGATGGGGTTATAGTCCCACAACCCTTCATTGGCGGACTCCAGGGCCAGGTTCAAACGCCTTTCACTGTCGGCCTTATCGGCTTCGATTCTTCTTCGCAGCAGCGCTTCGATAAATGCCTGGGCCAAAGCTTCCACATCGTTTTGATCCACTAAGGCATAGTTTTCTTCTTTTTGAGCCACTGCAATAAAACCTGAGACACGTTGATCCTTGCTCAAGGCAACAGCCAGAAAAGTTTTCAGGTTCGGGAAACTCTTCGGCAAAGGTTCCAATTGAAAATCGTCATCGATTCCGGGTACGGCAAGCGACTTGTCCCTGATCATCAACTGGCGCCACAACTTGCTGATCTCGGATTCCTCCGGTTTGGTGATGTGCTCTATTGGTTCGTTTTGTTCTTCAGTGTGATGGATCGCGACAACCTGCCAGCGCCCTTCCCGCCGCTCGGCGATAAACCCATACGGGCTTTTTGTCAGCCGCCGGGCGGCTGCCAGAAAAGTATTCGCCAGTGACTGATCGCTTTGATGAGTAAGGGTTTGTTGAAATATGCTATTGATGGCATCCAATAGTCTGGATTTTCGTTCGGTTTGCTCTTCGGCCAAATCTCTTTCCAGAGCCTCCAACTGCAGCCGATTGTTGGCCTTTATCAACTCGGCCGTTCGCTCTAGCACGCGCTTTTCCATTTGTGAGCGATGTTTATCCAGTTCGCTCTCCATGCGATTCAGTTTGGTAAGATTTTTGGAGAGTATATGATTTTCGTAAATCCACCGCGCAAACTGATGGGCAAGGGATCTGATCCACTCCAAAATCCTATAGAAATTCTTTTCATCTCCTTTGGGCACACGATGGAATGCTTCGGCCAGTGTATCTGCATGTATGCCTGCCTTTTCTGCATAAGCGACCAGTTGACCCTTGGTGGGCTGGACGCCGCAGTATTGGCTGACCCACCAATCGGCCAGGTGCGTCTGATCCACAAAAATGGGAACTGCGGCATTGAGTATCCCCAAGCGCCGACACATCTCGCAAATCGGTTGGCCTTCACCGGCCTTATCCTCGGACAAGGTGTGTGATACGGACATGCAGTGCGCAAAGCCCATTGCGGACTTTCGAACCAGACGGCATACGGATATCTCATTGCTGGGGATGGTTAAATAGTTGCCCTTTGCATCGGTGATCACGGAGGCTACCTGGTGCATATCCGCCAGGGTATCCTGGAGTTGTTGAAGCTCCTCAAGCGATATCAGATCCAATAGCGTCGGCATGTTACCCGACGCAGCAGGTCTGGAAACATGCCTGTGCGTAGTAAGGTCCATTGATGCGCCCACCACCCTACAATTTTGCGTCGCCTACCACCGGAAAAAAGCAGCAACTCAAACGGCCCCCAGCCAAAGCCTCCATGTCGGCAAGCTTTAACATTGCGACTTTAATCCATAAAATTCTATTTTTTCATTTCATCACATACAGTATTTTGCTGCAGCCACAAAAAAACCGGATTGCCGCCGAACAACCCGGTTTTGAACCATTCTACCAGGCAGCCCGGCCATCCATACCCATGGATCCGAGGCTTTCCGTCCTCCGGTTACCCGAAGTTTGGCTTTGTCTGTATGATATACCCGGATATATTAAGCAAGGATGATGCCAAGGGTCATACTGCAAGCCAACCAGACAACATCTAACTGAAATAACGACTCAAATAACCATTACCACCACAAAGGCGGCAGGGATCAACAAGGTAACGAACTTCACAATTATTGTTACCTGAACTTCCTAATTACGCATCCCTTCGGGCGCTGTCACGATAACCGGCAAAGAATCTGCAATCGGCCTCAATTGCGGCCCGGGCAATGGCTTCATTGCCATCCATGAAACGCATTGGTATGGCATAGCTCCCGTTCAACCATATGTGCAGAGAGGATTAATTTTGATCGATCCTATCTACCCTACTCGGGAAGCATATACAACACATAAATTGGATTTGAAATAGCATGAATCTATAATCTATTCAATTGCCTGTCGCTTCCGGCTTGACACATTATCAAGGGTTCCTTATAGTTGATTCTTGATCAGCACAATAAGAATGTTTGTAGCCACCTAAAGTTTTTAACAATATTTACGATAAGACAAAACAATACGTAAACAAAAGAGTCCATTGTTTCGTCCTTTAAGACTGACGGATTTCCGATTTGCACTGATGTACAATTTTAAACCGATGAATGCAAATAAACCAACGCAGAGGAGGCAGACATGGTCCTAAAACGATGGGCCGTCATCATATGGGCAATCTTGCTGCTGACCGCTCAGGTCTGGGCCAGTACAAAAGAGATGCGTCCCATGGAAACCTTAAAAGGACCCTTCAATCAAATCATCGACATTTTAAACGATCCCTCATATAAAAGCGCCGAGGACAGAACTGTCCAGCGGGATAAAATCTGGGAAATCGCTCGACCGGTATTTAATTTCAATGAAATCAGCCGCAGGGCCGTGGGAAAACCTTGGGGCACCTTTACCTCGGAGGAGAAAAACCGTTTCATCAACGTTTTTTCGAAATTTTTGGGCTCCACATACATCGACAAGATCCAAGGTGAATACAGCGATGAGCAAATAGATTTTGACAAGGAGCTGGTCAAAGGATCCAAAGCCCTGGTGCGAACCCGATTGCGACGCAGAACCCTCGAGATCCCGATTGACTATCGCATGCATCATGTGAACGGATCATGGAAAATTTACGACATTCTGGTGGAAAACGGCGTTAGCCTGGTTAAGAATTACCGGGTTCAATTCACCTCTATCTTGAAAGATAAAACCCCGGCGCAATTGATCGAACGCTTGGAAAAAAAGCTGGCCGAACAGAAGACATCGACATCCAAACAAAAGTAGATCGGCACCCTTATGAAAGATTCCTGCGCGCGATGGCTCCTCACCGTAGCCATCATTTTAAGCTTGGCTACCGGCTGTGCATCCCAATCCCAAAAAGCAGACACAATGCTTGAACCGTCCCCGGAATCAAGCGAAACGGAAGCCGAATCAACGAACGCCGCAGCCGGATCTTTGACTGCAGAGGAAGAAGCCCTCTTTGAAGACAATACAGATGAGTGGGAAACTGAAAATGATCAGGAAATCGTGCTGGTGGCCGATCCCTTCGAACCCTTCAATCGCGCCATGTTTTACTTTAACGACAAACTGTATGTCTGGGTGCTTAGACCGATTTCTTTAGGGTACCGCAAAGTGACCCCCCAAATAATGCGTGTGGGCGTCAGCAATTTTTTTACCAACCTGAAGACGCCCATCCGGTTCGCCAACTGTCTGTTGCAGGGCAAAGGCAAGGCGGCAACGGCAGAACTGTCCAAATTCATTTTTAATTCCACTTTTGGTGTACTTGGTTTTGGGGACCTGTTCAAAGATTATCCGGAAATGTATCCCGATGCTGAAGACTTCGGGCAAACCTTGGGAAGCTACGGTATCGGCGACGGCTTTTACATTGTATGGCCGGTATTGGGGGCCTCCACATTGCGTGACACAGTGGGTCTGGCTGGTGATTACGCGCTTAATCCCGTTACCTACGTCGAAGACACCCAATCCCGCTTGGCCATCACTACGTTTGATAAGGTGAACAAGCTCTCGTTTCGGATTGAGGACATCGACGCGGCCAAGAAAGCGGCTTTCGATCCTTACGAAGCCCACCGCAATTTTTACATTCAATTACGACAATCCAAGATCAGCAAGTAGAAGCCAAGCCCGGAAAAGGGAGGAACACCTATATTCCGGGCTTTTGTTGGTGCCGCTATATCGATGGGTTTAGGAGACGGCTTCGGCCAATTCTCCCATGGCTGCTTGTCTGGGTTTGGGTTCAATCCACGCTTTGCCCACCGGGAGAATGTCCATGCCGAAAACCTGTAGAAAAATCACATGCGCCATCATGTACCAGGCATTGAGCGCGCAGAGAATCAGGACATAGGCGGCAATCCGGGTCAATGCCGGGTAACCGAAATGGGCCAGATCCAAAAGGATGAATCCAATGAGCAGCAGGGTGAACGTCGATGCCATGGCCCCATGGATCCTCATTGCGGCGACCCAGAGGATGGCCGTGTAAAGGGTCCAGACGACAAGAAAAAATCCGATATCTTTGCCGCTGGATTTATAAATGCCAAAGTGATTGAGCAGAAGAATCACGCTCAGCGCAATCCAGAAAGCCCCATAGGAAACAAAAGCGGAGTACCCGAAATTATTGCCGCATTTGAACTCTTGAAAACCGGCGATCATCTGTGCAATACCGCCAAATACAAGCCCCAAAGCAAGGATGGGGCCCATGCCGCACCACCCCAAGTTATGAAATTGAAGAATCAGGGTGGTGAGTCCAAAGCCGGCCAGACCGACCACGGCGGGATTGCCCGGAGCGGGTGTGTTGTTTTGTTGTGCCATGAAAAATTCCTCCTGTTGGTTGCCCTTATTGCTGAATTTGGTTCATTGTTTGGTCTGCAATCGAAAATTTTTGTATTTTCAATGTTTGTATCGTCAATTGTATTGCTTAGAGCAATTGATATGCCAGTTTCCAATTTTAATTTTTACATTAATTTTCAGAGCATTATCGTGTAGACGGGGTACACCGGAACACCGAAGGGCACAACTTAAGTTGTAGGCTTCTTTGGCAGGTTAAATGAAACCGCTGGAAGTTCAGCGCCTGAAGCAGGTCACAATTTTGGTTGTGGTCACAACCAAAGTTGTAGACGCCTTTAATCGTATTGGTTTTGATGATGACGGTCGGATTACATCTTTTTCAGTCTCTTGCTCAGCGCCTGCTGGGAGACACCCAAAAGCGTGGCAGCCTGGGACTGGTTGTTGCCGCATCGCTGCATGGCTTCATTGACCAACAGCCGGGTGGCTTCCTTGATGGTCGGCAGGGATTCGCCGAAAACGACGCCGGCGCTGCCGGCATCTACGCCCATGAGGCGCTCTTTACCAGCGGACGGGGACCTGGCCATATGGTCCTGGAAGACCCTGGTGGGGAGTGCTCCACTTTTATGCTGCGCCATGGCATCGAATACCATGGCCTTCAACTCTCGAACGTTGCCGGGGAAGGGGTAGGTATCGAGCAGCGGAAGCAGATCCATTGACAGTTCCGGCTTGGGTTTGCCAAGCGCTTTGGCGGCTTGGTCAAGAAAGTGATTGATCAGCAGGGGCAAATCTTCATTTCGCTCCCGCAGGGGGGGGATCCATACCCGGTGGGTCCTCAAGCGGTAATGAAGATCGGTTCGAAACTGCTTTTTTTCCTGCATGGACCATAGGTCCGCGTGGGTCGAAGCAATCACCCGGGCGTCGCTCTTCTGACTGGAATCCTGTCCAAGGGGCATGTACTCGTGTTCTTGAAGCAATCGTAGAAGCTTGACCTGGGCGCCTTGATTGAGATCGCCGATTTCGTCGAGGAAGAGGGTGCCGCCGGATGCTTTTTCAATCAGCCCTTTGCGGTGGGTTTCGGCACCGGTAAACGCGCCTTTGACATGGCCGAACAAGGTATCCGAAAAAATATTGTCATCCAAACCGGCCACATTAATGGCCACAAAATCGCCTTGGCGGCCACTTAAGGTATGAATGGCGCGGGCCGCCAGCTCCTTGCCCACACCGGTTTCTCCTCGAACAAGAACAGGCTCTTCAGTGGCTGCGATGGATTCGATGTAGTGAAAAAGGGAGATCATTTTCGGACTTTGGGCGACGATGGCCTCAAAGGCTTCGGGGTGCTGCAATCCGCCGTCTTGCAAGTGTTTGCGAAGGGCCAGATTTTCCTGGCGCAGCTCACCGAATCGAAGGGCCTGATGGACGGCGGTCACCAGTCGGCTTTCATCCACGGGCTTGACGATATAATCAAAGGCCCCTGTTTTCATGGCTTTCACGGCCGTTTCCACGTCAATGGTGCCGGTGATGATGATAATGGGAAGGTCAGGGTAACGCTTCATGATTCTGGGCATCAAGGTCTCCCCATCCACATGGGGCATATTTAAATCGAGCAGGATCACGCTGGCTCCGTGCTGCTCAAGCATATCCATGACCCGGCGGCTGTCCGAACAGGTCACCACGCGCTTTAGTCCGGCCATCCGCAAGGTGGTGTCCACAGCCAACAAAATCGAAATCTCATCGTCGATGACAAAAATGGGCTGCTCCATGTCAGGCGGTTTGATCATTTCGCCTACGCCTCCTGCCGTGGCAATACATCACTCGGGATCCAGACAGTGGCTGTGGTACCCTTGCCCGGAGTGGATTCAAAATCGATGCGCCCGCCATGGTCCCGTACAATGGTATCGGAAATGGAGAGCCCCAGACCGGTTCCTCCGCTGTCCCGCTTGGTGGTATAAAACGGATCGGTGATACGCTGCAGCACTTCAGGGGCCATACCGCAACCGGTGTCCACTACCTTGATGTATAGCCAGCCTTTATCTTCGCTGCATCCGGTGGTAATCCGCAGCGGTCTGTTTCTCTCTTCCAAGGCCTGGCAGGCATTGACCACCAGGTTGATGACCACCTGTTCGATGCGCTGGTCGTTTCCTGTAAATGACGGCAGGTCATCGGCATAATGGACCTGGAAGTCGGACGTCGCCTTCTTGATCAAGCTGGACACCAGCCCCACCGCTTTTCGGACCACATGGTTCAAATCAACGGCATCCTTTAGATCTCCGGGTTTCTGTCCGGCAAAATCCTTCAGATCACCGACGATGCGCTTGACGCGCTCCACACCCTCGATGGTGTACTGCATCAATTGGGGCATTCGTTGCGAAAACGCGTCATAATGCATGCCGCCGACGTCGAGGCCGCCCTCTTGTTGGTGGTGTTGCTTTAAAATGGGATCTGCGGCTTGCCAGAATTTTTCGATAACCTGTACGTTGAGCATAACCGTGGAAATGGGATTGTTGATTTCATGGGCCACGCCGGATACCAGCGTGCCGAGGGACGCCATCTTAGAGGATTGATAGAGTTGCTCTCTTTGCAGGCGTGCCTGCCTGGCAGCCTTTTTCTTCTCGGTAATATCCCGGGCTACCAGCAGATAGCTGTTCCCGCCGTCAGGGCCCGGCATCGTCACCAACGTGGCTTCGATGGGAATTTCCGTTTCCCCACCATCCATGCAGAACGCCGTTTCCCATAAATAGTCAGCTGTTTCCCCCAAAGCCGCCTGATGGACTTTTTCCTTGAACGCACCTTTTTTCCCCGGGGCGAGAATATCGAGGATGGATCGGCCCACAATGGCATGTTGGTCATTTTCAACCAATTGCATGCAGGCCTGATTGGCAAAGGCGATACGGTAGTCCGCGTCGAAGGTAACGATAATCTCCCTGGCGGTTTCCGTCAGCAGGCGGTATTTGGCCTCGCTTTCACGCAAAGAGGCTTCCATGCTGCGCCGTTTGTTTTCCGAGATGGTCCCTTGCCATACGATGTAAAAAGAGAGCAAAAACATAATGGCGGTGATTCCCAGGCAGATCATCGAGATGCGCCGGGTTATGGAAGAGATTTGTGCGCGCACGTCTTCCACATAGACCCCGGAACCGATCACCCAGCCCCATGGCGCAAATCCTTTGACGTAAGATATCTTCTCCACAATTCGGTTTGGATCATCCTGCCATTGCCACTGATAATCAACATAACCGGCTCCGTGACGGCGTACCACATCCGTAAACGCCACAAACAGATGCTTGCCCGCAGGATCGGTCAAGTCGGAGGTGTCCATACCTTCCAGATCGGGCCGATAGGGGTGCATGATGATACGCGGCTGCATGTCGTTGATCCAGAAATAGTCCTTGCCTTCCGGCCCGAAACGTACATGTCGAAGGTTCTCAACGGCCTGTGCTTTCGCCGTTTCCACACTGATGGTGCCCTGGTCGGACAGCGCGGCATAGTAGTTCACCGTACTCCAGGCCGCTTCGGTAAGGGCGCGGATCATTTCCCTTTTGCGGTCCATCAAATGGGTTTCAAGGCTGGGCAGCAGGATCCAGAAATAGGTAATCACAAACAAAGACAACGCGGTCATCACCGGCCAGATAATATTCAGCGGCGCATCTTTTGAAAACCGAATACCGGCACGCTGCCGGGCTGATTGAGAGGTGGTAAGAGGCATGTCTCCAATCGCAACAACTTGAAAGTTCATGGTTTTGAAAGCCGGGGGGCAGCATGTTTTCATCAACACAGGGCTTTAAGCAGACAAAACAGCGGAAGAAAGGGCGGTTTAACACCACGGAAAGCGCTTCATGGATGGACACGATTTAAACCCTGTGCCTGACCATTCATATCAGACTGCGGGTAGGTGTGCAACGGGACAGTCGGGCAATGGCATGTTGCGATGGCGCCGCATGTGTCACCTTGCACACTGCGAGGTCAAAATACTCAGGAGAAGGTTTTTCGAACATCGAACATCCAACGTTGAACATTGATGAAGTCGTAAACCCGGTTATCCATAAATCTCAAGTTGCAGGTATCGGATTTTATGCCAGGCCGGCGCAGAGGCCGGCCCTACGCTAATCACTCCGACCCCTGGCGTTTTGAGGGTTCCCGGGTAGGGTCGGGCTCTGTCCCGACCGGTGGGGATAAACCCCGCCCGCTTAATCTTTTAAGATAACCGCGTTCGTAAAAAGTCCAAATGTAGCTCTGGTCGTCATTCCGGCGAAGGCCGGAATCCAGTATTATCAGGCATGTCTGGACTCCGGCCTTCGCCGGAGTGACGTGCTGAGAGACTTTTTACGAATTCATCAACATTGAACGTCGAATGATGAAATCGCTTCGCTCCGCCATTATATGAATCGGCATCAACCTTATTCAACGTTCGATGTTGGACGTTCATCACCTAATCGGTTTAACCGACGGAAACCGGCTCGTATGGGTGTGGGGTATAAATTTTGCGGCTGAAAAACGATTCATGAAATCCTGATTTACATTGAGTTCAAGGTAGGTAATGCTATCGCGAATGCAATCCATATCGCCAAGGGCTTCCCGGTTGATCAATGCCAAAGCGGCGCCCTCGAGGGAGGTGTTGCCCATGGAGTGGTAACGTTCCAGAGCCAGATCGGGAATCATGCCGATGGTAATGGCCGATACGGGATCGATAAGGGAACCGAAAGTCCCGGCCACGTAAAAAGTCTCCAATTCATGGAGCGCCATACCCATGGTGCCGGTAATGGTCTCTAAGATGGTGTACATAGCGGCCTTGGAGCGTACCAGGCTGTCCATGTCCGCCTGGCTGATACACAGGTCCATGCCGGTACCCGATGATGGTGCAGGGACAATGATCAGATGGGCCAATTCATTGCGGTAAACAAGACGTTCGGCGCAGGCTTCGGGACGAAATTTCCCTCGAATATCGATCATATGCGCCAAAAAAAGCTGGGCGGCCAGATCGATCACGCCGGATCCGCAGATACCCACCGGCGGCAGGCCGTCAATGGTCTGAATATCAAAATCACGGGTTTTCGGATCGATGCGTACGCGGTCGATAACTCCCGGAGCTGCCGTGGTCCCCATGCGGCTCATGCCGCCCTCAAGGGCCGGTCCGGCAGCACCGGCACAGGCCATCAGCCAATCCCTGTTGCCCAGCACCACTTCAGCATTGGTACCGACATCCACAAGAATGGCGGTCCCGGATTGTTTGTGCATACCCGTATATAAAATACCGGCAATCAAATCGCCGCCAAAATAGCTGCCCACATTGGGAAAGACCAGAACCCGGGCGCGGGCGGCTGAAGAGAGCCCCAAGGCTGCGGCCCGGGTCCATCCAAACCGGTTAACGGCCGGTATGTAGGGTTCCCGGATCATCCAGTGGACCGGCAAACCGGCAAACAAGTGCCCCATGGCCGTATTCCCGGCCACCGAGAACAAATGAATATTTTCCGGTTTCAGATCACAAGTTCGGCACAACGCCGACAATTCGAAATTGACGGCATCGATGATCAACTGCTGCAATTCGCTCAAGCCATCGGGCTGGTCGGTGTGGTGAATGCGCGCCAACACATCAGGGCCGATCTGCACCTGCGGATTATCAAACGATGCCTCTGCCAAAGGTTCTTGGTTCTCCAAATTCACCAAACGCATCACCACCCGCGTGGTACCGAGGTCTATGGCCACTCCGGCCATGATGTCGGCGCTGTCTTCGCGTGCGGCATGGATGAGCAGACCGCGTCGCCTGTCGCGCAGCACAAGACATCGCAGGGAGTATTGGCTTTTTCTCAGCATCCCGGGCAGAGATCCGGCCAATTCCAGATCCACATCCACACCGTCCACATCAAACGCCTCTTTCAGTACGCGGCATAAGCGATCTACATCAGCTGTATTGTCCTGCAGGGAGGGTGTCGGCAGTTTCACACGGGTCGTCCAGCCCAGACTATTTGAATCGTCGCGGGATTGTATCGCCATTTCCTTGCCTTTTAGTCGTTGCGAATCTGTTTGACTGCTTCCAAAAGCTCTCGCATTATCCGTCCGGCCTTTCCAAGCAACGTGATATCGCTGACCTGCCGGGTCAAAGGGGTGGGTTCCGGATTGATCTCGATGATGGTTGCCCCGGCGCGCTTGGCTATGAACGGCAAATAGGCGGCCGGCTCCACCGTGGCCGATGTGCCCACCACCATCATCACATCGCATGTGGAGGCCAACATCTGAGCACGTTGCAGCCGATCCATGGGAATGATTTCCCCGAACATCACCACATCCGGCCGCAATATACCGCCGCAGGGGCACTTGGGCGGAAGATGCGCCAGGTTGACATGGTGCCAACCGACGCTTTGGCCGCAGGTCGTGCAATGGTGGGAGGCAAACGTGCCGTGAAATTCGATGACGTCTTTACTGCCGGCCTGCTGATGGAGTCCGTCAACATTCTGGGTAACGATACACTGAAGCAACCCCATGGTTTCCAGCCGGTACAGCCCAAGATGCCCGTCGTTGGGTTCGGCTTTTTCCAGGACATCTCTCAATCTCATGAAAAGGACTTCCCAAACCTCGGCCGGATTGCGCTCATAGGCATCGATGTGCGCGTATTTCATGGGATCGATCTGCTCCCACAGACCACCTTTTCCTCGAAATGGCGGAATGCCGCTCTCGACGGATATACCGGCACCGGTCAGGGCTACCGAAGATCGTGCGGATATCAAAGCCATGGCGGCTTGTTGAATCTGTGAATTCATGGGCTGACCATAGACGGACTTCAGGGATAACCGCAGGCGGTATGGTGTCTACAATTCAAACACCATATCCGCTCCAACAGCAAAGCAATGCAAATTATTTTTGCGCTTGGAAATGATTTTTTGGCAGGCATCGACAATTTCATCCACCTCATCGTCGGTCCGTTCCTGATTGTGATGGAACAGTCCCAATTGTTTAACACCGCCCTTAAAGGCCAACTCCAGGACATCCAGGTATGATGAATGCCCCCACTCCATCAGCAGCTTGTATTCTTGCGGCGTATATTCGGCATCGTGCAACAAAAGATCGGCGCCATCACAAAAAGCGAGGTACTCCTTCTTATGCAACCCCCCGGGATGCACAAATCCCAACTCATTGTCGGTCAGAAATACGAAAGTTTTGCCGTCTTCAATAAATTTATATCCCTTGCCGGTGTTGGGATGGCTGATCTGTATGGGGACAACGGTCACAGATCCGATTTGAAATTTTTCAGGGTGCCCCTCATTGTAGATGATTTTCGCTTTGAGGTCGGAGTAACGAACCGGAAAGTTGGGTGGTGCCATAACCTTGGAAAACATGCTCTCCATAAATTTCTTATGAAAAGGCCCCCGATGCATGATGATTTCGGGGTGTTCGAGAAAAAGGGGCTTAAAAAACGGAAAGCCCATGAGGTGATCCCAATGACCGTGGGTAAGAATAAAGTTATACTGGTAGCGGCCCTCTTTGATGAGTTCATTTCCACAACGCCGGATACCGGTTCCTGCATCGACAATGATGATGTCGTCACTTCGGGTCCGGATTTCCAAGCATGTCGTATCACCGCCGTACTTGATGTACTTTGGACCCGAAACCGGTATGGAGCCCCTTGCGCCCCAGCATCGAATAATCATAGCTCCCCTTCCGGGTGACCCTGCATCATTCGCATCTCATCAGAACCTATCCGCCAGGCGTGTTATCGTTGACACCATGGAAAGTATACCAAATGCTATCGCACTCCCACTTTTGAAGGATCTTCGAGCCCCCTTGCAGCAGCCGGTGTTCAATATCTCTGGCTTGGCTGCGAAGCAGGCCGGATAAAACAAATTGCTTCGTCACCCTGAAACCGGGCGCCGAAACAATATGCCGCATGACCTCATAATGAATATTGGATATCATAAGATCGCAAGACAGGTCCATAAAATTCTTGGCGTCCCCCTGCACCACCAGGATGCTGCGTGCCATCCGGTTCATGCGTACATTGCGCATGGCCGTTTTCACAGCCAACCGGTTGAGATCCACGGCCACACAACGCTGCGCCCCCAACCGCACAGCGGCCAACGCCAGCAATCCAGTACCGGTTCCCAGATCAACGACATCCGATACCGATTGCTTGCGAAAGGCCGCCTGTATGGCAGCCAAACAATCGCGTGTGGTGGGATGGGTTCCTGCACCGAAGACCACCCCCGGGTCTAAGAGAATGCTTTCCTTCGAGGCCTTTTCGGCATCGGCATGCCACGCCGGTATGACATGCAAAGTCCCGATCTGGATGGGGCAAAGGGTGCCGCCTTGCCAATCGTCATAGGTCATGTGAAACCGGTCCGACATGACCAGATGGGGTTGTTGCTCGAGCAGTTTGGCGACCTGTCGGTCAGCGGCTTGTTTAAAAAAGAGAAAGGAATCTTCCTCTTCCTCCCAGTTGCCGATAAAGGCCGCATCGTCCTCGATCGCCTCGGAGGATAGTCGTCCTTTGAAGTAGTATATATACAGCTCCTTGTAGGGAGGTTGATCGGATAGGGGGATAGGCATGGATCAATACCGATAGCTTATCGAGAAAGCGTTACATTGAAACACATCAAATGTGGCTGCGCTCTGAACGGAGCTCAGGCTTCATCGGGCAATTGATCAAGGTACCAATCCATGGGATCAAGCAACTTGAATCCAATCTCTTGAAGTCGCCTTTTAACGCGGGTAACGTTATTAGACAGCAGATAGATAAAAACGGCGCGTTTGTTTTTTTCCCAATAACGCGCCACCAGTACGCTGCCGCAGGAAATATTCTCTTCAGTGACGATGTCCACAATCTTCTTCAATTGCCCGATCTTTTCTTCTACGAGAACACAAACCAATGTTCCGGGTTCGCCAATTCCCAGCACATTGATAAATGCCCTCAACAAATCCCGCACCGAGAGAATACCCACCAGCTTTTTGTCGTTGTCAACCACTGGAAAAGCGCCCACTTTTTTCTGCTCGATCAACAAAATGGCGTCCTGCAGGGTGTGGTTGGGCGATATGGTCAACAAGTCGGTGGTCATCACGTCAGCCACTTTCAAATGCGCATATTTATCCCTGACCTCCGTGTCACCCTCTCCTTTGGCCAATATATATGGCAAGGCGCTTCGAATGTCACGATCTGTCACCATCCCCACCAGCCTACCGGTGGAATCCACCACCGGCAGATGCCGAATCTGACGTTGTTTCATCAGCTCTTGCGCCTCTAACAGGCTGGTCTCTTTATCCACAGTGGCCACTTTTATAGCCATGGATCTGGTGACAAACATGATTACCTCCTTTTATGATTCAATACCCAGCAAAACCCGAACATGGTTGGCGGCCAGCTCCGGAAGCCGTGGCAGGCAATACCCCCCTTCCAGGATAGAAACCAAACGGCCGCCACAATATTTATGGGCCAATGCCATCATGGTCTGCATGATCCAGGTGTACCCATCTGTGGTTAAGTTGACATCCGCCATCTCATCATCTTCATGGGCATCAAAGCCTGTGGAAACCAGCAATACTTCCGGTTTGAACTTTTCAAAAGAGGGATAAAGATCTTTTTCAAAAAGGGCGCGGTAGTCATTGTCGCTTTGACCGGGAAGGACGGGCGAGTTCTTGGTAAATCCGTGTCCTTGGCCCTGCCCTTCTTCGAATTCACGACCGGTCCCCGGATATGCAAATGAGGGATGCTGATGAACGGAGTAGTAAAATACCGTGGCATCGTCTTCAAATATATGCTGGGTGCCGTTGCCATGGTGGACGTCGAAATCGATGATGCCTACGCGCTCAACACCGAATTTCTCCTGAAGATAGCGGGCCCCGATGGCGATATTGTTGAAATAGCAAAACCCCATGGCTTGATTCTTTTCGGCATGGTGCCCCGGCGGCCGCACCGCGCAAAATGCATTGTCGATATCACCGGCCATAAGCATCCTAAGGGTTTCAAGGACCCCCCCTACCGCCAACAGCGCCGTCTCATAAGTATCGGTGCACATCTGATTGTCCTCATGATCCAATGAACGATGTCCGGAGAAGCACACCTCCTCAAAACGGCGGATATAGGCATGGGTATGCACGCTCTCTACCCACTTCATACGGGCTCGCTTGGCTGCGATGGGGGTCAAATGGGGAAGAAGGCCGGCCGCTTCGATACCCTGGTAAATCATCTCCAAGCGTTCCGCCATTTCGGGGTGATAGGGACCGGTATCGTGAAGCAAATAACGACGATCGTAGAGAAATCCCGTCTTGTTCATGTTTCGGCCTCTATCGCTGATGCATGGAGTTGGTTAGGCGATCCTATCATATCAGCCTTTTTGGGGCAAAATTTTGTCGAAAATCTCGAACACCGCTTTAACGGCCGGATTGTCCTCACTGATGTCGATGGTGGGTTGTCCCTTAAGATCGTACTCGTACACGGCATCGTCCGCGGGCACGGTTCCTGCCAACTCCAATCCATCCTGCGAGATGATATCCTTAACCTCCGGGGGCATTTCGGATTTGGCCTGATTGATAATCAGATAGCTTTTACCCACACCGATATTCAAATCGCGGGATAGCTTGTCAATACGTATCCCAGCCTGTAAGCCGCGTCGAGATGTATCTGTAATGATGAGCAATATATCCACATTTTTGGTTGTCAGCCGGCTGATATGTTCCATACCGGCCTCGTTGTCCATCACCACGTAGCTGTAATTGTTCACCAATTTTTCCAGAAAACCGGCCAGCAGTGAATTGGCCGCACAATAGCAACCCGCGCCTTCCGGTGTTCCCATCACCACCAGGTCAAACCCTTCCTCTTCAGCCACGGCTTGCTCCATCCGCATGGACATGAAGATATCCTTGGTCATTCCCGTGGGCACTTTGCCCTTTTTCATATCCTCTCGGGCCTGCCCGAGGGTGTCGTGAACCTCCAGCCCCAGTACCTCGTTAAGATTAGCGTTACTGTCAGCGTCCACGGCCAGAACCGGGGTCTTTCCCCGGGCCACCAGGTATTTAATCAGCATGCCGGCAATCGTGGTTTTGCCGACTCCTCCTTTTCCTGCCAACGCAATTGAAAATGTCATAAAATATTACCTTTTCCTAATCTGCAAATGTTCATAATTATAGGTGCCTTAATATGACACAAAATACACCCGGTGCCAATCCTGCTTCAACAAAAGCAACCTAAAGCTGTGTCTCAAATATAGGTGACATATTTTTTGTTATCATTTCCAACAAAATGTCAAATGACAAAATCCAAATGTCAAATGGCGGATGGGGACCGATTTGAAAAAAAATCGGGAGGATAACTTAATTTGACACTTGGGCTTTGACATTGGGATTTGAATGCTGTGTGGCCGCTTCGGCTATCATGCCGCCATAACCGTTTTACAAGTTACTTTCGGGGCACAACACTTGAAGTGTCGTCTCAATCACCTTGCATTCACCCGGTCCCTATGGTACTTATGGGGGTAACCTACCAACAACAAAGCCTATTTTCCCAAGGAGGGGCTCCATGTTCGATTTAATGAAAAAAGGAATGCTGGCCGGTATCGGATTGGCACTGAAAACCCGGGACGAAGTCGAAGAGATGATTCAGGAGATCCAAAAAAGGGGCGAGATGTCTGAAGCTGAAGGCCGCAAATTTTTTGACGACGTCCAAAAAAAATACGAAGAGGCTCAGGGCAAACTGGAAAAACGTGTGGAGCAGGCCGTTAAAGATTTCTTGAAAAAAACGCAGCTTGTGACCACGGATGAGTTGAAAGAACTGAAAAAAGAGATTCGGGAACTCAAAAGCATTATCAACACCATGACACAAAAAACGGAGTAAACCCTATAGTTGCATAAAAAAGATGGCAAAAGTTTGTAAATCCGTATGAGCATTTAACAAATAGTGTATTTTAGGCTAGTCCGAGCAATAAACCAATGGTGCACTGGAGGATCGGGTCGATCTTATGCCATCTTTTCTACCCTCCGACTTTTGCAACGATAGGGTAAATCAATATCGATTCAAGAGATCCTATGATTAGCATCCGCAAAATCGGTATCATCGGACGCACCTACCGCCACCTCAACCGCTACCGCCAAATTCTGGCCGTGCTGTTTAAGTACGGCTTCGGCGATCTCATCGAGACCTTAAAAATCGAACAATATATTGAAATCGGCCTTCAAATGATCTCCCGAAAACGCCGAGAACGTTTGGAGAAGCTCTCCAGGGCCGAACGGATCCGGATGACACTGGAAGAGTTGGGGCCGACCTATATCAAACTGGGCCAGGTGCTCTCTACCCGCCCAGACCTGGTGTCGTTGGATTTTGTGACCGAGTTTGCCAAGCTTCAGGATAATGTTCCGGCTGTGGGTTATGAAGCCATTGAGCAAACAATCGAAGCAGAGTTGAACCGACCGATGGATATCCTGTTTGAAGAATTCGATCCCGAACCCCTGGCCTCCGCTTCCATCGGCCAGGTACACCGGGCCCGCCTTCACAGTGGTGATGAGGTGGCGGTGAAGGTTCAGCGCCCCGGAATTGACCATATCGTTGAAGTGGACTTGGAGATCATGCTTCATCTGGCCACCCTGGCCGAACGCCATGTGGAAGAACTCTCCTTTCACAAACCGGTCAGAATTGTGGAGGAATTTGCCCGCAGCATTGAAAGGGAAATGGACTACACCATAGAAGCCGCCAGCATGGAACGGGTATCCGGTCAATTTTTAGGTGACCCGTCTGTGTTTGTTCCCAAAGTTTACCGCGATACTTCTACCCGGCGGGTACTGACCATTGAGTACATTGACGGCATCAAAGTCACCGACATCGAAGGGCTTTCCGAGGCGGGATATGACTGCCCTTTGATCACAGAAAGGGGATCGGAGGTCCTGCTCAAACAAATCTTCACCTTCGGCTTTTTTCATGCAGACCCCCACCCCGGTAATGTCTTCGTATTGCCGGGTAATGTCATCTGCCTGCTGGATTTCGGCATGATGGGAGCGGTGGACCGCGGCACCAGGGAAATATTCGTCTCCTTGGTGGACGCCATCATCCGCCGGGATGAACCCCGAACCGCTCAAATCCTACTGCGGCTCACCGATTGGGACGACGAACCCAATGTCACCCAACTGGAAAAAGATGTGGCCGACTTTCTCGCCCAGCATCTCTTCAGGCCGCTCAAGGAAGTTCAACTGGCCAAACTGCTTCAGCATCTTTTGGAGTTGGCCACCAAGCACCGCATGCGAATACCCCCGGATATTTTTCTGATGCTCAAGGCCCTGGCCCAGGTGGAAGGTGTGGCCACCATGTTGAACCCCGAGTTCGACATGATCCAGAAAGCCACACCGTTTATCAAGCAGATAAAGATGGCCCGCCTGGCCCCCGGCCGACTGGCCGATGATGTTCTTAAGCTTGTGGAGCAGTCCTACGAATTCCTCATCGACTTCCCCAAAGACCTTTTGGAGCTCAGCCGTTCACTGCGTCAAAAAAAACTCTCTTTCAATCTTATTCTTAAAGACCTCGATAAAATGCTGGCCACCCACGACCAGATCTCCAACCGCATCTCTTTTGCCATCATCATTGCGGCTTTGATCATCGGCTCGGCCCTGATTGTCATTTCCAATATGCCTCCGCTGTTCTACGGCATTTCGGTGATCGGATTGGCCGGTTTCCTGGCGGCTGGTTTTCTGGGCATATGGCTGCTGGTGGCGATCATAAAAAAAGGAAGGCTGTGAATATGTTGAACGTGCAAAGCCTGCAGTAAACGTTCCTTTCAAAATTCTCCGGGTTAATTATTTTTTTTCTGAATCAGCCAATCGATAATAGCGCCGGGATCCTTATCATTGGATAAAGCAGGCGGAGAGGCATCGGTCGCAGGCAAATCGGACCCTCCTCCCTTACCTGAAAACATCACGCCCGGTTTTGTTTCAGGTTCTGACGGGGTAGCCGATTGCACGTTCAGCTCCCCTTCTTTTTCTGCCGGACGCGGTTGGCGGGGTGATTCGGTTGGTATGAGGACACGTCCCGAAAATACGGAGGATCTCCTGCTGGAAGCTCCTGCAACAGGCGGTGTATCGGTGACGGCGTTCAGCGTGACGGATTTTTCCGCATGTGTGGGGGAATGCGCGGTCGTGCTTTGGGGCTTTGCGTCTTCTCCGTATTGATAAAGATAGTACCATGAAAAAATGAGGAGTACCAACCCTAATCCGATATAGGCCAACCGAATAAAAGGGAACCCATTTTTTTCATTTTGGTTTTTCGACCGGTTATGCATTTTTCCCTTCTGATGATTGGGGCGGACAGGTGGAGGGATGGACGCTTCAACTGTGCCGGTATTGATAACGCTATCCGGGACAGGGGGATTTGGCAGCGCCTGGTGGGGAAACAGAAAGTCTTTTGCCGAACCGGCAACCATGTCGGCCGTTACCTTTCGGCTGTCTTTTACATATGCGCTGATCAAGGATTGATCGCAAATGGCATTGATAAGCCGGGGATACCCCTTGGAAAATTTAAATATTTCACCGACCGCTCCGCCGGTGAATATCCGCCGTCCGCAACCCACCACACCCAAACGGTAGCCAATGTAAGCATCGATTTCATCCAAAGTCAGGGGAACAAGATTGAAATGGGTGGCAATCCGCTGTTTGAAGCTTCGATTCTCAGGCTTGAGCAGCATCGCATTCAGTTCGTTTTGTCCAACCAGAAACAGGTTCAACAACCGTACACCCGATTGTTCGATGTTCGACAGCATGCGGATCTCTTCCAACAGGTTGGCGTTTATGCGCTGGGCTTCGTCAATAACCAGCAGCACTTTTTTCTTCTGTTGGGACGCATTTTTCAAAAAGGCACGGAAGTGAAATAGAAATTCCACTTTGGTGTCCAGCCTGTTTGTGAGGCCTTTGTTTGTGAGGTCATATAGATTGGCAATATAGCAGAAAAAATCCATCGGTTCGAGACCGGGATCCGATACAACGGCGGCAATGACATTGTGCTTGATCCGGTACGTCAAGGCATTGACAAGCGTGGTTTTTCCGGTACCCACATCACCCGAAAGTGCTATGACACCTTGATTTTCTTGAATACCATACTCCAGGATCGCCAAAGCTTCCTTATGCTGCTCCCCCAACCAAAGAAACCTTGGATCCGAGCTGATTTGAAACGGTTTTGCATTGAATCCGAAGTGGCTTGTATACATAAGCAACCTATAGATAATCTTTTATCGCCTCCAGAACAGGATTCAGCTTGTCCTTCGGGGAAGGCGGCGGACTGGCGTTTAAATAACGTTTTACACAATCGTATTGTTCCCATCCTTTCAGCGGATAGTCGAGGTCGACGGTTTTCCATTTGGGATGACCGTTTTTTTTGAGCCAATCCAGGCTGTCATGCAAGACTTCCGCAAAGCGACCGACATAATCGCAATTGGCCTGTCTGAAATTAAAGGCAACCAGCACGGCCTTTACGGCGGCTGTTTTCACGGCCTCTTTTTGCCAGCTGTAAGTGTCGGCGGGAATTTCAGCAGATGGGTAAAACTCTAATATTTTCTTGTTTTGGATGGGCACAATTTTAAGATCGTCGGCAATGGTTACAGATTCATTGAACAATTTCACCGGATATCCGGCGACATAGAACATGGCATCAACTTGTCCGGCTTTCAGTTGAGCAAGCGCATCATCTGTTCCAACCGTAACCATTGCCGACGGTTTGATGTCGGATACCGCAAAAAACAATTTGGCCGTTAGATAGGTGCCGCTGCCCTCTTTGCCGATCGCAACGCGCTTGTTCTCCAGAGCGTCGAAGTCCGCCAAGGATGAACGGCCGAGAATATGCACCTCTTCATTGTATAAAGGGAATACCATTTTGATCTTTCTGGCGATTCTTTTCAGGACAGGATCTGTGTGCACCTTGGTGACAAAGGCCAATACATCCGACTGCACGATCCCCATCTGGGTGTTCGGGCGTTTGTATACGGCATATATATTTTCAACCGATCCTTTCGAGTTCACTACCGATAGCTCGAACCCATGCTCGCTGACCAATTCCTGTAAATTCAGGCCGAATTGATAGTAGGTGCCTTTTTTACCGCCCGTCATAATACTTAAATGCGCCCCTTGGGCATCAGCTCCGAGAGCGGCATTGGCTGTAAAGCCCGATAAAAGAAAAATAATCCCTGCTGCCAATAGGTTGATGTGTTTCATGGCATTATCCTTTGCATGGTTATATTTTTATAAAAACAATCGGTGACACGCCCGCTGGGTAGGAATTTACATAACATCATCCCAAAGATTCCAGCCTAATTGGCTTCGTGTTCACGAGGCCTTATAGCGTAAGCATCAGGAAACATTCCAACCATTCCGGAAAGTAGCTTTCAACAAAATGAACAGCTTGATAAAAACATCCATTCTCATGGACTATGTTCATGGAACCAAGGACAACTGAAGCGCAACGTTTTAACGACTCAATGAACTGGTAGGCAAACTTAAAGTTTGACCTCTCATTTGAGGTGAAGTCCGGTAGATCAGAACAATCCGATTTAGTGCGCTCTGTGAAATGAAACCCAACATTGTGTGGTCGGCAAGCGTGAGAAAGATGAATACTAGCATATTCATAGTCCGTTTGGAATAAAAAAGTGATGTCGACCACATTTATAGTCAAAGGTACGCTTATTCGGAAAGTCAAAAAGGGTATGTGACCTATGTCACACTTATAACTTTTTTGGTTCCACCTGATTTTTTGCACGAAATTAGAAACCCGCGGCATTGAGCGAACTCACAGAAAAGGGCGCCCGCCTGAAACGGGTCGCCCTTTAATAATGTACCGCTATTATGCAACGACAGGGGCGCTAGACCATGGTGTATCCAGGCCCTTCTCCACCTTCAGGGCAGGTCCAGGTTATGTTGCCAAAAGGATCTTTGACATCGCAGGTTTTGCAATGAAAGCAGTTGGAGGGATTGAGCTTGATATGCGCCTTTCCCGTGGCCTCATCCAACTCGAGTTCATATACTTCACCCGGACAAAAACGGGTGCAGGGGCTGCCGTATCGGGGATAGCATTTATCGCTGCACACCTTGGGGTCATGAATGATCAAATGGGGAGGCTGGTCTTCGCGATGCATGGTCTTGGACAGGTAAACTCCGGTGAGCTTGTCCACATAGAGTTCGTCGTCGTAGCTCTCCTTGGGGGCTTCCTCGCCCGGTGCGCCGGCCAGGGGTTCCAATGTGTCGGCATCTTTTTCAAGACCCATGGGATCGACCAATCCCCGACCGCGGGTGATGTATTGGGCGCCCAGGTGAATGATCTTGGGCAAGCCTTTTTTGGCCAGGGCCGCCGCACTGTTGCGCCCTTCCCACAGCTCCGTTTTAATCCAGCTGCCCTCCAGCGCATCGGCATAGGATTGCAGGCCGGCCGCAGTGAAATCTTCCTTGGCTATGGCATCCACCACCGCCTGGGCCGCCAGCATGCCGGATTTGATGGCCATATGCAGGCCTTTGAGGGCCGGTGTGTTGTGCATTTGTGCGCCGGCCCCCACAAAGAGCCCGCCGTCCACCGCCAGTTTGGGAAGGGTGTAGTATCCACCGGTGGGTACCGTACGGGCGCCCTGTTCGATCACCTTGCCGCCTTTGATGATGTCGGCCACAAAGGGATGGCGTTTGAACCGGATAAACAGCTCATATGGATCGAGCATGGGATCTTCGTAGCACAGGGCGGTCAGGTAACCGATGCTCACCCGGTTTTCGCTCATTTCATAGATGAATCCGCCACCCGGGGTGCCGAGCCCCAGGGGATATCCCATGAGGTGGATGTCGTTGCCTTTGCTGTTGGCAAAGTAGGTATCGCCTTCGGGCAGTTGAATCACTTCCTTGATGCCTGTCTCGTATGCGTCGGGCTGTTTACCGTTATACAAATCCAGCGGTCCGGCCATGGATTTCATCAGACTGCCGCGGGCGCCTTCGGCAAAGATGGTGGCCTTGGCCAGCAAATCGATGCCCGGCTCGAAGTTGGATTTTTGGGAGCCGTCTTTTTCCAGACCTTTGTCGCCGGTGCGCACGCCGATGACCTTGCGGCCGTCCTCACCGTACAATACCTCCTTGCCGTCGAATCCGGGGAAAATGTTCACCCCCATATCTTCGGCAATGCCCCCCAGCCACCGAGTCAACCGGGAAGCGCTGATCACATAGCATCCGGTGTTGTGCATATATTTGGGCGTCATGGGCATGGCCAGGGCTTTGTTTTTAGTCAAGTAGTAAAACTCGTCCCCCCGTACCGTGGTTTCAATGGGGCACCCTTTATCCACATGGTCGGGGATCAGTTCAGTCAGGGCTTTGGGCTTGAGGATGGCACCGCTGACGGCATGAGCGCCAACGACGGCCCCCTTTTCAATCAACGCCACTTCCAACTCCAGATTTTTCTCATTGGCCAGCTGCATTAAACGAATCGCTGCAGCCAGACCGGCCGGCCCACCGCCCACAATCAAGACGTCAAATTCAATAGATTCGCGTTCAACCGTCATCTTTTTCATTCCTAGCTTTCATGAATCATTCGAAAAAGCCTAATTGCAGCTCCAAGCCTTCAGCGATAACATGAAATGTGCCGGATGTAAACACAGCCGCGGCAGATATTGCGTCAGCCATGCAAACAATTGAAAGCTGATGCGATAGCGGATCGGTGAACATGATAATGCCTGCTATGGGCGGATTATAGACACATTGTTTCCAGACCTTTTTCCAAGATTTGCGTCCAGCGCGCGGGGATAAACCCCATGAGCGCTTAATTATGAAAAATGATAAAAAAATCTCTATGCAGGATATCGGATTTTATACACGGCCGGCGCAGAGGCCGGCCCTACGCCAATCACTCCGGTCACTGGCGTTTTGGGGGTTCCCGGGTAGGGTCGGGCTCTGTCCCGACCGGTTCAAAAGGTGATATTAGCGAAACCTAAAAAATCTGCAAAATATCCTTTTTTGAGTGCTTATGGGGTTTATCCCCGCCCCGGCGTTCACATCACCGAGAATTGCTGTGGCTTGGTTTGCGGACTTGACTTGTGTGTCGGGGTTTCCTAAGGAATGGCTAAACGAAAGCCCTTAACGCCCTATTATAAGGATATCAATGAAATCGGAAAACACCCAAACCGTTCGAGCATTAGGCCTTTGCTCAGGAGGTCTGGACAGTATGCTTTCAGCACTGGTGCTGCGACGCCAAGGGGTCCATGTGGAGTGGATCACATTCGAAACTCCTTTTTTCTCGGCCCATAAAGCACGCAAGGCGGCTAAACAAACGGGCATCAAGCTGCATATCCAGGATATCACCGATGATTATCTCGTTATGCTTAAAAATCCACCAGCGGGTTATGGCAAAAACATGAATCCGTGCATGGACTGCCACGCCATGATGTTTAAAAAAGCCGGTGCATTTATGCAGGACAATGGGTTTGACTTTCTGTTCAGCGGAGAAGTGGTGGGCCAGCGCCCCATGTCCCAAAACGCCAATTCACTGAGATACGTGGAAAAACACTCTGAATTTGACGGCTCTATTTTGCGCCCTTTAAGTGCCCAAAACCTGCCGGAAACACCCATGGAACAAAAGGGACTGGTGGATCGCGCCCAATTGCTCAACCTTTCCGGGCGCTCGCGCAAACCCCAGATGGCATTGGCCCAAGAGTTCGGAATTACGGACTATCCATCCCCGGCCGGAGGCTGTCTGCTCACCGACCCGGGATACTCACGGCGTTTGAAGGATCTGCTCGAACACGACACGGCGTTGACCCGCCGCTCCCTGCATCTGCTCAAATTCGGCCGGCACATGCGGCTCAACGCCGAAGCTAAAATCATAGTAGGCCGAACCAAGAAGGATAATGAACAAATCCTGGCGCATGTAGATCCTCAAAAGGACGGTGTGCTCAAAGTAAAAGGCCACCCAGGCCCCACAGTAGTACTGCCCGACGGAGGGCCCAAAGAGATCCTGTTTCTGGCGGGCGCCATTTGCGCCGGCTACAGCAAGGCCTCCGACGCCACCACGGTACGAATTCAAGTCACCATGGCCGGCAAAAGAGATGACATTACGGTGCTGCCCATCTTGCCCGATGAAGCCAAGCGTTTTTTGATCAAATAGAAAGGAGATGCCCTAGAAGAGGAACCATGACTGAACAGTTGGAAGCGAAACCCATTCCATTGATCACCTGGAGCAACATGGCTCCGCCGTTCAAAGCGCATATCTATTTTCAGCACCGGGAGCACTTTCCGTTTGAATTGGATGCGGACCGCTATAGTCCTGTCAATGCCTGGTGGCTCAGTGAAGCAGCGCTGCTCGCCTATGCCGAAGAGGATTTTGCGGTGCCCGTGTTTAAATCAGCCGGATTTGATGACCTGTGTTTTTTTTCCGGCCATTCCACCCAGTGCTACGTTGCAGCCAATCGTAAAATGGCCATTGTCGCCTTCCGGGGTACAGAGTGCGGCTTCAACCGAGGTCCTGAAGCCATGGCGCAATTCATCGCCGATCTTAGTGTGGATGTGGATATCCGCATGGTGGATGCCCAGGTCGATGGCAAAATTCATCGCGGGTTCCACGACGCGCTGGATGAAATCTGGGACGATCTTTTCACCTGTCTTAAAACATTGGCGTCCAAAAACTGCGCCTTATGGCTCACCGGCCATAGTCTGGGCGGCGCTTTGGCGAAACTAACGGCCGGCCGACATCCCAAAGTGAATGGTATTTATACTTTTGGTGCGCCTCGAATAGGCAACCGCAAATTTACTTCCGCCTTCCCGGCGAAATGCTTCAGTGTCGTCAACAACAACGATATGGTGCCGCACCTGCCGACATTTCCTTATGTTGATCTAGGAGAACTCCATTACATTGACAGCAGCGGCGCCATGCATGCCGATATCAGCACCTGGCAGCGGTGGAAGGACGAAATACAGGGGCACATCAAATGCATGGTGGAAAATGCCCTCAACCTGGATCACGGATGGTCTGCTACGCTTCCGGATGGGTTGAAAGACCACACGCCGCTTCTCTATGCCTTCCACCTTTGGAACAACTTGATTAAAGCGTAGAGAACGTTGTCCATCGAGCCGGATTCGAAAAGCCGGGCAAGCATGTCGGCAGCACGACGAGAGCTATCCAACGAATTTTTAATCTACATTAATTTCTATTAGTTAAACGATAGCCGAATGAATATGCCAAATGGAGTGGTTGTACTTTTCTAATTAATGGTTAAGATGTCCCCTTGTCTGCATACTGGCTCTAACCGTAAATAAGGAGAATCATGGCAATGGATATCATCAAACCCTATTCACGCCGATCTTTTTTTGTGATCCTTGTGTTTATGGTGTTTTTGGCCGGTGCATTCACAGCCGCCATCTACTTTGGGAAAGCATACCTGTCCCAAGACTTGTCCCGGATGGTGACACTTGACGTTTCTCCGAATGATCTCATCGCCCAGGTTACCCGGCAGCTTGATACCTGGACCATCTATCTGGCTTGCATTTTTGCCGGCGTGTCGATCCTTTGCGGCATCGTGCTTTGGCTGCTTTTAAAGAGCGTGGCCAAGGGTATATTTTCGAGTGCCGTTGCCTCAAAGCCCTCTGCAAAACAAAGCACCGCTGGTCCGGTCGAAAAGAAAGACGATCAACAAGCGTTGCGTAATCAACGTTTGTTCTTGCACTTGCTGGGTGTGCTGCAACGGGAAGGCCGCTTCGTTGATTTTCTCCAAGAAGACATTGACATATACGAGGATGATCAAATTGGAGCGGCGGTTCGCAATATTCACAGCAGCTGCCGTAAGGCGATCAACAAAAACCTGCCCATCAAGCCTATCGCTGAGGGCAACGAAGGTGAGGAGATCACCGTGGAAAAAGGTTTCGATCCGGACGCCATTAAATTAACCGGGCGGGTGACGGGCGAACCGCCATTCAGGGGAATCATACGTCATAAGGGATGGCGTGCGCAAAAACTCGAGCTTCCCGACCTGTCCGCCATCAAAGACCCGACCATTATCTCTCCGGCGGAAGTTGAGATCGAATAGGGTGTATTTGGTGTAATTAAAATAGTGGTTGGATGAAAACGTCCCTTTCCTGGCGGGAGGGGGAGGGAGTTAAAGGTTTTCAGCCATTAACTAGGAGATTCGTCATGACGACACCGTCCTATATCATCGGTATTGATCTGGGCACCACCAACAGTGTTGTGGCCTATACCACGGCAGAGACCGCCGCCGGCCGGCAGCCTGCCATTGATATCTTTGAGATTCCGCAGCTGGTCGATGCCGGCGTCGTGGAGAAACGCGAGATGCTGCCTTCGTTCATGCTGGTTCCCGGCCGACATGACGTATCCGAACAATCCATGACCCTGCCATGGCAGGACGACGCCCCATTTGTGGTGGGTGAATTTGCCCGCCATCGCGGCGCCGAACTGCCCGACCGGCTGATTGCCTCGTCCAAATCATGGCTCTGCCACACCATGGTGGATCGCTCCCAGCCCATCTTACCGTGGAAAAGCGACGTGGATGCCGATTCCAAAAGATCGCCTGTGGAAGCATCGGCCGCCCTATTGGAACATATCCGCGACGCCTGGAATCATACCATGGCGGCCGACGATGAAGCCCTGCGGATGGAGCATCAGGAAATCCTGCTGACGGTGCCTGCATCCTTTGACGCGGTGGCCCGCGAATTGACCGCCCAGGCCGCTGAAATGGCGGGACTGGGCAACATCACCCTCTTGGAGGAACCTCAGGCCGCCTTTTATGCCTGGATCGCGTCCCAGAGCGACCAATGGCGCAAACAGGTAGCCCAGGGCGATTTGGTCCTGGTATGCGACGTGGGCGGCGGCACCACGGATTTCAGCCTGATTGAAATCACCCAGGAAGAGGGGCAGCTCGTATTGGAACGCATCGCCGTGGGCGATCATCTGTTGGTGGGCGGCGACAACATGGACCTAGCCCTGGCCTATTCCGTGGCCCAACAGATCTCCTCCAAGGGCAAACCACTGGATGCCTGGCAGATGCGCGGCCTGTGGTACAGTTGCAGCCAGGCCAAAGAGCATCTTCTGGCCGATACCGGCGCCGAGGAATATCCGGTGACGATTTTAGGAAGGGGCAGCAGCCTGATCGGCGGTACCATCAAAGCCAAGCTTTCGCGTGAGGCGGTCCAGAGCGTCCTGGTGGACGGATTTTTTCCCGAATGCGATCTGACGGACGCACCGGCCGCCGTCAATCGGGTGGGGATTCAGGAAATGGGCCTCGATTATGCCTCCGACCCGGCCGTAACCCGCCATCTGGCCGAATTTCTCAGCCGGAACAACGGCCGCATGCCCACCGCCGTCCTTTTCAACGGCGGGGTCATGAAATCCGACCATATTCGACGCCGAATCATGGATTTGCTGACCTCATGGCATTCCTCGGACAACACCGCTCCAGTCCGGGAGATCGCATCCACCAACTTTGACCTCTCTGTAGCCAAAGGGGCGGCCTATTACGGTCTGGCCCGCCAAGGCCGGGGCGTGCGCATCCGCTATGGTCTGAACAAGACCTATTACGTCGGCATCGCGGCTTCCATGCCGGCGGTGCCCGGCATCCCCGCCCCCACCAAAGCCTTGTGCATTGCTCCCTTCGGCATGGAAGAGGGCACCAAGGCAAGCTTGGAAAACCAGGAGTTTGCCCTGGTCGTGGGCGAGCCGGCCAAGTTCGATTTTTTAGGATCCATGCGCCATGACGATCAGGTCGGCATGGTCATCGAGGATTGGCAAGGCGAGATCCAGGCCATTGCAGAAATTGAAACCACCCTGGACGGAGAGCAGGGCAGCGTCATCCCCGTAACCCTGGAAGTCATGGTAACCGAAGTGGGCACCCTGGCCTTGTGGTGCGTCGCCAAGGCAGACGGCCGCCGGTGGAAGCTGGAATTCAACGTAAGGGAGCAAGAGAGACTTGGAGCTGCTTGACCAGCGCAACATTGTGGGCATCGATCTGGGCACCACCAACTCGGCAGTGGCCTATGTGGACCTGCAGGCGGGAGCGGGTCACCGCCGCACCCGAATTTTTTCCATACCCCAGCTGACCGGCCCCGGCGAAATATCCGGTCTGGCCATGTTGCCCTCTTTTTTATACATCCCGGGGGAATACGACATTTCAAAAGAGGCGCTGGCCATGCCCTGGCAAACGCCGCAGGATCATTTCGCCGGCGCCTTCGCCCGGGACCAGGGCGCCAAAATACCCGCGCGGCTGGTGGCGTCGGCGAAAAGCTGGATGTGTCACGACCAGGCCGACCGCCGCGCCAGAATCCTGCCCTGGGGCTCCGATGAAGAAGTGACCAAAGTCTCGCCGGTTCAGGCGGCCTCAGCCTATCTGGCCCACATTCGCAATGCCTGGAACCAGGCACACCCGGATGAAGACGAGGCCTTGGAGCGTCAGATCGTCATCGTCACCGTGCCGGCCTCCTTTGACGAAGTGGCCCGCGAACTGACCATCGAAGCGGCTGAAGCGGCGGGTCTGCCCCATGTAATCCTTCTGGAAGAGCCCCTGGCGGCCTTTTACAGCTGGCTGATGACCCATGAGAAAGATTGGAACCAATATATTCAACCCAACGAACTGATCCTGGTATGCGACGTGGGCGGCGGCACCACGGATTTTACCCTCATCTATCTGAAAAAGGCCGACGGCCGCATGGGATTTGAACGTCTGGCCGTAGGGGATCACCTGATCCTGGGGGGCGACAACATCGATCTGGCCCTGGCCCGGCGCATAGAGATGCAATTCGCCCGGAAAAAATTCACCCTCAGAGGCGACCGCTGGAAGACCCTGTGCCACCAGAGCCGTCAGGCCAAAGAACGCATCCTGGGTGGCGATACGGATACGGAAAAGATCACCATTCTGGGTGAAGGCGGCAAACTGATCGGCGGAACCCTCTCCGCAACCCTCAGCCGCCAGGATGTGGAGGAGACGGTTTTGGAAGGTTTCTTTCCTAATGTGCCGTCCACCGGCGCAAAGAAACCGATCCAGCTCAAGGGCATCACGGAATTCGGCCTGCCCTATGAGCAGGAGCCGGCCATCACCCGCCATCTGGGATGGTTTTTGGAGCAGCATAGCGACGATGTAGCCAAATATCTCGATAAAGAGCGGCCGGCCCCGGATTTGATTCTCTTCAACGGCGGATCATTGAAACCGGTGGTTATCCAGGAACAGATCCGCAAAGCCATGGGCCGCTGGTTCGGCAAAGCAGCAGACGATCTTCCGCGGGTATTGGAG
>JASFER010000011.1:0-44441 GCA_050124755.1 Desulfobacteraceae bacterium
GGATTGCCGATCCCGAGGTGTGGGGCGCGGTTTATTGCTCAGCGCTGCCGATGAATTGCGTATGAACGGATATGCCTATGCCGTGGTTGGTGATACGGGTGAACCCGAATTCTTTAAAAGATCGGCTGGCGCTTTGGAGATTCCGGATTCAACACCGGGGCCTTATCCTCCAAAAATCAGCTATTAATAGGTGCTCCCATATGATGTCTTTTGAATCTTTTGTGACCCGTCGCTATTTGAAGGTCAAACACCAGCGCAAATTGGTTTCGTTGATTACCATTTTGGCGATCCTGGGTGTGGCCGTTGGTGTAATGGTACTGGTGGTGGTCATCGGCGTGATGACCGGTTTTCAATCTGAACTCAAACGACGAATTCTTGGGGTTGAGGCCCATATGCTGGTCATGCGCTACAGCGGATGGATCGAAAACCACAAGAAGGTGATGGCGCTCATTGAAGCAGTGGATGGTGTTCAAAATGTAACCCCGTTTGTCTATGGCCAAGGCATGCTGAGAACCGCCGGTGGTGTCTCTGGGCTTGTGCTTCGCGGCATTGATTCCGATCGGACGGCCATTCAATTAAATACCAAGGGGGGTAAAACATTGCCGCAAATGTTGGCACCCCACGGGCTTTCCCATGAAACCGGCATTGTACTGGGTTCTGTGCTTGCGGAGAAACTGAAGTTGGCGGTGGGAGACGGTGCCATGCTTATGGTGGTGGGCGGGCGTCAGGCCGAAGTGCGCCAGTTACCACGCATGCATCGGTTGAAAGTGGTTGGATTGTTTGAAACCGGAATGTATCAGTATGATGATAAAATTGCATATGTACATATGCATCAACTCCAGCGTATGATCGGCATCGGCGACTTGGTCACCGGCTTTGAGGTTCGGGTCGCCGATCCCGATCACGTTGAGGCGATCACTGCGCGTGTCGTGTCAAAACTTGGATTACAGTTTTGGGCCAACCACTGGAAACAGATGCATCGCAATTTGTTTTCCATGTTAGCGCTTCAAAAGCTGATGATGTACGTCATTCTGACACTAATCATTGTTGTGGCAGCGTTTAATGTTGCCAGTGCGCTGATCATGATGGTGCGGGAAAAAACCAAAGATATCGCTATTATGAAGGCCATGGGGGCCTCCCATGCAAGCTTGAAAAGAATATTTCTGGGCAAAGGGATCATTATCGGCAGCGTAGGCATAGGCATCGGAGTGCTCGCCGGACTCGGCGTCTGCTTGATTTTGGCTCGTTATCAGTTCATCGAACTTCCCGGGGATGTTTATTTTTTGACCACATTGCCGGTCGAGCTGAACCTGCTTGACCTTGGCGTGATTGCCTTGGGTACCATGATGATCTGTGTCTTTGCATCTTTTTACCCCGCCAAGCAGGCCGCTAAAATGAACCCGGTGGATGCCATCCGTTATGGCTGACGGTTTGATCCTGTTTCGGAAGTGAATCCTGGAGGTGGAACGTGCGAAAATCGATTAAAATCATTATGATCACTGTGCTTATATTACTGGTCTTTTTTTCCATTTTTGCCGATCTGCCCATTGGCCAAAAACTACAGAAGGGTATGGATTTGGGGCTATATCTGAAGTTGGTGAGTTTGCTGGGCTTACTCATAGCGGTGTTTTTGGCATGGGGGTATCGCAGTGAAGTTGTGGCTTCTCAAAAATACAGGCGGGCCGATGAGGTCATATCCCAGGCCGAAGAGACCTTTGAACGCAAAAAAAAGGCCTGTGACCAAATGGAAAAACAGCTTCAGGCCAGATATGATGAAAAATCTAAAGGCTTGGATGCGCAAATCTATGAGGTAAAGAACGCCTATAAAAAGCGACTCAAAGAGTTAAAAGAACAAAATATGGAACTAAAAGAGACGGTTGGGAAGCTGATGCGTACGCTTAAACAGGAACGGCAACAACGGAGCTGATATGTTGCATAAAAGGCATGGGAGCGGGTCTCGCCGCGATATGTCCTTCCCATAGCCTTGATGTTCCGGCGAAATCCCGCTCCCACACTAAGTCATGATCACCGGGAATTGCTGGGGGCCGTTGATGCCGATTGGCTTATTAAATCGCCTGTGGTACTATTCTCTTACTGAGCGAGGTCGTGGGATCTGTTTTTTAAGTGACCGTGCTTGGTATTGGGTGAGAACGAACAGTGGATAATGATGTTGAATTGGCGCAGACTGAAAATGAGATCCAAGAAAGGTTTACGGTCATGAAAAAAAACCCCTACCGTTTTCACTATCAGTTTAAGTTTTCCGATGGAAATACCAGAGATTATGAACTATTGTTAACCCATGAAGATCTCAGTCTGCTCCGAGAGGTCGAAGATCGCTCTCCGGCTGAATGGACACGGCTGGAATACGAGCAGTGCAGATGTTGCCCGCTGACGCCGGATACACATTCCCGTTGCCCCATCGCCCTGAATATTATGGAATTGGTCGACAGCTTCAAAGATGTTTTCTCCTACCATGATTGCACCGTGGTCTGTGAATCGGCAGAACGCACCTATTTAAAGGATACATCCGTTATGGAGGGGCTCTCGGCCATTTTCGGTGTGATTATGGCCACCAGCGACTGTCCTGTCATGGAATTTTTAAAGCCCATGGCAAGGTTTCATTTGCCCTTCTCGACCATTGAGGAGACCACTGTCCGAACGGCCTCCATGTATCTATTGGCTCAATATTTTAAATATAAGGATCAACCCGGTATGAATTTTGATTTTAAAATACTAGAAAACCATTATGCTAAAGTTCAGCAGGTCAATGAGGGCCTCCTGCGGCGCATTAAGAGCGTCAGCAGTGAAGACGCGGATAAGAACGCCATTATTACGCTGCACTCTCTCTCCCAATTTCTTTCCATGGAGATTGATTACAGTTTGGGCGGATTGGAATCCATTTTTGTCGGTCGCTATGAGGATTAGCGATCCACTGATGTGTCTCCTATGAAACAGCTTGAAATAAAATACCATTTCAAGATGGAGGATGGGCAGAAAGAGGTTTTTACCATCCGGCTGGATCCTGTCGCACTTGAGAACATTGGCAAATTCAGCAATCCGTTACCGAAGTGGACACGCTTGTCTTTTCACCAGTGTGACAACTGCACACTGCCCGTCGCGTCCGAGCCAAGCTGCCCCGCTGCTGTAAGCATGGTGCATATAGTGGAGCGTTTTGCGGATTTGTTGTCTCATGATAGCGCCTTGGTAGTGGTGGACACCGAGGATCGGACCGTTGCCCATGAGACCACCGTGCAGCGCGGTATTTGCTCCTTGATGGGGCTGCTGATGGCCACCAGTCGGTGTCCCATGACGTCCTTTTTTAAACCCATGGCGCGGTTTCATTTGCCATTCGCGAGCACTGAAGAAACCATCTGGCGAGCCACCTCCACTTACCTTTTGGCCCAATATTTCAAGCTCTTGGATGGCGACAAGCCGGATATCCATTTTGATGGGTTAACTCGGATTTACGAGGATATTCAAACGGTCAATCTGGCCTTCGCCAAAAGGCTGCGTGCCGCATGCAACCATGACTCCATGGTCAACGGCATCATCTTGCTGGATATGTTTGCTAAAACCATGCCGGTGGCTATCGACGATTCTCTGGAAGAGATCCACCACCTGTTTGCACCGTATTTATCCCAGGTGACCACTTAAATTTTTTGCATTGGCTATATAGAAAGAGACCTAGTTTGATAAAACCACTGAAGACAATCTGGAACAAAGTAAAAAACTACCGTAGATCGGCAACAAAAAAAGATAAAAACATTTCGAATGCCCAACCGGCCATCCATGGGGATGTGGAGAGCCATTCCACCGCTTACACCAAAACGCCGGGCCTCAAAGACAAGCCTCATAGAGAGCGGCGCAAATCCAAAAAACGCCGGCCTGATCAAAACAAAACCGGGCGTATGGAAAAGCCATGGAATCCGGAAAGCTTTGCGGTGCCGGCCATGGAAGGCAAAACCCGGTTCCACGACTTGAATCTGCCCGATGCGTTGATGCATGCCGTCGCCGACCTCGAATTTCAATATTGCACCCCCATACAAGCCGAGATCTTACCCAGTACCTTACAAGGCAAGGACGCAAACGGAAGGGCGCAGACAGGAACAGGCAAGACAGCGGCTTTTCTGATTGCCGTTTTAACCCACATGATCCGCAAACCGGCTTCGGCCAAACGCAAGCCGGGCATCCCCCGGGTATTGGTGTTGGCGCCGACCCGCGAGCTGGTGATCCAGATCGGAGAGGAAGCCATGGCCTTGGGCAAATATACGCCGTTTAATATCATCAATGTTTTTGGGGGCATGGATTACGAAAAACAAAGGCGCAAGCTCAATCGGCAGAAATCGGATATTGTGGTCGCCACTCCGGGGCGTCTGCTCGATTTCAAGCGCAGCAAAGATATTGATCTGAGACAAGTGGAAGTGGTGATTATCGACGAAGCGGACCGCATGCTGGATATGGGCTTTATTCCCGATGTGCGCAAAATCATTTACAGTACACCTCACAAATCCAAGCGGCAGACGCTGTTATTCAGTGCAACGTTGACTCCGGAAGTCAAACGCCTGACCGAGCAGTGGACGCGAAACCCGGTTTCTGTGGAGATCGAGCCCGAGCAGGTCGCCGTGGACACTGTGGAGCAATTGGTCTATCTGGTGACCAACGAGGAGAAGGTCGCCCTGCTGCACAACATCATTACCCAGCAAAATCTCCAACGGGTGATTGTCTTTTGCAACCGCAAAGATGAAACCCGACGACTGGCCGATCTGTTTACCCGATATCGCATCAATTGCGCCATTCTTTCAGGCGATATACGGCAGCAGACCCGTATTCGAACGCTTGAGAATTTTAAAGCCGGCAAGATCCGCGTTCTCGTGGCCACCGATGTGGCCGGCAGAGGCATTCACATTGAAGGCATGGACCATGTCATCAACTATACCCTGCCGCGCGATCCGGAAGACTACGTTCATCGCATTGGACGTACCGGAAGAGCCGGCGCCGTGGGCACCTCCATCAGTTTTGCCGACGAAGATGACAGCTTCTACATACCCGCCATTGAAGAGCTCATCGGTAATAAACTGTCCTGTATCTATCCGCAAGAGGAGTGGTTGACGCCATTGCCGCCTCCACCGCCGAAGCCCAAACGAATGCACCGTAAAAGGCCTTCGTCCCATTCGAAAAGATCAAAGCCCGGATCGAACAGAGGCCGACCTTACAGAGGACCGCGCAGATCTTCACGACGACGGCCGACAAAGAAGGCGGCCGAATAAAATGGATCCCCAAAAGTGCATGATCGCCATCATGGCAGACATCATTTGCTCCAGTAACGACTATGACGATGACCGGCTCAATGAGAAACCCGTTTGGGAACAGTTTATGCGCGAGGTTCTGGAGCACATGGAGCTGTGTCCGGATGAAGAGATGCGCAAAACCCTTGATGGTATCGACCGGGAACAGTTTCAGCAGTGGATCGATGAACCGTTGTTCTGGGAAGAACTCAACCAAGAGCTGGAGCGGCGAGCACAAGTGTTGATGACATTGCTACCGTCGGAGCATCAGGGAAACTGTTAGAAGCCATCTCAAAGGAGAAAGCCCATGTTCAAAAAAAATAGCAGGGATGGTTATCGATCCACCATAAAGGGTATTAAACAAAAAATTCTGGTTTACGGCCAAAATTCTTTGATGGAAGAGCTAAAGATGAAAAAGGGAACTCGAATTCCAACTCATACACACCCTCAAGAGCAGACCGGCTATTTGGTGACCGGTAGAACCCGGCTGACGATAAACGATCAGGTCTACAACTGCAATCCTGGGGACAGCTGGTGCATTCCAGGCAACGCGAAACACGCAACGTTTGCCATCAGAGATTCGGTGGTTATCGAAATTTTTTCGCCGATTCGGGAAGATCTTCATCCCGACACAGAGTACGCCCCATTTATTCAATCATGGAACAGATGAACCTATCTGCTTGAGTAAAGGCCGTAAACGGTCTCAAGTTGACAGTGATACCGTGCATTGATTATCTCGCCCCTAATCGATTAACGTAACGCCTCGCTTTATCATTTGTTCCAGGGCGCGACGTCCCTTTTCCTCATTGACCGGACGCGTTGCCGATTTGATCAAACGGACATCCAGACCTGCTTTGAGGGCATCCATTACCGAGGCCAGAACGCATACGTCCAGCGCCAGACCGCCGATATAAAGACGCCGCACCCGGTCATAGTGGAGTTGCGTGATAAAACCGGTTCCGTCAAAAGCCGAGTTCTGGTCCCGGTCGAAGCGGGTTCCTTTGGTAATGATCTGGATTCTGTCGTCCGTGTGCAATTCAGGATGAAAACAGGCCCCATCGGTGTCCTGAATACAGTGTGGGGGCCACGGTCCGCCCCTTTCCTGAAAACTGATGTGGCCTTTGGGGTGCCAGTCGCGGGAAATATAGACCGGCAGGTCCCTGCTCAGTGCCGCGATTATCCATTCGTTCAAAACCGGGATGACTTGATCTCCATCGGGCACCGGCAGCCGCCCGCCGGGGCAAAAATCCCATTGAACATCCACCACCAACACACCGTCTCCTTTTCGCAAATGTTGGATTGAATCGATCATTGTTCCTCCTGTCGTCGTCGAACGTCGATATCGTCTTCTTTCCAATCATAAGATAGGAATGGATATGAAATCAGCAAAGCCAAATGCGTGGTTATGAATGAGAATGCAGGAGCTTGAGCCGCCCCAACCGGAGGGGCGGGCCAAGCTATTGAGGGTGTCAGACCAACGCCAGGTCCCGACCGATAATTGTCGTTTCACTATCTTCCCTGCACGACAAAGAACGGTCGAGGGTTTTTTCGTAGAGCGCAATATAGTTGTCGGTCCCGAACTCTTTTTCATGGATGCGGATCAGTTGTTGCGTTCTGATGCTGGCCCGCAACAACTGATACAGCTGGGTTTTCGCTTCCCCGCTATGGCTCGATATCAATTCCTGTAAAAAGTCGGTGCTGACAGCGTTGATCATCGAGGCTGCATTGATGCCGCTAAGCAGCAAATCGGCGCAATTGGCCTGCCGTGTCTGGGCGTAGTCTCCAGGCATATAGCGATAGTACAAACGATCCCAAAACGGCGCGACATCCAGGCCGATGTCTTCCGCGAGCCACAGCGGCATGCATTGGCTCTGCATCCGTTTTAAAGAAAAAATGCAGGGTAGATGCAATGTGCCGGCCGCAGCCGGGATCAGCCCGCACATCCAGTCGTGGCACTGAACCAGGTCCGGTTCGATCTCCGGGATCCAGCGGTAGAGCACTTCACGCTGGAAAGCGATGGCGATGCGCAGGTTCAGCCAATCCGGGTTGTCAAATGGCTCCTCAGCATAGTAAAAAACGCGATCGCGCGCCAGGTGGACCCGTGAAACGGGCAGGTCGGCACACACACCGCCGCAAGGATGGGCGGCGCCTGCCGCCATGACCCTGCGAAGGTCAGGCTGAACAATATGCACATCAACTCCGGCGTGATACAAATCGCTGATCAGATAGGCTAAAAACTCATAATCGCTTCCGGTTTGGATGCCCACGAATCCCTCGTCCCGATGCTGCGTACAGGGCATGAAAACGGCATCAGGAACTACGAAAAGCAGCCTGGGTAAATGGGTTGTGGCTAACGTTGTCATGTGATGAAGATCCTTTGCACATGGCCACACCATCTCGATTTCTTTACAGATTGACCACCGAATTGACACTGTCGGCGAAGGGGGTCGGAGCGGTCCCGTCGGCCTCTGGTTCGTTTTGCCAATGCGTGCCATCCAGAAGGTAGCGAAACTGGTACTGCCGGCCTTTTTCAAGATCCAGCGTTAGAGTGAAAGCACCGCTTTTGAGCCGTTTCATTGGCACTGCCTTCATGGACCAATTATTAAAATCGCCAAGGACTTGGGCCGCCTGCGCCGAGTTGCCCTGCTGCCTGGGAATCTGAAAAGTGACTTTGCACACGGGCTTCGTTTTCAAATATTGTTTTTTCACACTCACAACCATCTGTTCCTTTCCAAATTAGATTAGCGGTATTAAGGAGCGGCCTTTTTCAAAACCGTCAACCTTGACGGCTTCGTACAAAGGCACTACAACATTTTCGCTCATAAGATGCTTTGATCCTATCTCATACGACTGTTAAATGCAGATCAACAGTAACTTACCCCGATATTATAGTTGACCCAGCCACGCTCTTCATTTTGTTCGCACCATCGGACCTGGGCCAGTGATAGATTTCGGAGTCCGCAAGTTCCTTTGACAAAACGTGTTGTATGGATGCAGATGCACTGTCCGGGCTTGAGTGGTCTTTGGGATTGAAAGCACAAACCGCGTTCATTCGAGTTTAAGACCGTACCTTCGCACTTACGGGAAGAATGGGAGCTAAAAGGAAAATAAATAATAGGTGCCGTGGTGCCGGTTCGCCGATTGAACCGTTTTTCTTGATTAGCGGGCATTGTAATGCATTCCTTTGCCTATGGATATTTCATTTTCCTTGCCGGCGCCAGGCACATTGATGATCAGAAATTAAAACGCTTGTCCACGAGGCGGATACACACGGAGCGCTGAGCGGCGGCTGGATTTCTGTTTTGCGGGAATAAAGCGAGCGTGGAATCGAACAAGGCGCGCAAGATTTATGCAATAAATAAAATAACTGCTTGAGCGAAACGTGTCAATGCAGAAGAACATCTTTTACGATCTGCCGTAGGTTTCGGTCATCTTTCGCAAACGGCCGGTCAATTTTTTTGTCATCGGATCTTTGTCCAGGCGCCAGAGCCAGTTGCCTTTGGCTTTTGACGGATCGTTCATGCGGGCTTCGGCCCCCAGGCCGAGCAGATCCTGCATGGGAATGATGGCGGTGTCGGCCACCGACATCATGGCCAGACGGATCATTGCCCGGGAGATTCCGGCGGCTGAAATGTTGCGGCCGATGTAGCTGCTCAATCGCTTTTTCGCCTTTTCATCAGCCTCGTTTTCAAACCAGCCTTTGACCGTATTGTTGTCGTGTGTTCCGGTGTATACAAAACAATGCCTTATGTGATTATGCGGTAAAAAGGCGCCCTCCGGAAAATCGTCACCAAAGGCAAAAAGCAGCACGCGCATGCCGGGCAATCGATAACGGCGCATAATCTCCCTGACATCGGCTGTGATGGTTCCCAGATCCTCGGCGATGATCGGCAGGCAGGCAAAGTGCCTTATGATTTTACCGAAAAAGTCATCCACCGGAACCGGAATCCATTCTCCATGGATGGCAGTTTTGGCAGCGGCGGACACCTCCCAATAGGCCACCAGTCCTCGAAAGTGGTCGATGCGCACCATATCAAACAGCGCCAACTGGTGTTCCAGGCGTTGAATCCACCAGGCATAGTCTTTTTTTTGCAGCACCTTCCAATTGTACACCGGATGGCCCCACAACTGGCCGGTGTCACTGAAATAATCGGGTGGGACTCCGGAGACCCGCCTCGGCCGTTTATTTTTGCCCAGTTTGAACAGTTGCGGGTGTCTCCAGACATCCGCACTGTCGTAGGGCAGATAAATCGGCATATCGCCGATGATCCGAATCTGCTTTTGACGACAATAGCGTTGCAAATCACGCCACTGCCTGTAGAAGATGTATTGTACAAATCGACGCTTGTTCAGGCTTTCGGCCAGTTCAGATTGAACCGTCAGCAGTGCCTTGGGATCACGATTGCGGATTTTTGCCGGCCACTTGTTCCACGGATCAGCGCCATAATAGGATTGCAGGGCATGGAAAAGAACAAAATCGTCCAGCCAGACGGCATGTCGGCGGCAAAACCGATCAAAATCATCATTAACGCCCCGGGCCTGAAACCGATCATACGCCTGCTCAAACAGTTCTTCTTTGCAGGCGCTGACGGCTGAAAAATCCACCCGGCCGGCCGGTAAATCGGGTAGTGCGGCTAAATCGGCCTTATCCAGCAGTCCCTCTCCGACCAATCGTTCGGGGCTGATCAGCAACGGATTGCCGGCAAAAGCGGATGGGCTGTGATAGGGTGAACTGTTGTGATTTAAATCTACGGGTGTCAGCGGCAGGATTTGCCAGAAGCTTTGTTTGCTTTGCGCCAGAAAATCGGCAAACCGGTAAGCCTGCGGCCCCATATCGCCGATGCCGAAAGGGCCGGGCAGCGATGTCAGGTGCATCAGGATGCCGCTTGATCTGCGATTCATGGGGTATCCTCCAACAAGGCGCACGGAAAATGTTTTAAAATTCGGCCGACTTTCACCGATGCCGCTGCTTTGAGGATTTCTCCGGTGAAAATATTTTTCCAGTACGAAGCATTTTTTTCCGGAAAAACAATTTCAGTATCCTGCCACACGCGGCGGCCAAGCGGATATTGATGCTCGCTGACCAGGCCGGTCAGCAACCGGGGCGCCACGGTAATGGTGCAGCGTTCTTTATACGTTCGGGCAAAGGCGATCACATGCGCTTTAAATCTTCCGGCCGCAGCCAGCGGTACGTAGGATCCCTCTTGATACAGCATTGCACGAACGTTTCGGGCTCTGAGGGCTCTTGCGATCAGAAAAAGTTTAATGCGTCCATCGTTTCGATGAGCGAGCAGTTCCTCGATCAGGCTCAAAGGATCGGAAGAAAAGTTGTTCAAAATTTCTGCCAGCAATCGTTTGCGTTTGTCAAAGTCAACCGGCTGCCGGTTGTCCGGATCCACTAGATGAAAATCAAAAAGTTCGGTGCCTTGATAAAAATCGGGAACACCGGGGATGGTCATTTTAAGCAATGTTTGAGAAAGGGTGTTCCAAACGCCGTAAAAAGCGACCTTTTTACAAAACGGCAAAAACGCCTTCAAAAACGGGCCCCCCTCGACCGGGTGCAGGATCTTTTGAATAAAAGCGATGACAGCTTCCTCGTACGGCCCGTTCACCTGTGTCCAGGATGTATGGATTTTAGCTTCACGCAAAGCTTTGACGAAGTAACGGCTGATCCGCTGCGTAAAAGAGCCGCTGCATGGATCTTCAAACGGAAACGTGCCCAGCAGGGTCTGGTACAGCAGGTACTCCTCATTTTGATCAGGGACTTGCGCGCCGTTAAGCCCGATTTTTTTCCGCAGATTCAAGGCATACCAGCTTTTAAGATGCTTTTCCCATTGCCCGGGCAGTTCGGATAAAACATTGATGCGGGCCCTGACATCTTCACCCCGTTTGGAATCGTGGGTCGCGGAGCTGTTCATGGTGTGCGGCCAGTTGTCGGCTCTTTCTTTGATGAATGCGTGGAAGTCATGGGGGGGGCATCCAAAGCGGCGGGGATCACCGCCCACGTCATTGAGCGAAATTAACCTATTGTAGATATAAAGGGCCGTATCTTCGAGTCCTTTGGCTGTCAGCGGCGCCGTCAGCTGCTGGAATTTTACGATGATCTTTTCAACATCCGGCGCCGCGGCGATGCGGGGTTTATCGGGTTGCGCACCCATGGCATCGAGCAGCAATTGGCTGAGAAAGGTCAACTCAGGCGCCGGCTGCGATCTGGCATGTTGCGCCGATGCCCTGGCTGCTTGAATGCATACACGGTCCTCCGCCCTTGGTCCCTTGCGGTCAATGTAGGTTCGATAAACCGGAAAGCGGACCAACATTTCTGTCAGGCCTTGCATCAGCCGTTGGTGCGTCATATCGCATCCGTTGCCGGTCCGGCCGGCCGCTTGTTTGATTCGTTCTGCCAGGTTGTGCAGATCGCCGCCGAACTGTTTTTTTAGAACCTGTCGCTTGCAATGATACAATATTTGTTCAAAGCTGGCTGTCCGCCCGGTGAAAGCTCGGTAAATTTTGTCGAATTTCGCTTCGTTTTCCACAGCACAAAACAATCCGTTGAGCCGGTGGGTGACGTCGTAGCCGGTGGTGCCATGAATCGGCCACCCGGTCGGCAACGATTCCGCCGGTTGAAGGATTTTTTCCACAAGGATATAGATGTCGCCCAGGTGGGCTCTGAGCCGTCCAAGGTATGCGGTGGGATCGGCCAGGCCATCGATGTGATCGATGCGCACGCCGTGGACAAATCCGTCGTCCACCAGCCTTTTGATGAAACCATGAGTGGTATCGAATACGTCCCGATTTTCCTGGCACAAACAAATCAGCTCGTTAATATCGAAAAACCGGCGATAATTGATCTTTTCGCCGGCAACCTTCCAATGGCATAACCAAAAGATCTGATCGGACAGCAGCCGGCTTAGATCATCAAAGCGCTCTCCATCTTTTCGGCCTTGGTTGTAATGCTGAAGGGTCATTTCAATGCGTTGCCGAATCGCAGTATTGTCATCGTATAGATCTTTAAGCGCCTTTTTTAACCGCTCGACTTCTTGGTGGCGGTTTTCAGCGCTGCGGGATGTGTTAAGGCTCTCGATACGGCTAAAGATATCGGCAAGGATCGCATAACCGGTATGGTTGTCGCCGAGCAGGGATTTCAGTTTTTCGCAGATGGGTTTCAACAATTGCAGGTAAGACGTTATTTTAAGCGGCAGTCTCAGATGGCCGTAATTGACGGCAAAACCGCAAGCATCGAAACTTAATTTGAATTCACCGCTTTGCAGGCACCGGGTAAACCGGCGGCTCAAAAACGGCGCCATGAGCCGCTCATGGGGGGCGCTTGCCGGCTGATGCCACTCGATGTCGAAGAAAGCGAAATATCTTGAGAAGGGTCCGTTTTCCAGCACATCCATCAACATCCGGTTGGCGCCGTCAAAAGCCATGTGATTGGGAACGATATCCTGAAGCCATCCGATGTTACGTTGAGCCAACTTTCGGTGGAGACCTGCAAAATCAGACCAGGCGCCCAGCTCGGGATGCAGTTGATTGGGATCCACCCCGTCGTAGCCATGGGCACTGCCCTTCCTGGCTTTGAAGATCGGAGAGGCGTAAATATGGGAGATCCCCAAATCAGCCAGGTAGGAAACCATACCTCCGGCCTGTTGAAAACCGAATTTCGGGTTGAATTGAAGACGGTATGTGGCGGTTGGGATGTTCATCTTTTCACTCAAGCAGGATCAACAATTTGTCACTAAGCCTCCTAAAACCCGCCACCCACCGGCCTGCGGTGCGGTCTCCCTTTTGCGCTTTTTGTTTGAATTTCAGATAGGTGTTTTGGATTAAACGGTAATGCAGGTCCTGAACTTTTCTCAGGTTCACGTCAAATGGCAGGGCATATACCAACGCGATACCGGACACCATTTTTTCCAGCAAGTCATACTCTTGCGGGTTGGATTGAAAAATGTCAGCCATGCGTTCGAGGTTTTTACGCAAAGTATATTCCAGGGTATCGGCATCCAGAGGGATGCCGGCCAAATCGGCCTCCTCCAAAAGGATGTGAATGGTTTCAAAATCAAGCGGATCTTTGGCAAATTCGCGGCCCAGCTCACTGTTGACCACAATTTCAGCAGCCGCGGCAAGCGCTCTGGGCGGCGGGCTGTTGGAGTCTTTCAAAAAGCGCATCAGCGGGACATGATGTTCGAAGAGATGCCGGTAAGCGGATTGGGCGTCGGTCTCGGTGGCTTTCAGGATCATATCCAGGATCTTGCGCTGTTCATCGCGAAACAGGGATTTTAGCGAGTATCGCGATGATTCAAAATAGTGGTCCTGGATCCGCAGCACCTCAGGAAAATCAGCCTTTCCAAAACTTTCGAAGATTTTTTTCAGCAGGTATTGATAGTTTTCGCCGTCCATGTATTCCCGGACGCCGCAGGCCAGGTTATGGTCGCCAAAGTGCATCACCCCAAAATAAAAGCCGGCACTCTCCTGGGTGATATTGGAAACGATGTCCACCCGCCCCACGGCAAGCTTGGCCTTGCCGGCCTCGGCACTGTGAAAGTCCCGGCGGAATGCTTGATAGCAGAAGATGGTCGCCTGCTGGGGATAGTCTTTAAATAAAGAACTGATGGCATAATGGGCCGCCACCTTTCTGAGGTCGACCATGGCGGGTTTAACGAATTTTTCAAAAATCCGGCGGCCGTCTCTGTGAATGGCAATATTGCTTTTGGCCCGCTCCAGTTGCTCAAGAAACAGGGGCTCGATATCGGTGTTGAAAAGGTCATTGTACAGCTGGATGGCGCGGCCGGCATACTGAATGGCCTGCACGGTTTCGATGCCGGAAAGCTCGTCAAAAAACCATCCGCAGCTGGTGTACATCAGCATGAGATGACGCTGCATCTCCAGCAGCTTAAGGATGGTGATTCTGTTCGCCGGCGGCAGGGATTTCACTGAATGGCGTCTGAAAAAATGCTCAACGTTGTCCGGCGATCGATTGATGACGACATCAATATAGGCGTTACGCGCCTGCCAGGGATCTTTTAGATATTGGCGCGCTTTTTCTATATAGGGGGGCTCCAGCGTGTCGCGCAGCCAATCCATGGCATGACGCAACGGTTGGCGCCAGGCCTGGTCCCACTCCCCGTTTTGACCGGTATTGCAGCCGCAGTCGCTATGCCACCGTTGGATTCCGTGAACACAGCTCCATGAGGTGTTGTCAACGATTTCCACCTCGAAAGAAGGTGGATATTTTGCCAGATACTCGCCAAAGTTGGTCAAGCAGGCCAGTTGGTTGGTTTCGATATAATCCAGTGCATAGGCCAGTGCCATGTCGCCGAATCGATGGTGATGGCCGTAACTTTCACCGTCGGTGGCGACATTGATCAGCTGGGGATGGGGGCGATTATCTGAAAAGGCGCTCAGAATACGATTGGCAAAAGCCTCCCCGTTTTTCAGCAAGCGTTCGAATGCCACCGCCCGGGAAAGGTGACGGTCGTAGAAAAAAATGGTGATACGGCGTCCGGAGGCCAGCCGCTGAGTATAGGGCATGGTCGGATCGATGGTGCCGCCGCTGGCATCATGCCACTGCGGCGTATCGACGGCGCGCACTTTTGCGGCTTGATAAGGGCTCAGGATCGTGAACCGAATGCCCAGTTCGGCCAAAATCTCAAGGGTTTGTTGATTCACTGCGGTCTCCGGCAGCCACATCCCCTCCGGTCGGCGTCCGAAGCGATGCTCAAAATCTTGAATCCCCCACAGGATCTGCGTGTATTTGTCGCGGTGATTGGCCAGCGGGAGGATCACGTGGTTATAGGCCTGGGCGATTGCCGAGCCGTGGCCTGAAAACCGTTTGCGGCTATGGGCGTCGGCTTGCAGGATGGTTTGGTAGATATCCGGGGCATTGGCAGCCAACCAGGCCAACAGCGTGGGGCCGAAATTAAAACTCATTTTGGCATAGTTGTTCACCATCCGCACGATGCGGCCGCGATCGTCCAGAATGCGCGATAGTGCATTGGCCCCATAGCACTCAGCGGCAATGCGGGCATTCCAGTCATGATAGGGATAGGCCGAGTCCTGAAGTTCAATGGATTCCAGCCAGGCGTTTTCTCGCGGCGGCTGGTAAAAGTGACCGTGGATGCATATATAGCGCTGCGTCATATGGCGTTTCTTTCCCTGGTTAAAACCAGCACGGAGTACGGCGGCCGGATGAGGGTGACCTCGCCTTTTGATTCAATTTCGGCCGCCACCCGGCTGCCCGGGCCCTGCCACTGTTTTTCCGCGGAATCCAGTGCCTTTATCCACGGGCCTGCGGACATGGAAATGGATATCGATTGATGACCGCAGCCGAAATGAAAGATGATCCAGGCTTCGGCAATACTGCTCCACCGTCGCACGCACAGCAGCATGGTTTGTTCGTCATCAAAAACGTGCATCCTCTTCTTACTCAACTGCGCCAGGCACGAATTTGCTTTGCGCAAACGGATCAGTTCACGGTGAAAGCGCATCAACACCTGATGATGGTCTTTGCGGCATAAAGCGTGGTTGAGTTTCGCCTGCAGGAAGGTGGCTTCATCCTGGGGATCCGGCGGGTCTTGCTGCCATCCGAATGCGGCAAATTCCCGGCGCCGGCCCTGGCGCACATCTTCAACAAGATCGGGATCGGTGTGACTGATAAAATACTGAAACGGTGCCACCTCCCCGTATTCTTCACCCATAAAAAGCAGCGGGATGAAAGGAGACAGCAACACCACGCCGGCGGCCAGTTTGAGCTGTTCAAAGTTGACCAGTCGGGCCAGGCGTTCACCTTGCATGCGATTGCCGACCTGGTCATGGTTCTGGGAAAAAACAACAAATTGCCGGGCTGGAATGGTTCGCGAGGAATTGCCGTGGCTGCGCCGGCGGTAGCCGGAGTACCGGCCCGCGTAAACAAACCCCTCACGCCAGCTCATGGCCAGATCCTCAAGCCGTCCAAAGTCCTGGTAATATCCGGATTTTTCGCCGGTCAACAGGCTGTGCAGGGCATGGTGAAAGTCGTCGTTCCACTGGGCGTCCAGACCGAAGCCGCCCAATTGGCGGGGGCGAATCACACGGGTATCGTTGAGGGCGCTTTCAGCGATGCAATAGATGCGGCGATTCAACCGCTTCGCTTCCCGGTGGACTTCCAAGGCAAGTTGTTCCAGAAAAGGGCGCGCCGTGAAATCCAAGATGGCATGCACGGCATCGATCCTGAGGGCATCGATATGACAATCGCCGATCCAGTAGAGGGCATTTTCGATAAAAAAGCGGCGCACCTCATCACTGTGGGAACCGTCGAAATTGACGGCCTGCCCCCAAGGCGATCGATAAACGTCGGTAAAATAGGGGCCGAAGTCTCTAAGGTAGTTGCCTTCCGGTCCCAGGTGATTGTAGACCACATCCAGCACCACGGCCAGCCCCTTGCGGTGACAGGCGTCGACCAGCCGTTTGAGGCTTTGCGGTCCGCCATATGAATTCTGAACGGCAAAGGGATAGGTGCCGTCATAGCCCCAGTTGCGATTTCCGGGAAACTGGGCCACGGGCATCAATTCCACGGCGGTGATGCCGATTTCAGCTAAACGATCCAAATGCGCGATGACGCCGTCAAAGGTGCCTGCGGTGCTGAAGGTGCCCACATGAAGTTCGTAAATAATATACTGTGAAAGCGGTATGCCGAACCAATGCCCATCCTGCCAGTCAAAGGCTGAGGTCACCACCCGGGAGGGACCGTGAACCCCGTCGGGCTGATATCGCGAGGCCGGGTCAGGCCTTTCCGCTGGTTTCCGGGGGCCTTCCGGCGTCTGATCAAAATACAGCCGGTAGAGGTAGCGGGCAGCCGGATCGACATCGTTTAAGACAATGTGATGATACCCTTTTGCCGTATTTTTCAGCCTGGCGACGCGTTCATCCGGATATACGATGCGCACCTCCACGGCTTGGGCCAGCGGCGCCCATACCATAAACCGACAGCGGCCATCTCCCAAATAAGCAGCGCCCAGTGGCGGTCTCATGCGTTTAACCTCCACCGCTTTAAAATCTTCTCCCGGAAGCCGGGAACACCAGGCAGAGATACGATATAAGCTTCAGAGCGCTGGAGCGAATCAGTCCGACGGTACTTTACCGGAAGCGATTCCTTTGCATGGACGTGCGCATTATGAGAATGGGAAAGAATTAACTCCTATTAGGAGCACACAATATCCGGAAAGTCAACTTACCGGCAAATTCTCGGTTAAGCGAACGCAGGGGCGGTCATAAACCCCATAAGCGCTTAATGAAGAATAGTGATAAGACAATCTCTATGCAGGGTATGGGATTTTATACCAGGCCGGCACAGAGGCCGGCCCTACGCGAATCACTCCGGTCTCTGGGGTTGAGGGGCTTCGTAGGGTCGGGCTCTGTTCCGACCGGTTCAGATGGTGGTATTATCGAAACCTAAAAAACCTGCTAAAAATCATCTAAAATTCGCCCATAGAAGGCTTTATCATGTTTACCCGGAATTGTTTCAAATGCACCGACTTTTTCAATTTTTGATTTGATATGGTATAGTAAATATCTACCTCTTCTGCATGCTCAGTACGAAACCCGTAACAGTTCCTGCCTGATTTGAAATACAGATCCGCTATCCATTGCTTCGGACCGATCCGCCCAGTTTTGCAAACCCGTTACAGAGCACCAGCGATATGAACCCAAAAACCGAAGGCAGATCAAAATGAGTCATCTCATCATCGTTTCCAACAGATTACCGGTGACCATCGCCGATACGATAACCAAATCCTCCGGCGGGCTTGTGTCCGCCATGGAGAGTTTGACGGAAACCTACGCGTTAAAATGGGTGGGATGGGCCGGCGGTGTGATTGAAGATCCACAGCAGCAAAAGCGTCTATCGGACCGGTTGATTAAGCAGTACGGCTACACACCGATCTTTTTGAGCGAACCTGAAGCGCAAAATTACTATAGCGGTTTTTCAAACGCCAGTCTGTGGCCCCTGTTGCATTACATGTCCCCCTATGCACGGTATGAAGATATCTGGTACGATTATTACAAAAGCGTCAACCATCTTTTTGCAGATACCGTATCCGAGGTGGCACAGGCAGATGATATGGTGTGGGTGCACGATTACCATTTAATGCTGTTGCCGGCGATATTGAAGCAACGGCACCCTGGAATGAAAATCGGCTTTTTCCTTCACACGCCCTTTCCATCATACGAAATTTTCAGATGCCATCCCAATCGGGAGGAGCTTGTCAACGGACTGCTGGGCGCCGATCTGATCGGATTTCATACCTATGGCTACCTGAGGCATTTTCGAAGCAGTACGCTGAGGCTGCTGGGACTTGAATCCGAAATCGACCATATCGCCCATAATAACCGGGCCACACAAATCGGCGTTTATCCTATCGGCATCAATTCGGATAAATTCATCCGGGAAATGAGATCCAAAGCGTATGCAAAATGCATAGCGGAATACGAAAGTGCTTTTCAGGGGAAGAAGATCGTTCTGGGAGTTGAGCGCCTGGATTACACCAAAGGTTTCAGGCAGCGTCTGGATGCCATTGATCGATTCTTAAGCACAGCCACGGCAAAAGATGAGGTCGTATTTATTTTCATCAGTGTGCCTTCCAGGGAAAATGTGCAAGCGTATCAGACATTGCTTGAAACCGTGCAGAAAAGAATCAGTCAAATCAACGGCAAATATTCATCCATCGCCAATGTGCCGATTCATTTTATTCATAAATCCGTCAACTTCAGCCAGTTGTGCGCCCTGTATTCGCTGGCCGATGTGGCCATGGTCACCCCCCTTATCGATGGGATGAATCTGGTGGCCAAAGAATATTTGGTCTGCCAGGGGAAGAAAAACGGGGTGTTGATATTGAGCGAATTTGCCGGCGCCGCCCATGAATTGCACAATGCCGTCATTGTGAATCCCTACGATGTCAATCAGATGGTTCAGTGTCTCAAAGAGGCCTTGTCCTTGCCGAAACCTGAAAAGCAAAAGATGGTATGGCCGATGAAAGAAAAGGTGCTCAGGTATGACGCCAAGCACTGGGCCAGGTCGTTTATTCGTGCCCTGGCGGCTTCGGACAGGTATGCGGACATCATTGTGGACACCAAAGCCCTTACGGACGACATCTTTCCTCTTTTCAGCAAGGCCGGCAGAATCGCTTTTTTTCTCGATTATGACGGCACTATCTCGGAGTTGAAAAAAAGGCCGGACGATGCTTTGCCCGATGAGGAAATTAAACAGCTGTTTTACCGGTTGACATCCGTATCCGAGAAACACATGGATGTTTTTCTTATCAGCGGAAGAAAAAAGGAGGATATGGACCAATGGTTCGCGCCTTATGGTTTTAACCTGATTGCCGAACACGGCTATTTTTTTAAGATGCACGGATCGCCGCAGTGGCAGGTATTTGATGAAAATGCCGACTTGTCCTGGATGGACCGGCTGGTTGAAATCCTGCAGCTTAGCACCGGGACCACGCCGGGCAGTTTCGTAGAGATGAAAACCGCTTCGGTGGTGTGGCATTATCGGGCAACCGACCCGGAACTGGGCACCTGGAAGGCCAATCAACTGGTCGGGGAGCTGTACGAAATGCTTTCCAATCTGCCGGTGGAAATCCATCACGGCAAAAAGATCGTGGAGGTCAGCTCAATTCAAATCAACAAAGGCATGATCATGAATCATTTCCTGAGCTCGAAAGCTTACGACGCTGTTCTATGCGCCGGAGACGATGAAACCGACGAAAGCATGTTCGATATGGCCGAGGAGCCGATTGTGAGCATCAAGGTCGGAGAGGAGCAAACCGCGGCAAACTATCAGATATCCGATCCAAAAGCATTTCGGGCGTTTTTGACCCGATTGATCGATGCCTTGGTGATCGGTGGGCGGTGATCGGTATTCGGTATTCGGTGATCGGTATTCGGTGGGAGAAATTACAACTACTCCGCCATGCGATTGCCCGGGGGGAGGTGTTGCATGTAGAGCTTTTCGATGTACTGCCGGGCCGTATCCTGCCATAAGAATCTGGATGCCGCGGCCCGGCGGCGAATGTGCCGCCATTTTTCAGGATCGCTTTGCCTAAGGGCGGCGGCATCCAAGGTGACCCTGACAAAGCCGTCCACCTGATCATTGAGATTTTTTCCAGAGAATACAAAACCATTGACGCCGTGTTGGACGGTATCTTTCAATCCGCCGACAGCATGGGCCACGCAGGGCTGCCCCTCCCGCATGGCCAGCATTTGGCTGATGCCACAGGGTTCGAAGGAACTGGGCATCAGGAAAAGATCCCCGTTGGCGTAAAGTGTCTCGGCGCATTTGTCCGAATAGCCGTTTAAAAAGATAAAATTTTCGTAACGGGAACTGACCCATGTAAAAAACCGTTCGTATTCATCCGCTCCGGCGCCGAGCAGAAAGTAACATCCCAGAGCCCCGAGCCCGTCCAAAATACGCTCCAAAGCGGATTTGGAAGACGAGCCGGTCTCGCGCATCAATCGCACTTTCTGGTCCACCACGCGGCTGACGCTGCAAAGCACTATTTTAAAATCCGCTTTATGCCGGCGCAGTTCCTTTAAGCGGCTGTAGGCAATAAAGAGCGATGAAGGCATCGGATCCTGCCGTCCGGCCCATTGGATGATCTTGGCCACAAATCGATCCAACATCTCGTCAAAGGCCATTTCCGGTGCCTGTAGTCCCTCCGGATAGGCGCATCCGTTTAAAATCCCGATCAGCGCTCCGCTGTCTTTTGTATATCGCAGTGCCGGTTCCAGCCCCTCGCCGCCGTAGTGATGTGGCTTTTCGCTGGGATGGAGGATCTCTTCGGCATATGAAGGCGATACCGTGTGCACGGCGTCGGCCATGCGAATGCCGGCGGCCATCAAGTTGATGCAATCCGACCAGCGCGGATCCGATAGATCCAGCCAGTTGTAGGAAAGGTGTGGAAACCACGCTTGCAAGGAAGAATCACTGCCTTGAAACGGGCGCACCCCCTGTAATGCCAGATTGTGTATGGTAAATACGGAGCGTATCTTTTGAAGGGCTTCTAACCGGGGATCGCATTTTCTCAGGATCAGAATCGGCGCTGTATGCCAGTCGTGAAGATGAATAACGTCCAAAGGACCGAACATGCCCTGGGATGCGGCAGTGGCAACGGCCGCGCAGAACAAGGCGAATCTGGACGCATCCGTATAAAAGGGCTGATCCGGTGCATCATGAACATAAATTTGATGCTTTTGGAAAAACGGGTCCCATGCGCTCAGGTGCGTATGGTGCACGACCATGTGCCGGACACCGGTATGCGGTGTTTTGCCGGCAATTTCGAACAGCTCCGCCCAATGCGGGTATCCCCGGAACATGAATTGAATCATGCGGGTTCGGCGTGATCCTTCGCGTGTGTGTAAAAATCCGTGGGAAGGCGTGATGACGGTCACTTGACATCCCAAAGACGCCAGTGCGGGCGCGATGTCCCGAATAACATCGCCGACACCGCCGACTTTACCGCCTTCAAGGGCATCGTTTTCGGCTGCGACAAGTAATATGTTCATGATTATCTTCTCCGGCATCATGAGGTTGACAAGTGCCGAAATCATGATATTTTAGTATATTATATTGTAATTAGTTGTAAAGCTATTCTCGATTGCTACCCATAAAGCATCCCGTCGCACGGGTCTGATTCAGCGCAGCACAGCGGCTGTTTTCCTCGCACAAAGCCTATTTTCAACTTCAATTACAAGGATATTAAAAATTGGATCCTTTTGCCATCATGGATTGCGCCCTGATTGCCATCGCTATCGGAGAAAAGGCGCATAATCTTCGCGAGCTTTTGGACCGGCTGCTTAGAATGGAAGATCCGGCGGTAACCTATTTTCATTTCTGGGGGGGGTTGCTGCGGCCCCAATTTGTCGATCCGGAGTATCAAAACGATTTTGCCGCCTGGGCTTATCATGATCTGCATGACCGGCGCCTGGCCGAACGGTTGTCCATCCTCAACCCCACCGAATTTGAATCCATTGACGACCTGCGCCTGCGAATCATCGACGTGGTGGAAGAACGTATGGATGAAGAGGACTTCGATCCCCACACCGATGCTGAAAATCCGTTTTTTTTCATGCGTTCCCAAATTGTCATATTTGACACACGCGAACGGATCCAGACGCCGGAGCAGTTGGGTCGCATCATCGCGAACATTGCGCTGGGAAGTATCTTTTACCATCTCATCGATGCGCGTCGCCGGACAGAATCCGGCCGGGATGACTTTTCCGAGTGGCTCCGTGGATGGGGTGAGCCGTATGCCGCCTGTGCCGTCAATATTGCGGCCATCGATCCGTATTTTAACAGCATTTCAGAGTTGCGCGGTGAACTTGAAAGGGTGCTGAATAAATACCTTCCCAAGGAAAATGCCTCATGACCGATATGCTCACACGCTATGCCGCCATTGTCGGCAACGACGTCATCGACCATCTTTATCAGCTGGCCGAACCGCTGAAGGGCATGAACGTCGTCCATGTCAATTCCACCCGCGAAGGCGGCGGGGTGGCTGAAATTCTGCACCGTTTGATCCCGCTGAAGCAGGAGTTGGGAATCCGAGCCGGTTGGGAGGTGGTCTCCGGAGACGCCCAGTACTTCCAATGCACCAAAAAAATGCACAATACGCTGCAGGGCAATCGCGAACAGATCCCGGAAGGGCTTTTACAACATTACGAAGCAACCAATGCCTACAATTTCGAGCGGTTGCAGGAGCGGTTGAAAAGCAGCGACATTGTTTTTATTCACGATCCTCAGCCGGCCCCGCTTTTGAACCTGTGCCATGACCGCAAAGGTAAGTGGATCTGGCGCTGCCATATTGATGTGAGCCGTCCCCACCGGCCGGTCTGGAAATACCTGCGGCAATTTATCCAGGGCTACGATGCCAGTATCTACTCGTTGCCCGCTTTTGCCCAGCCGATGCAGCACCCGCTGTATATCATCCCTCCCAGTATCGATCCGTTAAGCGACAAGAACATCGATTTGGACGACGACGAAATCAACTCAATTTACAAGGATTACCATATCGATCCTGAACGGCCGGTCATCTCACAGATCTCCCGCTTTGACCGGTTCAAAGACCCGGTGGGCGTCATTCAGGCGTACCAGATGGCCAAGGCTTTCGGCCCGCCCCTGCAGCTGATCCTTGCCGGCGGCACCGCCATCGACGACCCGGAGGGCGAGGAGGTGCTGGCCGAGGTGAAAACCGCGGCCAAGGGTGATCCGGATATCCACATCCTGCTGCTTCCCCCTGACGCGCACCGGACTATCAATGCCATTCAACGCATCTCCGATATCGTCCTGCAGAAATCGATCAAAGAAGGTTTCGGCCTGACCGTCACCGAGGCCATGTGGAAGGGCAAGCCGGTTATCGGCGGCAACGCCGGCGGCATCCGCATCCAGATAGCCAACCATTATACCGGTTTTCTGGTCAACACACCCGAAGGTGCCGCTCTGCGCATCCGTTATCTGATCAAACACACTGATCGCCTCAAGAAGATGGGCGCTACCGCCAGGTCCTTTGTACTGGAAAATTATCTGCTGACCCGCCATCTCAGAGAGTATCTCACATTGATGGTGGCCGTTGTCCGCGGTGTCCGGGAAAGGATAGAGCTGTATTCATAATCATTGCTTGAAATGGTTATAGCCGCCGGGAAGGGGCAGGGTGCCGTCTTCGGTGGTAATCAGCACCGGGCCGTTTTGTTTTTCAGTAATCCTTCCCAAACGATAGAAAGTCAATCCCGATGTTTCAAGTATCTTCATCTTTTCCTCGGGTATTGAAAAGAGTAGTTCAAAATCTTCACCGCCGCTGAGTGCCCACCGGAGGGGAGCCATGTTAAGGACTTCTCCGGCAGCTTTGACCTCGTCGTGCAAGGGAACGGCGTGGGCGTAGATTTCGGCGCTAACCTGGCTTTGGGTGCAGATATGATGCACTTCCGAACCCAGGCCGTCGCTGATATCAATCATGGCATTGGCAACCGGCGCAATGGTGTCCACAACATCCCGGCGGCATGTGGGCGCCAGGTGTTTGTCCAGCAAATAGCCGGAAGGGGTGCGCCCCTGGAGCAAAAGGGCCAGGGCTGCGGCCGAGGCACCCAGGGGGCCGGTGACCGCCAATAGATCGCCGGGTTGTGCATGGCTGCGCAGGCAAAGATGGCTTTCTGATACGGTGCCCAAAAGGGCGATATTGATGGTGTTGGCCGGCCCTTCGGTGGTGTCGCCGCCGGCAACGATGACGCCGTGTCGTTTACATGAAAGGGAGATGCCGGCGTAAATCCGCTCAATCCAGGAGACTTCCGCATCTTTTTTAAGGACCAGCGAGACAAACATCCATGTGGGCGCACCGCCCATGGCGGCAATGTCGCTGATGTTGCATTCGGCGGCTTTGATGCCGATCTGTTCAGGGCCGGCCCATTCATGGGCAAAATGGCGCCCTTCCACCAGAATATCCGTGGTGACCAGTAGATATGGGGCCGGCTCCGGGGCGGTTCGGATGACCGCGGCGTCGTCTCCCACCCCCACTATCAGATCGGCATGGTCTGCGGGAATGATTTTGGACAATTTATCAATGAGCGCAAATTCACCGCCGATTTCTTCAATCTTCATCTCTGCCTCGTTTTGCAGGATCATGCATGCGGGGTCTATCCATTAACAGACACTTATCAATGGTGGAAGGGGTTGGCAATGGTGATCAGTCCATTTCGCTGATGATATGCGCAAGGGTCGACAACCCCTCTTCGACGGCATCGCTAAAGGGCATGCCGCAACTGATGCGTATGCAATTATTGAAGGTATCGCCACTGGCGAACATGATTCCCGGCATCACCGCGATGTTGCGGCCGATGGCCTTGCGAAAGAACTGCAGGCTGTCCACTTTTTCAGGGAGTTGGACCCACAAGGCCAGTCCACCCCGGGGGGCGCTGATTTTGGTGCCCTCGGGGAAATAGCGGGCCACGGCCAAAGCCGAGTTGGATACCTGGTTTTTGAGGCTGGTTCTTAATTTGCGCAGATGACGATCGTAATTTCCATCCTTCAGGTATTTTGCCACGGCCCATTGGGTGAAGCCCGGGCCGCTGATGGTTCGGTTTAATTTGAGGCGCTTCAACCGTTCCATATGCCGGCCGGCCAGGGCATACCCGATGCGCAGTCCCGGCGTGAGATTTTTCGAAAAGGACGAACAGTAAAGCACCAGGTCTTTGCGGTCGTAAGCTTTTAGCGGGGTGGGGCGCTTGGGCGTAAAGTAAAGCTCCCCATAGATGTCATCTTCGATGATGGGGATTTCCATCGCGTTCAAGAGGGCTACCAGGATGGCCTTTTTATCATCCGGCATCACAAATCCCAACGGATTGTTGAAATTGGGTATCAAGATGCAAGCCTTGACATCGTGCTGCCGAACGGCTTTTTCAAGGGTTTCAAGATCAACACCGTCTTGGGGATGGGTGGGGATTTCCAGGGCATGCAGGCTCAGATCCTCAAGCAGTTGCAGAAACCACGGGAATGTGGGTGATTCCACCATCACCGTGTCCCCTGAGCGCGTGATTGCCTGTAAGCACAGGGTTACGGCTTCAATACAACCATTGGTAATCACGATGCCGTCCGGTGTGATATCGCCACAGAAGGGTGCCATGCGTTGAGCGATTTGTCTGCGCAAGTCGAAATATCCCAGGTAGTGTTCATACCCGGCCAGGTTGTCTTTCAGGAATTTTTGCGATGCCCCTTTTAGAATGGCGCCGATTTCCTTCAGGGGAAGCAATTCATTGGATACCAAGGCACCGCCCAGTTGCAGCACATTGGGGTTTCCCATGGCTTCAATCAGGGCAAAAGCCAGATTGTTGATATCGATTTTTTGCGGGGCGATGGGCGGATTGGGAGATTTGGGCTGCGGCAGCAGGTTCTTCAGCAAGGGTTTGACATAATATCCGGATTTTTGCCGAGACACCACCACGCCGCGTTTTTCCAATTCAATGAAGGTTTGATAAACCGTGGAGATGCTCAGGCCGGTTTGGGCATGCAAACTGCGGATGGAGGGTAATTTATCACCGGCGCGAAAGGTGCCGTCCATGATTTGAGACTCCAGTTTGTCGGCCAGTTCCGCATAGCGGAAAGCGCTGCCTGATTCCATTGCCGCTCCTGGTTGATATCTGGTTGGTTCAATCTGTTATGTAAAAAAATTACAAAATCTGTATCTGTTATTTGGTAGCAGCTTTGATATGTGTTGGCAATGCTATGGTTGCATTCCAATTCAGAATAAGGATGAAGATATGGATCTAACGTCCAAACTTGCCGCGCGAACGCGTCACATGGGGGTCAATGCCATACGTGAAATCCTCAAAGTGGTATCTGAGCCCGGCATGATCTCACTGGCCGGCGGCATTCCATCACCGGATAGTTTTCCATTGGATTTGATGCAGCACCTGACGGAACAGGTACTCGAAAAATATGGCGCCAATGCTTTGCAATACGATCCTACGGAAGGATTTGGCCCCCTGCGCGAGGCGCTGGTGGATCACCTGGCCGGTCATATGGTTCAGGCTGCATCCCATGAGATCCTGGTGGCCAGCGGTTCCCAAGGGGTATTGGATGCCCTTGGAATGATCCTCATCTCCAAAGGGGACACCGTGGCTGTGGAATCGCCCACCTATATCGGCGCGTTGCAGGCCTTTGCGCCGTATGAGCCGCGTTATGTCGGCCTGGAGGCCGACGATGAGGGCCTGGTCCTGGATTCCCTGGAGGAGGCCTTGCGCAGCCAAACCGTCAAGTTTATCTATCTGGTGCCCACCTTTCAAAACCCTACGGGCCGCACGCTTCCCCTGGACCGCCGCCAAGGGGTGGCCAGGCTCATCCGCAAATATAACGCCCTGCTCATCGAGGATGATCCTTACAGCGCCTTGCGATATCGTGGTCACAGACTGCCGCCCATAAAAAGCATGGCGCCGGATCATGTGGTTTATGTCGGCACGCTTTCAAAGGTCTTTGCACCCGGACTGCGCATCGGGTTTTGCGTGGCGCCGGAAGTGCTCAGAAAATGGCTGGTGGTTGTCAAGCAGGGCGTGGATCTGCACACCGCTACATTCAGCCAGGCGCTTGCGGCGGAATATCTTGCCCAAGGCCATCTGGACGCCCATTTGCCCAGGATCATCAAACTCTATAAGCCCAGGCTGGAGGCCATGCTGTCGGCCCTGGAACGCTATTTTCCCCCCACCTTTAAATGGTCGCGACCCGAAGGCGGGATGTTCATTTGGGCCCGGGGCCCCCGAGGCATGCGTATGACCTCCCTTTATCGGCAAGCCCTTCGGGAAAGAGTTGCTTTTGTCCCGGGAATGTACTTTTATGCTCACCCAGGACAAGGAAAGGAGACCATGCGGCTCAATTTTTCCATGTGTGATGAAACCCGCTTGGCTCTTGCCGTTAAAACCTTGGCCGGTGTTGTCGACAATTCTGAAATGGGTGCTTAAAATAAATATTCGAATTGAGACGTTGTGGATCGACCGCAACAGCCGGTGAAACTAAAAGCGAGCGGAGGCAACCAATGGAAAAGCGCACTTTCAACATACCCAACATATCCTGCGGACACTGCACCATGGCCATTGAAAACGAACTCAAAGAGATTGACGGCATCGCCGATGTGCACAGCAGCATTGCCGAAAAGACGGTCACCGTCCAGTGGGATGCACCCGTGACCCTGGACCGCATTCTCGATACCCTCAAAGAGATCAACTATCCGGCGGCCCAATGATTGAAAGGCTTGATTGAACCATGCGTCAACAGGTCTTTCAACTACCCGTAGAGGGCATGACGTGCGCCAATTGCGCCATGAACATCGAGCGCGGGGTGAAAAAGCTCGATGGCGTTTCATCCGTGAATGTAAACTTCGCGGCTGAAGAGGCCACCGTCACCTATGATACGGGCCGCCTCAAACCCGATGACATCATAGCCCAAATTCAAAAAAGCGGTTTTTCCGTCCCCGTCCAGACCGTTGAATTTCCCGTCGGCGGCATGAGCTGCGCCAATTGCGCCATGAACATCGAGCGCACGCTGAACAAAAAGGTGCCGGGGGTATTGCACGCTTCGGTGAACTTTGCTTCGGAACGGGCCAGCGTATCCTATCTTGCCAATCTTGCCTCTGTGGATGAAATGGCCGCTGCCGTGGAAAAAGCCGGCTTCACCGTCCTATTGCCAACCCTTGATGCATCGGAAGAAGATACCGAGCAAACGGCCCGCCGGCAGGAGATCGCGGGACAAAAAAGCAAATTTTGGGTGGGGTTGGCCCTGGCCGCTCCGCTTTTTGCCTTGAGCATGGCCCGGGATTTTGGATTGGTGGGTCCCTGGAGCCATGGGCCATGGGTCAATTGGTTGTTCTGGGCATTGGCTACACCTGTCCAATTCTATACCGGCTATGATTTCTATGTGGGTTCGTACAAAAACCTGAGAAACTTCACCGCCAACATGGATGTACTGGTGGCGTTGGGATCTTCGGTGGCCTATTTCTATTCACTGGCGATTGTGCTTTTCGGTCTTGAAGGGCACGTCTATTTTGAGACTTCGGCAGTGATCATCACCCTGATCAAACTTGGCAAAATGCTGGAATCGGTCAACAAGGGGCGCACCGGGGCGGCCATTCGCAAACTCATGGACTTGAGTCCCAAAACCGCGGTCGTTGTCAGAGATAACCAGGAACAGGAGATTCCATTGGCGCGGGTGCGCAAAGGGGATCTGGTGGTGGTCAGGCCCGGCGCCGGCATTCCGGTGGACGGGGTGGTTGCGGAAGGGGAATCGGCGGTGGATGAATCCATGCTCACCGGCGAACCCCTGCCCGTGGACAAAAAGGTCGGTGACGCGGTTACCGGCGGCACCCTTAATCAGTTCGGACAAATCAAATTTACCGCCACCCGGGTGGGCAGGGAGACGGCCCTTGCCCAGATCATCCGCCTGGTCCGGGAAGCCCAGGGCAGCAAAGCGCCGATCCAGGCATTGGCCGATAAGGTGGCTGCGGTATTTGTGCCGGCGGTGATCGTGATTGCATTGATCACCTTTGCAGCCTGGTGGCTGATCAGCGGAGACGGCGTGCAGGCGCTGATCCGTTTGGTGGCCGTATTGGTCATTGCCTGTCCCTGTGCATTGGGATTGGCCACACCCACCGCCATCATGGCGGGCACCGGCAGGGGCGCCCAGCAAGGTATTTTGTTTAAAAACAGCGAGTCCTTGCAGACGGCTTCCGCCATCGATGCGGTGGTGCTGGATAAGACCGGCACCATTACCCAGGGAAAACCCGTGGTGACAGATGTGGTACCAGATGGACGAGACATGCAGGACGCCGACGAATTGCTGCGAAATGCGGCTTCGGTGGAGCAGGGGTCGGAACATCCCCTTGGAAAATCCATCGTCATGGCGGCCAGGGAAAAAGAACTCCGGCTATGGCCGCCGGAAAGCTTCAAGGCCCATGGTGGTGCAGGTGTTCAAGCCAACCGCGACGGCGCCGTGTGGCGCGTGGGCAAACCCGCCTGGTTTCATCAAATGGGATGGGAGATAAGAGATTTATCCGCTTCCATCGAACGTTTGCAGTCGGAAGGTAAAACCGTCATGGTGGTTTCCAAGAACGAATCCCCCATGGGCGCCATCGCCGTGGCGGACAACCTGAAAGAAGATTCAGCCGAAGCCGTGTCGTTGCTGCATGCCCAAAAACTGGATTTGTACATGATGACCGGTGATAACCTGCAGGCGGCCGCAGCCATTGCGCAGCGTGTGGGGATCGACCATGTGATGGCCGAGGTGCAACCCCAAGACAAGGCCGCCAAAGTCCGCGAGCTTCAGCAGCAAAATCAAAAGGTGGCCATGGTGGGTGACGGCATCAACGATGCCCCGGCCCTTGCCCAGGCCGATGTGGGCGTCGCCATCGGCAGCGGCACCGATGTGGCCATTGAAACCGCCGGCGTGATTCTTTCGGGGGGGAGTCTAAAAGGTGTGGCCAAAGCCGTCGGCATCAGCCGGGAGACCATGCGCACCATCCGGCAGAACTTGTTTTGGGCTTTTGCATACAATATCGTGCTGATCCCTTTGGCCGCAGGCGTGTTGAGCCCCTTTGAGACGCTTCCCACCATATTGCGTCAACTACACCCCATATTGGCCGCCCTGGCCATGTCATTCAGCAGCATCACAGTGGTCACCAATAGTTTGCGATTGGCCAAATCAAACGATTAAATTCCATATCCAACCGGTTACAATGACAAAGATGTTCAGCTCTGTAACAAGATGCGCCTTATGCTCATACGGATGTGGCCACCGCCGCTGTGTCGTCGTGATGATGGCCGGCGAGTTTGTTTTTGACCGCCCTGGCGATCTCTTCCAGGCAATAGGGTTTATGGACAAAGCTGGCCCCCAGCTCGAGAGCGGAACGCACCCGGTCGTTTTTCGTATAGCCACTGGCGATCACTGCTTTCTGCTCCGGATAGATCGATAACACCCGTTTGAAGGTGTCCAGGCCGTCCATGCCGGGTTCCATGATCATATCCAGCAATAAAAGATCCACCGGTTGCTTTTTGAGGTATGCCAGGGCGGACTCTCCGGACGGCACGGCGTCGACCCGATACCCGAGTCGTTGAAATATGGCCGTGGCAATTTCGCGCTGTTCGGCCACATCGTCGACGACCAGGATGCGTTCGCCCCGGCCGGTCAAATCTTCTTCAATCATGGCGCTTTCGGCTTTCGGCACCTCCTGGTCGGCTTTCGGCAGATAGATCGCAATGGTGGTGCCCTGATTCTGCTGGCTGTCCACTTCGATATATCCGTCGTGGTGGTTCACCGTATCCCATATCACGGTCATACCGAGCCCGGTGCCGCTGCGGCCCAACTTTTTTTTGGTAAAAAAGGGTTCAAAAATGTGTTGTAGATCTTCCCGGGAAATCCCCGAGCCTTGATCGACGACGGTGAGCTTGACATAGTCGCCCGGCTTCACCGAACGGTATCCCGGCAGGGTATGCGCTAGTCGCTCCCTGCCCAGGCCGACCAGAATGGCGCCCCCATCCGCCATGGATTCGGCGGCATTGGAGATCAGGTTGATGACCATTTTTTCCAGATGAACCGCAGAGCCCGACACCGGCAACAGATCGGACCCCAATTGGATCTCGATGTCTATGTTTGGATGAGCATCACAGATGGCGCCATATTCCGGGCTTTCGATGACGTCGTTCACCACTGCGGATAGATCCAGGGGCTCTTTTACCGCCACCTGGCGTCGCGCCAGGGTCAACATATCCTGAACAATGGCGGCCGCTTTCCGGCCTGATTGACGAATGACGGAAAGCGGGCGGTACATGGGATCGTCTTGCCGAACCTGCTCTAACAGCAAATCCGGATAGCTCAGAACGCCGGAAAGAATATTGTTCAAGTCATGGGCCACCCCGGCCGCCAGGGTGCCGATGGCTTCCATTTTCTGTGACCGCACCAGTTGGTCTTCCAATGCTTTGCGCTCGGCCATCTCCTTTCTGAGTTTTCGATTGCTGTCGCTGAGTTCCCGGGTGCGCAGGGCCACCCGTCGCTCCAACTCGGCGCGCTTCAGCATCGCCTTTTGGGCCAGCAGCCATTTTTGTGTCAGGGTGGATGCCATTTGGGCCACTTCCGAAGAATCAAAAGGCTTTTTCAGTATCAACAAGTTGTCGGTCATGCCCAACGTTTGGTTGATCTCTTCCCATGAGTAGTCCGAATAAGCGGTGCACAATACCACTTGAATGGCCGGATCGATCCGCCAGATCTCTTTGATGGTTTTAAGCCCATCCCAGCCCGGCGGCATACGCATGTCTACAAACGCCAACTGGTATGGCATCTTTTGGCTTGTGGCCGATTTGATTTTTTCAACACCTTGGCGTCCCTGGGAGGCGAAATCGAGGTCATAGCGGGGGCCCTCCCACATTTGTTCCGACTGCCCATAGCCAAACAGTTCGCATTCCAGCGATTCGAGGCGGGAACGATCGGCTTTGGCAGCCAAAATGGTGGCAAAATCCTTGTGGATATCAGGGTTGTCATCGATGATGATAATTCTGCGCGGGGTCAGTGCTTGCATATCAGGTGAGCTCATGTTCATTCTCCGCAGTTCGAATGGGAAGTTCAATGGTAAACGTGGCGCCGCGACCCCGCCCCGGGCTTTCGGCCTGCAAGGTGCCATCCATTTCGGACGCGGCAATGGCGCTGCTGTGCAGGCCAAAACCGTGGCCGTTATGGCGGGTCGTAAAGCCATGCTGAAAGATGCGCGTCAGGTTTTCATGGGCAATGCCCATACCGTTGTCTGAAACCCGGATGCATAAAGTCTTGGGTTGAGGGCGGTACATGCTGATGGTAATCCGCTTGTGGGTGATATTCCCGTTGTGAAACGCCTGCCTGGCATTGCTGATCAGATTGATTAATATTTGCAGCAGCTTGTGGCGTTCGAGCAAAACTTTGGGCAGGGTCTCCAGATGCTTCTCAATGCGGATCCCATGTCGCTTGATGGCGTCCAGATTCAGCGCGATGGCGTCATCAATCACCTCGGTGATATTGATCCGCTCTGTCAAACCGATGTTGCGGCTGTAACTTTGTTGCAGGTGAACAATATCCTGGATGTGCTGAATATGCCGCTCCAGGTCATTCAAGCCGGTGGTGATGGCTTGGTGATCATCACTGAGATGAGCACTGAGAGCTGATAAATAGGAGGGCAGTTTTTGTCCCCTGGGATCGTTGGCAATATAATCCGGCAGCATTTCCCCTTGATGCCTCATTAACTCAACCAGCGGTTGAAGGGAGGCCATCTTGGATTGGCTGACCTTGCGCTTCAGATCCTGGGCAGTGACCCCAACGCTGTTTAACACATTGCCCACGTTGTGGAGCACATCCACGGCCATTTCGGCCATGCCGGCCTGCCGGGCGGTTTCGATCAGCTTTCGGTTGGAACGATTGAGTTCCCCCACCATATGGTTAAACGAGTCGGCCAGCGATTGCACCTCGTCGCCGGTTTGGATATGGATGCGCTGGGATAGATCCCCTTCGGCGATTTTACGGGCAAACCGATCCAGGCGCTGAATGGGGACGCTCAGCCGGCGTGCATATACAAACGAAGCCGCCAGTCCTCCCACAACAGCTAATATGGCCACTGCAAAGGTACGCGCATAAAGGGCTCTCAAATCCTTATAGAATTTTTCCGGCGAGAGTCCCAGATGAATCCAGCCCCAATCAATACCGGAGTAGTTCAGTGGGTAGCTCAGATGGTAGGCGATGCCGTTTGAAATTCGGTGCTCCACGAACCTCCCGGCCGCAGCCTCCTCTCCAGCCGACGGCAGCCACAAGCCGTCCAGTTGATCCTGCTTCCACAGGGTGCGGGTGTGCACCAGAGAAAAGCCGTCTGCTCTGGTGAGCACAACATATTTCAGGCTGGGGTTCTGGGATACCATGTTGATGCAATGCTCCACAATGCCACTGTAGTCATCGAGCACGATGGACTCGACGGCCACCTGGGCAGTGGAGGTATACGCCACCTTGGCGCGCTGGCGCATCTCTTCCAGCAACTGTTTGCGCTGAGATGGAACAGTGCTCAACAAAAACACGACTGCGGTAAAGACCACCAGAAGCCAGGCCATCCTGGCTGTGCGAATGAAGATGCGGGACCGGTATCCGGGCTGGTGATTGCTCCCATGAGCGGTGGATGTATCTGTGGATCTGGAGGAACGGGTCATCTTTTTGCGCTTTTGTTCCGCCGCATGAGGGACTGTTCATCTGCTTGGTGTTCCAGATACTGCAGGGCAAATTCAGGGTTTATGGTTCGGTACCGACGCAATATCCGCTCAGTCGCTTGGAGGTCTTGCGGTCTAAATGGAAAGAACCGTTTGAGCCGGAATATCATCATCAGCTGTTGACCATCATCCGTCAGGTGCATGGCGTGCAATCTTTGCTTCGTTTTGGCGACAAAGTCCGGATCCAGATCATCGGCCACACAGAAAAGGCTTTTGATAACCCCTGGAGAGCGCATCAGAATCTGCAGCTTTTGACCTAATTGGGGATTGAGTTCCACCATGGTTTGGTATGCGCCTTCCGTCACCAGGCACGCTTCGGCCTGGCCGAAAAAAACCGGCAGCACCAGGCGCGTGGGCTTGTCGGCGGCCTGAATGGCGGTAAAAAACGTTTCGCTTTTTGGCAATTGCATTTGATTGAGTTCAGTCTCCAGCCAAATGCGACCAATATCCCATTGGGCGTAATGCTCCACCATGAGCCGGCGCCGGGCCATGCCGGAAAGCTTTTTCCAGTCCATCTCCTTTGCCGTCAGAACAATGTAAGACTCCACCGGAGAAGCGGATAGCGCCGATGCCACATAGAGCGGATTTGTCCCAACCATCTCCCGCAGCAGGATATAATCGATTCCGGAAATATAAATGCCGTGCAGGTGTCTTTGCCCAATCAGGTTTGCAGCCGTTGCCACGTTCGGAACAATCTCCAGTTTTGGTTCAACATGCTGGAGGCCCACAGTGCTTTGGCGATTCAGGTTCATCTCGAGCGCAACCCGCGCATCGTCTATATTGACGCCATGCAGGGTATTGAGGATACCGAAATGTGCGATGCGAGGAAGAGGGGTGCCGCTTCCCGGCGCGGTTGATTCGGCGCCGTAAGCTGTCAGGGCAATCCAGAAAATAGCGCAACCTATTATAAATTTGACGGAATCGCTATTACTCAGACGGGATTTTCCAGGAAGGTTGGGGAACAGGTCAACCATGGTCAATATTCACTATCAGCTTCAACCAGCAAAAGATCTAATTGCAAGCGCCATTTCGTTTTAGACAACAATCCATTCACTTTATGCTCTTTATCCGGTTTTGGCAAGCCTAGTCAGCCTCTTCGAGTAACTTTTGGACCTCTTGGCCCACGATAAAATCGATATCAAACCGGGCCACCGCGTTTTCATACTGGGCTGTTTCCGACCTGGCGCAGGCCAAGGCTTCAACGATTTGGGATTCGATCACCTCTTTTGTGGAGATCAGTTCGTTCATATAGGCCCGGACCGCCAACTCGCGGTGCGCTTTTGCGTGGCCGGCGGCTTTTAAAGAGGCCTCTCTGATTTTTTGGGAGCGACCCATGCGGATGACACCATGTTTGACTTGCAGCGCCAGCCCCTCTTTGAGCAGTATCCGCCTGGATTCCATCTTTTTCAAACGCGCCTTTGATTCCAAAATTTTGTTGGTGGTCAAAAAGCCGGTGAACAGGGGCATTTGAAATCCCACCCCCACGCTCCAGCCCTCTACATTTTCATCGGTGGCAAGGCCTTCGCCGTCCAGATCATTGCTCCAGCGCCACAGGGTGCCGTTGAGGGCCACCTTGGGCCAGTGTGCCGACCGTTCTTTGTTCACCAGCGCCTGAGCCGCATCCAGGCCGGCGGCCAAACGCTTCCAATCCGGATTGAACCGATAGGCATCGGCCACCAGCTTGTCGACATCAGCATTTATCTCTGCAAAAGGGATGCTGGTTTCGGCCAGGGTCAACGGGGTATTCCATTGAAGTCCCATGGTATTGACCAGGGCAGCTTTGGATAGCGCCACATTGGATTTCAAACCCTCGTTAATGGAACGGGCGCTTTCAAGCATCACCCGGCTTCTCAGATAATCGAGCTTGGTCACCGAACCGGAACCCCCTTTATAGAGCCTCTCGGTCAAATCGGTAGTGGTTTCCAATCGTATCAGTGTCTTTTCGCCGATATCGGCCAACCGCTGAGCCAGCACGGCACCGTAATACATGCGTTGGACATCGCGCACCAGTTCCAATTCGGTGCGGCGCAGAGCATGCACGGCCGCTTTTACATTGGATTCGGCCGCTTTAACGGTGTTGGAACGCAACCCCCCGGTAAATAGGGGGTAGGTCACATTCAAGCTGGACAGAACGCTTTGCCGGTCCATCACCGTGATATCCTGCTCCGGTACCGTGGTTTGCCCCGAGATGGTCATAGGGCCCGGCAGGGTGATGCTGTAGTTGTATGTGTTGGACGGGAAAATAAAATTGATGTCCTCGTCCTGCTGGATATAGGCAGCGTCGAAGGTCACCTGGGGCCAGAATGAGGAAAGGGCCTGTTTGTGCTGGTACTCGGCCGTTTCAACCGCCAGTCTGGAGATGCGGTGCTTGTGATTTTGTTCAAGAGCGATTTCAATGCACCGAGATGGAGTTAACGGCGATAAGAGCTGCCTGGATGTCGTTTCTGCCGCTTCAGCGGCATTTTCACGCCATGTCATCTGGGTGATCATTGAGACGCAGCAACAAACGAGAAATAATTTCCGAATCATTGGCCCTCCAATTTCCGCTTCACGTTCTACAGGTATGTGTTGAGAACCGCAGAATATCGAGCAAGGAATATCGAATGTCCAAGTGTGGAATCGCTGCGCTCTGCCATCATCATTTTAAATGACAGAATGCCTTACTTCGACATTCTGCGGTTCCTTGTTCGATATTCGATATTCCATTACAGCGCCTGTGCTATATGGCAAAGCCAAGGCGCGGTGACCTGGCCCTGAGGACCAAGTTTTATTGATGCAATAAACACGTGTCTCTGATGCTTCCATGCCAGAGTTAATGGTATTGAGTGTTCCCCAAACATCACAGGCCTGAAATAGATATCGATCCAACGGCTAATATCTTTAGCCGTCCGGATTTATAGGTTTCTTTCCGGCCTCCTTTTGAAAACCTGCGATGCGAAGTGCAATCTTCTCCAGATACCCTTGCATATCGAATTTGCGATCCAATCCGGAGCGCGCCATATAGCGCACCTTGCCGAAAACGGGGCGCTCTTTCCATGCTTGATCGTGCAATCCGAAAATCCATCCCACGCCGGCATAAGAGTTTGCGTCGCGTCCGTCTATGAAATACTTGTTGTTCAGCTCGAGAATCGTTTTGAAGGCGTCCTGGGGGCGGGGCCGCCATTGCAGGATTTTTTTGCCCCAATACATGCGCATATAGTTATGCATGTACCCGGTCCATTTCATCTCATTCATGGCGGCATTCCAATAGGCATCATGGGTTTGAGCCGATTCAAGCTGTTTCAGGGAATAGACCGGATCCCTCGGGTCGGCTGTGTGCGCTTTCAGGGTACTGCGGGCCCATTGGGGCAAGCCGGCGTATGTGTCGTAATGACGGCTATAGGTCACATAGTTGATCGCCAACTCGCGTCTCACGATCAATTCTTCCAGATAGTCCTCTTTTGCTTCATGAGGCGCGTCTGATTTTTGGACTTTCAAAGCGATTTCCAGGGGAGAGATTTGACCGAAGTGCAGATAAGGACTCATCATGGAACCGCCGTCGTGGTTGGGATGACTGCGTCGTTGGGAGTAAAAGGGTAATTTTTGCCGGAGAAACACCTTCAGCCTTTTTCGGGCTTCAGCATAACCGCCTTTGAAAAAGGGCGACACCGGTCTGATATGGCCTTTCATTTCCAGTTTCTCCATCAGATGATGAAAGTCCGTTGCAGCGGCCAGATCGGGATCGGAAGTGACGAGCTTGTTCAATGGCAGGGGAACCAGATATCGATTCAAGGTCCGATGGAGCTTGGGGCGAATGGTACGGGCCGCATATTCAGCCTTTTGAGATACCATTTCAACGGGAACCAATGCATCGCTTTCAACCTCAACCACCGGGCAGGGAGCCTGTCGGGCCACCGCTCGACGCCATTGAATTTGATGCCGCAGGTACCCCCGGTCGCACACCAGCAGGGCGGCTTGGCGGGATGCTTTCAAAGCCACTTCAGGTGGCGATCCAATTTGGATTTCCATTGGAATGCCGCGCTTGAGCAAACGCTGCGCCGTGTTCGCAAGCCCTTCCAACATAAAAACATAATGGCGCCGATTAGCTTCAGGATAATCCGGTGTAAGGCCGAATGTCACCATCACCGGCAGCCCCAGGCGATTGGCTTCATGAACAGCATGCTCCAATGCTTGGTTGCATGCGGCTCTCTGGGATTGTTGCATCCAATAGAGGATGTAGCATCCCCGGCGATTGATGTGTACGGCATTTAACCTGCGGCGCCGGGAAGAAATGAAGCTGTTCCAATCCATGTCAGTGACTCAGTCGGTTTTACTGCGAATTATGGGTTGATGGATCGTCTATCTTCTTGACCTCTGCTGCGGCATCGTCCGCCTTGGCTTTGTCTTTTGCGGCTTTGCGAAAAGCCGTTTCGGCATCTTCATCAGCCTTGACGAGTTTTGCTTTCAAGATATCCAAATCAGCTTTTGACAAGCCATTTGCAATGGCCGCCTGGATTTCATCATTTATGCGGTCAACGGCCTTTTTAGCGCGTTCATGGGTTTTACTGCTCTTAGCCATTTTTCTTTCGGCCTCGCGGAGTTTATCCATGGCTTCGGCCAGTGCACCGAGGGAGCCCTCTTCCGGCTCGGCATCCAGATCAATATCTTCAGCAGCCATGATCAGGGCCGTGGGAGGGAGTTTTGGAAGTGTGCGCGCCAAACTGAAGCCCTCCATGTCGGTCAGCCTGAACTGCCGAATCCGAAACGGCATGAAGACCAGACTGCTTTTTGATGATTCCGATATGACCGTTTCCGGAGATAAATCGGAAACGATGCAGGCCTGGGCATCGATACGGACATCTTCCAGCAATTGATTGAGTTCTTCTTTTACATCGGCCAGGCGTTCCCCGGTTCCCGAAGTCAGGACGCGGATCTCTGCTTTTTCCCAGTCGTGGTGCCGGGTGGTCAAATAGGCAAACAGCAGCATCAACCGGCTGGTGGCATCGGCCCGCCACCAAACATCAATGCGCCGTCCCTGGCATGCCGAAGCGAGCAGAGTTTGCCATCGGGTGGCTTCGTAATGCAAAATGACCAGGTTGAATCCCAGACGAAAGGCACTGCGCAGATTATGGCCGTATTTTAAGGTTTGCAGCCCGCCGACACCTTTACCGGATTGGCCATACCAATTGATCAATACCGTATTGGCGGTTAACTGGCCGACGCCGTAGCTTTGCAGCAATACGGGCAGGGACGAAGCCACATCATCCGTTCGCACCACCAGTGGGAAAATGTTCATCTGATTTTTCTGAATATGACGCTGCAATTCTTCTTGGGCTTCTTTTTGAAATTTGAGCAAGCGCAGGTCGGAACCTTCGATGATGCGCACGGCGGTAATAAGGCCGCTTTGCCCTTCGATCCATTGACCGAAGGTGAGCAAGGCGGTGCGTCGTTCAGCATGATTGGTGAACGCCAGGATGTGGGGTCGCCAATTGCGGTGGTGCCCGGTTGAGTTGGCCAAGGCGCTTAACTGTTTGCGGATCACTTGAAAGGCATGGGCGCTGCTGCTGTCGGCCCATCGCGCCGGACCTGCGGTTTGTTTCAGGTATTGGTGGATGGCGATCAATATGGCCATGGCAATGAGGCCGTTTTTTACATCCAGTGCCAGAATGATCCCCAGGCAGATGAAACAGCCCAACAGACTTAGATATTTATTGAACCATTTAAAGCGCGGTCGAAAAGAGGGGCTCTCGGCATGGGCTTCATAATATGTGGCATAATTCAACAGACCGTATGAGATCAGAAAGAACATGGAAACCACCCGGGCCACGAGATTCAGCTGTCCCAATCCGATGGTGGCCAGTGCAATGGCCAATGTCAGTAGAATGGCCCTGCGGGGATTGCCGGTTTTCCCCGAGCTTTTGGCAAATGGGGTCAAAAAAGGAAAGATGCGATCGGCGGACAACGATTGTAAAATGCGCGGACCACCCAAAAACGACGCCATGGCGGATGATAGGGTGGCGGCGATCACACCGGCATCGATAAGGAAACCGTAGCGCGCCACCTGCTTGATGGCTTGATAATCCCCCATCAAGGTTTTGTTGGGCAATACACCTGCAAAGGTGACCGCCACTGCGAAGTATACCACAATGGAAACCCCAACGGCTGCGAAGGTGCCCAGTGGCAGGCTTTTTCCCGGATCTTTAAGATCTCCGGACATGCTGACGCCCTGGGTGAAACCCGTTACGGCTGGAAAGAAGATTCCGAAAATGATCCAGAACGGCGGTGCATTGGCAGGCGCCGACCAATTGGATTTGAAAAGGGTTCCCTCCCATTGACCTATACCGCCAAAGAAAAAGGAGCATAGGGCGGCAATGAGCAAAACCATGACCCCATATTGAAATCGCGTGGCCCAATCCGCCCCCATCCACGCCAGTATGAACAACAGGCCAACAGCGATCAGGGCGACAACACGCGGGCTCAAATAGGGCCATTGGGGGATCATGGCGGTCAATGCCTCGGCAAAACCGATGCAATAAAAGGCCACGGAGACCGATTGGGCCAGGTAGAGCACCATGCCGATGGCGCCCCCGAATTGATGCCCGAGTGTTCTCGATATGAGATAGTAGTCTCCGCCGCCTTTGACACGCAAGTTGGTTGCAACGGCCGCCAAGGACTGACTGGTCAGAACGGAGATGACATTGGCGATGGCAATAATGATCAGGGCCCGGCCCATACCGGCACTGCCCGTCACGTAGCCCAGTCTGAGGAAAAGAATGATGCCCAGGATGGTCAGCACGCTGGGGGTGAATACACCGGCAAAAGTTCCGAGATTGCCGCCGGTACTCCCGGAAGCGTCTTTAATCACACGGGGCTTATTATCAGCAGGGTGGCCGGCGTGTTTCATATACGATACCTTTGACTAAACATGGTTGCGCAATTTTAATTCAACGGGATGGGGATTGAGATAGCTCTGCAGCGCCAGGTAAGGCTGGCGGTATTTGCGCACGTAGTGATTGGCCAGGGTGACGGGTACAATCAATGGTACCAGTCCCTTTCGGTAGAGATCGATAATCTCTAACATTTCATGTTTCTCGTCACTGCTGAGCTGTTTTTTAAAGAACCCTAAGATGTGATGCAGCACGTTGGTGTTTTTAGCAGGTGTGGCTTTAAGCGACAGGGCCGCCATGTAATGTTTTTCATAAGTGTCATAAAGGTCGCTAATGGCCGATGATTTCCCCCGGGCCACCAGTTTTCCCATTTGACGATAGTGGTTGGGGCTGTGAGATAAGAGGAGAAGTTTTTCACGGGTATGAAAATCCACCAGTCGCCCCATATCTCTGCGCCGGGATACCAGATTTCGCCAGCGGCTTAGAGCGAAAATGCGTTCTATGAAATTCTCCCTGAGCCTGGGATCGTGCAACCGTCCGTCCTCCTCCACAGGGATGCGCGGAAAATAATCCATGAAGACCCTTGCAAACATGCCGCTGCCTTTTCGTTGAGGCATTCCCTTTCCAGAATACACTTTCACACGCTGCATGCCGCTGCTGGGCGAATCTTTCTTGAAAATAAAGCCGCAAAGCGCCTCTTTATCGAGTTCGCTGACCCTCCTTTTGGCCCAAGACACCATGCGTTGGGTATGGTCAATGCCCGTACGGCTGGTCAATAGCTTGGGGTAACTTGGATCACCCACAAGACGCATGGCTTCCCTGGGCACCGGCAGGCCACACTCCACTTCGGGGCAAACAGGTAAAAAATCAAAGAACTGGCCCAAAGTATCGCGGACATAGCGGTCTAATTGATGCCCACCATTGTATCGCACATTGTTGCCCAACAAACAGGCGCTGATGCCGATTTTGATTTTGTCTGCCATAGGGATTCCTTTTTTTGAGACGGCTTCCAGTAATTTGGAATATACCCAATTGACAAAACATATGCCATCTATAATTTATATATGATAAAAGGCATAAAGAGGTAACTGACCATGATTAGCATCAACCTGGCAGCTAAAAGAGAGAGACGCGCAGGATTTGATCGACGTCAATATGAATACAACTCTCACATTCCCGAACGAAGGTCGTTGCAAAAGCGCAGAGTCAAGCAGAAGAACCTTTCGGAGGATAAGGCGGGCGACGGCTCTGGCTCTGACAAGTCCAAGCGCGAGTGACATCCAAACGCATGGCGCAATGCTTTGTTTCAGTTCGCGGGGAGGTTTTGAAACCGCTTCCAGACGGTTGACGTCAGGTGCAAAGGGCGATCGCCGCTCGTCTCCCCGGCGTTTGTTTTGGCGATCAGTTTGTGCGCCCCGGACCGATGAGCGGCAAGGTCTTGTCGATATTGAAGAATACCAGATACTTGGCCTCCCTGCGGTCCTTGTCCAGGGGATAGCTTTTTCTGCGCAGTTCGTAGAGTCTGTCGCTCTCTTTTTCCTCACCGATCATGGTGAGAAAGAGGCGTTTGCCCTGGTAGCCTTCACCGTCTTCTTTGAAAAGATAGGCCGCATGGGGGTTGGTCTGCAGATTATAATGGGTCAGTCGATCCCGCATGATAAAGGCCACGGTTCCATCTGCCATGACATGGGGACGACTGTAGACAGCAGCATCAACCTGCCCGTCATAATTGGCGGTGGAAAGAATTCCCAAACCTTTCGTTTGGTCGAAATAGGATTTGAGATCCATTGGCTATACCTCCTTGCTTAATAAACATTTGACATAATCTGGTCACGAACCCTTAATTCGTCAACACGCGCGGCTTCAACCTGGATCATTAAGGGGTTCTATTTGTAACGCCGCAACTGGTTTCCGGCTGTGGACGCCATTTTTCAATGCGACCTGCCGGGAAAGGGCCGCTTTGCCGGGCTATCGCTTTGAGCATGCCTTTAAAAATGATGACATGAAAAGGGTACAGCAGATACCAGTACAGAAGCCCCCCCAGACCGCGGGGCAGAAATCTGGATATCATGCGAAGCTCCGTTTCGTTATCGCTGACAGGATGGATCCGAAGGTCTAAAATCGCCTCCCCGGGTATCCTCATCTCTGCCATAAGGGTAAGGCGGCGATTTGGATCGACATTAAGCACCCGCCAAAAGTCAAGGGCGTCTCCGGTTTGCAGCCGGTTTGGATGGCGCCGACCTCTTCTCAATCCCACACCGCCGACCCAACGATCTATGGCACCGCGCAACCGCCAAAGCAGATTCCCAAAATAATAACCGTTGTCACCACCGATTCCGACTACCGGCGGCCACGTTTTTTCCGGTGTCGACCAAAGCCGTGCCCGATAGGCACAGGTTAATATGGTGCCACCAGCGTACTGTGCATCACCGCAATCGGCCCACTCCGGAGGTGCCATGGATCCTGCGTCGCTCCAGCAGGTTTCCACCTGCTGCTCCAGTATCTGGTCCAATGCGGTTCTGACGGCATCTTTGCAACTGATGAGGTTCACGGGTATGATCTCGGTCATCCTTTCATCGATGCACGTCGTCGGCACCCCTAGCCCTTCAGTGAGGGGCAGGGCAATGGATGAGGGCATCGGCGTCACTAAATGGATCCAAAGGGCGCTGAGTTTGGGGGTGAGCAGGGGCACGGGGATCAGCTTGCGGGGAGGCAGTTGGGCTGCTTGAGCATATATATCAATGAGATCATGATAGTTGAGAACATCGGGACCGCCGATGTCGAAGTTATGGTTATAAGTCTTTTGATTGCCGAGAGAGCCCAACAAAAAGTCAAGAACATTGGAAATGGAAATCGGTTGGGTGGGGGTATGCACCCATTTGGGTGTGATCATAACCGGCAGTCGTTCCACCAGATAACGCAGAATCTCAAATGAGGCACTCCCGGATCCCAGAATCATGGCTGCTCTTAAAACGGTTGCAGGAACGGAGCCGGATTGAAGGATCTGTCCCACCTCGTGTCTAGAAGCCAGATGGTGACTTAAATTGGGATGTCGGATATCCCCCAATCCACCCAGATAGATGATCTGCTCCATATCATTCGCCTCTGCAGCGCGCTTCATGTTCATGGCGGAAATCCGATCCGCTTTGGCGAATTGCTTGTTTTTAGAAATCATGGAGTGAACCAGGTAATAAGCAACACTGCAGTCCCGGGCGGCACGCATCAAGGCTTTGGGCTCTTGAACATCCCCTTGGAACAACTCAACGCTCTCATCGCATGCCCAATTTCGAGAAGACATTTTTTCCAATGAACGCGCCATCGCACGGACATGATATCCTTTTGCAAGCAAGCGCGGTATTAACCTGCCGCCCACATAACCGGTAGCGCCGATTACCAAGATTCTGTCTTTTGTCATGGCTTCCATACCCTAATGGCGTTATTTACTTCTTCCCCATACCACATAAACCGGGTCAGAGTAGGGGATTTTGCCATAATACTTGTCATGGGTCGGTCTTGACAA
>JASFER010000012.1:0-44273 GCA_050124755.1 Desulfobacteraceae bacterium
GTCGATGACTTCGGCCAGGGTTTTGATGCTCTTTTCACCGGCTACCTCCCCGGCGGCCAGTTTCATGGTCTCGATGGGGGTCAATTTTTCCGATCGCGGCAGCCGGGTGAGCACCGAGGCCACCGATGTGGCATAATTCAGATTGGGGTCCTGGTGCAGGTCTTCATAGGTCAAGGTGGTGCGGGCCTGATTGCCGATGGCATAGGCGGTCAAATCGTTTTGCAGCTTGTAATTGGTGTTATGGGACACATAGCAGATGCGGCAGCGGTCCACGATGGGCGCCTCTTCCTTTTCAGACAGGAAGCGATTGAACTCGGAGTTGTTGCTGGTGGCGATAATGAGGGTGTCGATGGGCCATTTGTATCCGTCGATTTCAATATTGCGATTTTGAATAACCCCAAGGTAGACTTGGACAAGGTCCTTTTTGTTTTTGTAGATTTCATCGGCAAAATGGATGCCGCCGCCGGCCACCCGGGCCAAGGCCCCGCGGCGCAAATCGAAGCGGTAGGGGTTGTTGGTATCGGTGATGTGCATCAACCGCTGAATGGACTCTTCTCCCAGCAGGTCCACGGCGGACGAGGTGATCTTGTCTTTGGCCGGGTATTTGCCGGTCACCGTTCCCAAACTTTCCGTCAGCGGAACGGGAATGATATCGACAGTTTCAAGCATTTTTTTGAGATCATCGCCTGTTCTGGCGCGCATGTCGTTCCAAATATAACCGCTGCAGGCGCCCAAAGGCCGGTAATTGTCGTACAATTTTTCGATGGCTTTATCGTCAAAACCGAACTCTTTGGCCAGAAACCCTTTATTCTCATCCTGGGTGTCAAACAGGTTCATGGCCAGAATCATGGGGTCTTCATAGGTTTGGGATTCAATGGACGAAATGCGGCCGTAATTGCCAAGTTCATTCATACCCGTAAAACGGAAGGTGTACTTGCGGTTTTTGGGCTGTGCCAGAAAGTTGCGATAGGCCGAACAGAGAAACTCCACAAAAAAGGTTTTGCCGTTTCCCGGCTCCCCAACCAACACAAAGGCCATCTCTTTGGAAGATCCGTTTTCCGCTGCATCTTTGACGTACGAGACAAAGCTGTTGATTTCGTCGTACATGCCGATGACATGTTTGGATCCATTTCTGAAGATGTTGAAATCATAGGTGGTTTTGGCATTCACCACCACCTTTTCGATGTTGCTTTCAAGGATCATGCGCGTTACGCTTTGAAAGGCGTTTTCAAACACGCGTTCCCCTGCTTTGACAGCCATGCAATGCTGATGCAGTTGGGATTTGGGCTGAGTCTGCGCTTTTTTGGCCATGGTTTCCCCCGTCATTCGGTTGATGCTATTAGATTGGTTGTGCTTTACTGTTGATACGGTACCGTTTCATCTTGTGGTCCGACAGCGTTACGGCGGGCACCAAGATGCTTGACTTAAATGGATTTGAACACTGTGGTGATGATGACAGCATATTGCGACTGCATGAACACCTTCTTTGTATTCCGCACCGCAACGCTCTACTTCTATTATAGAGCCATTGTAGTAGGTTGCAACTTAAAACTCCGGTTAATGGCGGCATTAAAAAGCAACCTGTTGATTAGTATAGCAAAAAGCATGCCTGTTTGCAAAGATAAGCTCCAATGGCGTCCAGGGCGATGACAACATTTTCGAACCCGTTTAGTATTGTGTTCAAAATTAATGTATTATGAATTTGTTCCTTCAAAGGTGACATCGCCGAGGACGAGCCGCAGGAACCCTGGGCGAAGCCGCAAACATCGTCAACGGTTTGACTTTATAAAGGAGCGTTCATCAACTTGACGGGCAATGACATAAAAGAAGAGATGTTATGGTGCCGATATCCCGAATGCCGTTACTTGGCGCCCCGGCCGCACCCTGTTCAGCGCTGGATGTTGCGTCTGTTTGTGCAGGGGTTGAACCTGATGCTGACCATTGTTCGCAATCCGGACAAGGCCATCGACGCCGTCATCCGGCTTAATCGACGGGTATGCGGTGTCCGGCTGAAGTCGCAAAGGGTCGGAAGCATGCGTTGGCCTTTTTTGGAAGGGGGCACAGGAGAGCCGATATTGCTGTTGCATGGTTTTGGGGCGGACAAGGACCGGTTTGGTTCGCTGGTATCTTACCTGAGGATCCGCCGTAAGGTTGTGATTCCCGATTTGCCGGGGTTTGGCGACCACCTGCCGGACTGGTCGATCTCCTATGGTATTGATGATCAGGTGCGGCGCCTGGAAACTTTTGTCCATTTGCGTTCGGCTGTCCCATATCACCTCATGGGGATCTCATTGGGTGGATACCTGGCGGCCTACTTTGCTGTCCGCAATCCCCATCTCGTGAAAAGCTTGTGTTTGATGAGCAGCGCCGGCTTTAGTTCCCCGGTGGTCAGTGACGCCTGGTCACTGTATCTGAAGAGTGGCCGCAACATTTTTCTGTGCACCACAGCCCGGGATGTGCAAGACCAGATGGATTATCTGTTACACCGTCCGGTCAAGTTGCCCGAGACGGTCAAACGTTATTGGGCCCGGCGGGGAGTGGCATTGTCGGCTTGGCGCCGGAAGCTGTTTGATGACTTAATGGCCGGCGGAGTGGCACGTATGGATGATCTGGCGCAGCACATCAAGGTGCCGACACTGGTGCTTTGGGGCGCCCAGGATCGTGTCATGCATGTCTCGACCGTTGACAATATCATGAGCAGGATCGCAAATTGCCGCGCCTATATCATCCATGGTTGCGGCCATATTCCATTCATCGAGTATCCTGTGTTGTCCCGAAAGCTTTATATGGATTTTCTTAATCGAATTAAGGGCGCAGACAAGAAATAATAGCACCACCATTATTAAGCCCGTTTCAGATGTCTTCCCCGAAGCACGTCTAAGATGGCTTCCCCGAAAGTGTCCGCCTGCCATTGGTGGATGCCTTCCACTTTGCCGAGGGCCTCTATGTCGGTGGGATTGTCAACTGCGATGGATTTGATGAGGGCGCGGTTCAGCAGCAGGGCCGGATTGAGATCGAGTTTTTGCGCCTCTTGATCGCGCCATGTTCTCAAAGCTTTCACCCGCGCCGGAACCTGTCTGGGCACCTTGGGGGAGCGTTGCCGCGGATATTTGGGCAATTGGGCTTTTGGTATGCATTGCGCGTTGCGAACCGCTTCCATCACGGCTTTTCCGTACATGTCATATTGTTTGTCGCTGAGGGCTTTGCTGCCCTGGAGTCGATCTAAGCTGGATGGCGGGGCTACGGCGATTTTTTTGAGGGCGGTGTTGCTGATAATTTTAAACAGAGGCCGGTCTTTTTGACGGGCAATGGCATTGCGCATCTGGAGAAGGGCCTCCAGGACGGCCAGTTGGCGGGGTTCCAATCTGCCGGCCCCTTTAAACTTGATAAACAGGGGACCGTCATTGTTCTTGGGCGGCCGCACGGCGCTGAGCAGTCGGCACTGTTCTGTCACCCATTCCAATCGGCCCCTGCGTTTGAGCTCTCTGGACAGATAATGCGCCAGCGGAATGAGGTAGGCCACATCCGAGGCGGCGTAGGCCACCATCTCTTCCGGCAACGGCCTGCGGGACCAGTTCTTTTTCTGGTATTTTTTATCCAGCTCGACGCCGAATTGTCGGGCCACCACGGCCTCCAGGCTGGTTTCCGTCCATCCCATATACATACTGGCCAATTGGGTGTCGAAAAGGTTGCCGATGGAAATGCCGAAATCGCGGTAGATGGAGCGAACATCGTAGTCGGCCCCATGGATCACCTTGGGAATGTTCTGACTTTCAAGCAGGGGGCGGATCAGGGAAAGGTCCTTGATTTTCAAAGGGTCGATGACAACGGTCTGTGAGTTGGCCGCCATTTGAATCAGGCACACCTTTTCCTGGTAGTGGAACATGGAGTCGCCCTCAATATCCAGGGCGATGATTTCCGATCTTTGCGCTTTGTGTGTAAATTCGGCCAGCGTCTCCTCGGTATCGATAAACCGATAATCACACGACGGCATTTGTTGGCTATTTTTTCCTTGACCCACAGGAGCATTTCTCCTACTTCAATGTAACTTCTCGGTATTCGATGAAATACCGATCATGCCATGACCTCTAAACAGCAAGGTGAGTGCAAGATGACCACTATAACACTTCCTGACGGGAGCATAAAGCAATTTGACCAACCGCCCACAGGCATGGACGTTGCCCTGAGCGTTTCCGAAGGTCTGGCGCGCAACTGCGTGGCCATGACGGTAGACGATCAACTGGTGGATTTAAACCGTGTCATCGAAAAAGACGCCAAGGTAAACTTGATTACCACCAAAGACTCCCAAGGCCTCGAAATTATGAGGCATAGCGCCGCCCATGTCATGGCCCAGGCTATCCTGAGGCTCTATCCGGATGCAAAACTGACCATCGGACCGGTGGTGGAGGATGGTTTCTATTACGACATCGACATGGAACCCATCTCTGAAGAGGCCTTTGCCCGTATTGAGGCTGAAATGAAGAAAATTGTCAAGGAGAAGCTGACCGTTGAACGTCGGGAGGTCTCTAAAGAGGAGGCCTTGGCTTTCTACCGGAATGAACCCTATAAGCTTGAAATGATAAACGATTTGGATGATGGCACCATCTCGTTTTACCATCAGGGCGAGTTTACCGATTTATGCCGCGGTCCCCATGTCCCCCATACGGGTATGGTTAAAGCCTTTAAATTAATGAAGGTGTCCGGTGCATACTGGCGTGCCGACCAGTCCAAAGCCCAGCTCCAGCGCATTTATGGAACGGCATTTTTTGATAAAAAAGAGCTCAAAAAACACCTCCATTTTATTGAAGAGGCCCGCAAGCGTAACCACCGGCGTATCGGGCAGGCCCTGGACCTGTTCAGCTTTCATGAAGAAGCGCCGGGGATGCCCTTTTTCCATCCCAAAGGCATGGCGGTCTGGAACGCGCTGCTGGATTACTGGCGCGAAGAGCATCACGCCGACGGCTATGTGGAAACCAAAACGCCTATCATGATGCAGCGTTTTTTGTGGGAGCGCAGCGGACATTGGGACAACTATCGTGAAAACATGTATGTCTCCAGCATTGATGATGCCGATTACGCCATCAAACCCATGAACTGCCCCGGCGGCATGCTGCTTTTCGGACGCAGACACCACTCGTACCGGGACCTGCCCATACGTGCCGCTGAAATCGGCCTGGTCCACCGCCATGAGCTGAGCGGCGTGCTCAACGGCCTCTTTCGTGTGCGCGCCTTTCATCAGGACGATGCCCATATCTTTATGACCCCCGACCAGATTCAGGACGAGATATTGGGGGTTTTAAAGCTGGTGGACCGGGTATACAGCAAGTTCGGTCTGGGATTTCATCTGGAGCTGTCCACCCGTCCGGAAAAGTCCATCGGCACGGACGAGCAATGGGAAACGGCCACCGACGGTTTGGAATCGGCCCTCAAAATCTATGGTCAGGAATATAAAATCAATGAAGGCGACGGCGCTTTTTATGGTCCCAAAATCGATGTTCACATCAAGGATGCATTGGGACGCACGTGGCAGTGCGGCACCATTCAATTGGATATGTCCCTGCCCGAACGGTTTGATCTGGCCTATATCGGCCGGGACAACGAACGCCATCGACCGATCATGATTCACCGGGTGGTCTATGGCTCCATTGAGCGTTTTTTCGGTATATTGGTGGAGCATTTTGCCGGCAAATTTCCATTGTGGCTGGCCCCGGTGCAGGTGATCCTCTTGCCCATCAATGATGACTTGATCCCATTTGCCAAAGATCAGGCCGCTGCACTGGAGGCTGCAGGATTGCGCACCGAAGTGGATCACCGCTCCGAGAGCCTCAAAAAGAAGGTTCGCGATGCCCAATTGCAACAAATTCCATTGATTCTAACCTGCGGCGCAAAAGAAAAGGACCAGGGCACCGTTTCGGTGCGCACCTTGGACGGTAAAGTCCGGCACGGCATTGCATTGTCCGAGTTTAAAGACCAAGTCTTCGCCCATGTGGCCGAGCGTCGGTTGGAACTCGATCTTTTCGCTGATTAGAAGTGGTTTCAAAACCTTCCATCGGGCCCAAAATCAAGGCGGGCTGCAGATTTAAAATGGTTAAGCGAATCTATCATTGGGGACCGGTGGTTGCTTATTGCACGGCAATCTTTGTGCAATCGTCATTCCCAACACCCGACCAACTGCCCGGCTTTACCTTCTCGGACAAGTTGCTGCACGTCCTTGCTTACGCCATCCTGGGCGCCTTGGTCTGCCGTGGTGCCAAGACCATCAATGGATGGCGCCATCGTCGGGGTGTTCTGATTTTTATCGGTACCTGCGCCGCCACTTTGTACGGGCTCAGCGATGAATGGCATCAATCTTTTGTGGTGGGGCGCAGTGCGGAGTGGGCCGATGCGCTAGCCGATTTTGGGGGAAGTTTGGCCGGCAGTTGGATCTACGTGTGGATAATGTATCGGCGATGGAGATCAGCTGCATCCGGTTCATAGTGTTGTGACCCATAATTGCTAAAATAAGGATATTTAGCAGATTTTTTAGGTTTGGCGAATACTACCCTCTGAACCGGTCGGGACAGAGCCCGACCCTACCCGGGAACCCACAGCGGCAGGGACCGAAGCGGTTAGCGTAGGGCCGGCCTCTGTGCCGGCCTGGTATAAAATCCGATATCCTGCATAGAGATTGGCTTATTATTCTTAATTAAGCGCTTATGGGTTTATGCCCGCCCCCGCGTTCGTTTCACTGAGAATTGCTGAATAGCATCGCCTTTCGTTGACAAAAAGACGATATTTCTATAAATATATTATCTTTTGCAAAGCTAAAAAAACATAAAGGATGAATCACCTCAAGCAGAAGGAGCGATCCCAGGCATGAACGCGCCACAAACCCTTTTCATCAATGGAAATGAGCTGGCCTTTGAGTCGGGTGAAACCATCTTGTCTGTGGCCCGGCGCAACAATATTGAGATCCCCACGCTATGCCACCTGAAAGGTACCACACCCACCGGCGCCTGCCGCATCTGTGTGGTGGAAGTGGAAAAAGCACGCACCCTGCTGGCGGCGTGCGCCACACCGGCGGCACCGGGCATGGTGGTGCAAACCGAATCACCTGCCGTGGTGACGGCACGCAAGCAGATGATTCAACTCATGCTCAGTTCCGGAAATCACAATTGTGCCGTGCGTGGCAGCGACGATGCCGAGTGGACCACCTTCCAGCTGAAAGTTCAGGCTGAAGACAACAGCGACGAACTGTGTCCGGTGTGGGGTGACTGCCGGCTGCAGGACCTGGCGTATCGCTACCAGGTGTCGGGGGAAGCCTTTCCAGCCACACCAACCCAGTATCCCATGGAGACGGTCAATCCATTTATCGTGCGTGATTTCAGCCGTTGCATCTCATGCGGCCGCTGTGTCCAGGCGTGTAGCGATGTTCAGGTAAACAACGCCATCAGCTTCGGGTACCGCGGTCCGAATTCCAAAATTATCGCCGCCGGTGATCGGCCGTTGAAGGACTCGGCGTGTGTTTTCTGCGGTGAGTGCGTCCAGGCCTGCCCGGTGGGGGCTTTGGTGGAAAAGGAAGCGCGTTACAACGTTCGCCCATGGGAGACCCGGACCGTTCGCACCACATGCAGCTACTGCGGGGTGGGCTGCCAGATTGATTTGCATATCAAAGACAATCGCGTGGTCAAGGTGACCGGCGCGGACACGGTGCCCAACAACGGCAGCCTCTGCGTCAAAGGGCGATTCGGGTACGATTTTATTCACTCGGAAGAGCGCCTTACCACACCGCTGATCAAAGAAAACGGTAAGCATCGCCAAGCCACTTGGGATGAAGCCCTGGATCTGGTGTCCGGCAAATTCAAAGAGATTCGGGATGCCAGCGGCGGTGACAGCATCGGTGTCTTGACCTCGGCGCGGGTGACCAATGAGGAAAATTATATCGCCCAAAAATTCACCCGGGCGGTGCTTAAGACAAACAATATCGATCATTGCGCCCGTCTCTGACATAGCTCCACCGTGGCCGGTCTGGCCGCAGCATTCGGTTCAGGCGCGATGACCAACACCATCGCCGATATCGAAACCGCCGACGTGATTCTGATCACCGGTTCCAACACCAGTGAAAATCATCCTGTGCTGTCAACCTTTGTCAAACGGGCCGTGAAGTTCAACGGCGCCAAATTGATTGTCGTCGATCCCCGTCGCATCAAGATGGCCCAGTTTGCCGAACACTACCTGAGACCCAATCTGGGTACTGATGTGGCCTGGCTCAACGGCATGATGCACGTCATCATCAAGGAAAACCTTCAAGACCAAGAATTTATCGATCAACGTACCGAAGAGTATGAAGCGTTGAAGCAGACCGTAGAGAAGTATACCCCGGAATTTGTCGAGGGCATCACCGGCATTCCGGAAGAGGGCCTCATCGCCGCCGCCAGGTTGTACGCCTCGGCCAAAACCGGCAGCATACTCTACTGTATGGGCATTACCCAGCATGTGTCAGGTACCGATAATGTAAAACTGTTGGCCGATTTGGCCATGCTTTGCGGCAATCTGGGCATGCCGGGGGGCGGCGTGAATCCCCTGCGGGGTCAGAACAACGTGCAGGGGGCCTGTGACATGGGCGGACTGCCCAATGTGTACACGGCCTATCAACCGGTCTCCGACCTGGCCGTCGCCAAGAAAATGGAAGAGGCCTGGGGGGTATCCGGTCTTTCCACCGAGATCGGCCTCAAGGCCACTGAAATGCTACCCAAAGCCCACAGCGGCGATTTGAAAGCCCTTTACGTGATCGGAGAGAATCCCCTTGTTTCCGACCCGGATCTCAACCACGCCATGGACTGTCTCTCAAAACTGGATTTTTTGGTGGTCCAGGATATCTTTTTAACCGATACGGCCGAGATGGCCGATGTGGTGCTGCCGGCGACCTGTTTTGCTGAAAAAGAGGGGACTTTTTCCAATACCGAGCGCCGGGTCCAGCGGGTGCGCAAAGCGGTGGATGCGCCTGGGGAGGCCAAAGACGACTGGTGGATCACCAGCCGGATCGCCACCCGCATGGGATACGAGATGAACTACCCCGACAGCGAGGCGATATTCAAAGAGCTTGCAGGCGTGACGCCGTCCTACGCCGGCATCTCCTACGACCGTATTGAAGCGGTGGGGATTCACTGGCCCTGCCCCACAGCCGACCATCCCGGCACCCCCATCCTGCACGGCCAGCAATTTACCCGCGGCAAGGGTCTGTTTCATGCCATCGAATGGATTCCTCCGGACGAGCAGGTGGACGACGATTATCCCCTTTATCTGACCACCGGACGTGTTCTTTATCAGTACCACACCGGGACCATGACCATGAAGAGTGAAGGTCTAAACGAACTCGCCCCGGACTCTTTTGTCGAGATCTCAAGGGGAGACGCGGCGAGATATGAAGTGAAAGATGGGGAGAACGTCACCGTGTCATCACGGCGGGGCAACATCACCGCGCGGATCAAGGTCTCTGCCAAGGCCGCGATCGGCACCGTATTTATCCCTTTCCATTATGCCCAGGCGGCGGCCAACAAACTGACCAACGCTGCATTGGATCCCATAGCCGGCATTCCCGAATTCAAGGTTTGCGCCGTCAAAATCGACAAGGCCGCTTAGAGAAGGACCAATATTTTATTGGATGACGACCTTTAGCATCAAATCCCCGCGTTTGCCATCCGGCAGGGCTCTGCCTTGGCCTTTCAATCTCAGCAACTTGCCGGCCGCTATACCAGGCGGCACATTGACGCGAAACATGCGCCGCTGAAAGCCATAGGGAACAGTGATGAGTTTGCGCGTGCCCACCAACGCCTCGTAGCGCGATATATTGATGGTGGCATGAACGTCCGCATCCTGCTTTACTTTCGTTGGACGGGCCACCTGAAATCGATAGCTCTTCTTGCGGGCGGTGGTTTTGCGCAAATTGGCGGTAAAGCCGGTTGACGGCAAGGCGTCGAAAATCTTCAGCAGCACCATACCGCACAAAAAACCACCGATGTGGGCCCACCAGGCAATGCCGCCGGCTGCGCCAAAGCTCTGGGAGACATTTAACAGCTGAATGAGGAACCAAATGCCCAGAAAAAAATAGGCCGGGATCTCGAAAAGCCAGGGAATGATAATGATCGGTATCAATGTCAGGATCTTGGCCTTGGGGTGCAGGAGAAAATAGGCGCCCATCACCCCGGCTACAGCGCCGCTGGCACCGATGGTAGGGGCTGTGGAGTGGGCATTCAATGCGAGGTGGGAGAGGCCCGAGAGCATACCGCACATCAGGTAGAAAATGGTATAGCGCAACGGGCCCAGGCGGTCTTCTACATTATCTCCGAAAATGTAGAGAGACCACATATTGAGCAGCAGGTGTACAATACCGCCATGTAGAAACATGAATGTGATAAATGCAATGCCCTGCTGAAACAAGGATACGCCTTCAGCCCAGCCTTGAACGGTATAGCGCGCCGGCACCAGCCCGTAGATATAGACCAGTCGATGAAAGCCCATATCGGAACCTTGCAGCATTTGAACGCCGAACACCACTACATTGATGCCGATCAACAGGTTGTTGATGACAGGGACATTTTTGGACTGAATGTTGTCGCGGATGGGGATCATAGTGTTTTAGCAATGATTCGCATACTCAGATCCACGGCCCTGGCCGAATGCGTCAGTGCACCGGATGAGATATAGTCGATGCCGGTGTCCGCCAGATCGGCGAGGTGCTCTCGTGTAATGCCGCCGGAAACTTCCAGTTTGGCCCGACCACCGACCAACCTTACCGCGGATTCGATCTGGTGCAGATCCATGTTGTCCAGCATGATGATGTGGGCCCCGGCTTCCAATGCCTCCTGAACCTCTTCAAGATTGGTGGTTTCCACTTCGATGGTCATGGATGGCCCCACCTCGGCGATGATGCGTTTTACAGCCGCCGCAATTCCTCCCCCGGCCGCGATGTGATTATCTTTTATCAATACGGCATCATAAAGCCCCATGCGATGGTTGCCGCCGCCGCCGATGCGTACGGCATACTTTTCCAGTTCACGCCAGCCCGGCGTGGTTTTACGGGTGTCCAACAATTGGACCTTTTTGTCTTCCAACAGGGTCACATAACTTCGTACGTTCGTAGCGATTCCGGATAACCGTTGAAGAAAATTCAAGGCTGTGCGTTCACCGGTTAATAAGGCGGCCAGGCGGCCTGAAAGGGTAACCACGGTTTGACCTTTATCGATGCGGGCACCCTCCTGAAAATCCGATTGAAATCGGATATCGGCATCGATGCACTGAAAAACACGTCGGGCCACTTCCAATCCGGCAATGATCAGATCTTCCTTGGCTGTAATGACCCCTTTTCCCACAGCGTCGGGAGGGACCAGGTGGTCTGTGGTGACATCGCCCGAACCGATGTCTTCCTCAAGGGCCATGGCGATAAGCTTCTCTATATGCTTTGATAGTGTCATAGGTTTTCTAGAATACGGCGCGTATAAATCATTTCGCTACAAAAGATTTCACCTTCTCCAAAGTGGACTCCAGCTTGTCTCTTTTTTCCGAAAGCAGGGCTTGTTTGTCACGCACTTCGGCAACCACTTTTTCGGGGGCTTTGGCGAGAAAGCCCTCATTGCTCAGCTTTTTATTGATACCGGACAATTCCTTGGATAATTTGCCGATCTCTTTTTCCAGCCGTTCGGTTTCCCGGGCAAAGTCGACCACTCCCTTCAATTCCACCAGCAGGGTGGCATCGGAGACGATGGCTGTGGCGGCAGTGTTGGAATGATTGTCGTTTTCCACTACTTGCAGCTCGTTCAGGCGAGCCAGATGGGCGATCAACCCTTGATGGGATGCCACCGTTTGGCGCACCGAAGCCCGGCTCGAGGCCACGGCGGCATCCAGTTTGGCCGATGGTGCAATGTTCATTTCTCCTCGAATGTTTCGAATGCCGGTAATGATATCCATGACAAAAGACATATCGGCTTGGGCTTGTTCCAGGGTCCCGGTGTCGGTCACATATTTTCGGGGATCGGGATAAGCGGCTTTCATAATTGAATCCTGGGTTCCCGGCAGTTTTTCCCAAATCTCTTCGGTGACAAAGGGTACAAAGGGGTGCAACAGGATCAGGATGTCCTTCAGTGTGGTCCAAAGGACCTGCCTGGTGGCTTTTTGGGCGGGTCCTGTCGCTTCGTCATAAAGCACCGGCTTTATGGCTTCCAGATACCAATCGCAGAACTCATGCCAAACAAACTGGTAGGCGGCGCCGGCCGCGTCGTTGAATCGGTACTCCTCCAGCGCCTCAGATACCTGCAACGTCACCTCATTGAGCCGGGCAATGATCCATCGATCCGGCAGGGACAGATGATTGGCTTCGATTCGGTCATACCCCTCTTCCAGGTGCATGAGTGCAAAGCGGGCGGCATTCCAGAGTTTATTGATGAAATGACGATAGCCCTCAACGCGCTTTTCGGACATTTTAATGTCACGGCCCTGGGCGGCAAAGGCGGCCAGCGTGAAGCGGAAGGCATCTGTGCCGTATTTTTCAATGACATTCAGCGGGTCGATGACATTGCCTTTGGACTTGCTCATTTTTTTACCCTCTTCATCGCGAACCAGGGCATGGACATAGACGTCCCTGAAAGGGACCTCTCCCATGAAGTGGATGCCCATCATCATCATGCGGGCCACCCAGAAAAAGAGAATATCAAAACCGGTGACCAGCACCGTGGTGGGGTAGAAGGTCTTGAGCAGATCGGTCTGTTCCGGCCAGCCCATGGTGGAGAAGGGCCACAGGGCCGAACTGAACCAAGTGTCCAGCACGTCGCTTTCCTGGACCAGGTCGTCGTGTCCGCATTTTGAACATTGGGTCGGCGCATCCATGGCCACCATCAATTCATTGCAGCTTTGGCACGTCCATGCCGGTATCTGGTGGCCCCACCAGATCTGCCGCGAGATACACCAGTCTTTTATGTTGTACATCCAATCGTAATAGGTCTTGGCCCAGATCTCCGGGATAATACGGGTTTTTCCGCTTTCAACGGCTTTAATGGCCGGTTTGGCCAGGGTTTTGGCGTCTACGAACCATTGGCGCGACAGATTCGGCTCCACCACGCTTTTGCAGCGATAGCAGTGTCCGACCCCGTGTTTGTGGTCGTCTATGTGGGCCATCAAACCCTGTTCTTTCAGGTCGGCGACGACCGCCTTGCGACACTCGAAGCGATCCAGGTCTTGATAACGTCCGGCTTCTTCTGTCATCGTACCGGCGTCTCCGATGACCTTGATGCTGGGCAGATTGTGCCGCTGGCCGATTTCAAAGTCATTGGGATCATGGGCCGGCGTCACCTTCAGTGCACCTGTGCCGAAGGTCATGTCAACATAACGATCGCGAATAATTGGAATTTTTCGATCCATAAGAGGCAGGATAACCTCATCGCAGGTCAGATTCAGATAGCGTTCGTCTTCGGGATGGACAGCCATGGCCGTATCGCCCAACATGGTCTCCGGCCGGGTGGTGGCCACCGTAATCGACCCGGACCCGTCGGCCAGAGGATAGCGGATGTGGTAAAGATGACCATCCAGCTCTTCGTGTTCCACTTCCAAATCGCTCAAGGCGGTTTGGCAGCGCGGACACCAGTTGGTGATATACATTCCGCGATAAATGAGTCCCTGTTCATATAGCTTGACAAAAACGGTTCGCACCGCTTTGGACAGGCCTTCGTCCATTGTAAAGCGTTCACGATTCCAATCGCAGGACGCTCCTAACCGTTTGAGTTGATTGATAATGGCATTTCCATAGGCCTTTCGCCACTTCCAGACCTCATCGATGAATCTTTCACGGCCCAGCTCATGCCGGTCGCGGCCCTGGGCCGCCAACTTGCGTTCCACCACATTTTGGGTGGCGATGCCGGCATGGTCCGTCCCCGGCATCCAGAGAACGTTGCCGCCTTTGAGCCGCTGAAAACGGCATAGCACATCCTGCATGGTATTGTTCAGGGCGTGGCCCATGTGCAATACACCGGTCACATTGGGGGGCGGTATGACGATGGAAAAAGGCGGCCGGTCACTCTTGTCGGCTGCTGAAAACAGGCCCTCTTTTTCCCAGAACGAATACCAGCGTTGCTCCACCGCTTGAGGTTCATAGCCTTTGTCCAGCAAATCCTTGTTCATGAAATCAAACTCCTTTGTGCATCTATACTCGGTCTCGGACCGCTGATCAGTATCGTTTATCGTACCAATAAATGCAAAAGGGGATTAATGAATAATCCCCGTGAAAAATCAAGTTATAAATGATTTTGCAACGACGGCTTATATCCCGCGGGAAAAAAGGGCTAATTATGTTGGCGGTTCATCATCGGACAGAGATTGTTTGATTTTCTCGATTTCTTGCGTGACCGCTTTTTCCACCGCATTGGCAACCATTCGCTCAATGGTATCGGCGTACTTAGACTGGATAATTTGCTCAACCGTGCGTTCAATTTCTTTGTCCGACAAGATCTGTTGCTCCTTTTCAGTCTTTTCAAACAAGTCCATTCCCAAGGCGTTAGCCGTCTCTTCCTCTTCCACTGAAATATGCTGGTTGGCAATATCTTCTTCGGCGCCCATCTTTATTTGTTCAATGGGCGGTCGATCCTCAATGACACCTCCACCAAGAACATTAGACAGTTGAATGACCTGTTCTTGTTGGTCGTCAGCTTCATCAACGGCAGGCACAACACCTGAACCAATATCATCGACTTCTGGTTGGGCTTTCTCGGCAAGTTCTTCCTCAAGGCTCACATCGCCTTCGAACAAGTCTTCAGTTTCCACCGGTTCAAATTCGTCTTGTGCAATGGTCGGTGGTTTTTCATCATCTGCAATGGGTTCGAATTGATCCAAGTCGGATAGGGCCAACTCCTCTTCTTCATGTTCGACGGCTTCCGGCTCTCCATGTTTAACCGCTTCCACCTGGTCGGCCGATTCCATAAATTGTTCAGCGGGTTTGCTGTCAATATCGCCGGCTGCGATTTCAGCAGGATCGACGATATCGGTCAATTCGATGATATCATCGTCATCATCCACCTCTTCAGCCCTGATCGATTCCAACTCGGCAGGATCCACCCGATCAACCAGCTCAATAATGTCGTCGTCCGGCTCTTCCACTGTATCGCTCTCGACCGCACTGGTTGGTTTTACAACTTCGGTCAACTCAATAATTTCGTCCTCTTCGTCGGCACCTGCCATCGCCGCTTCCCAATCAGCAGCATCAGAAGATAGCTCTTCTTCATCAATTTGTGGGGCGTCACCGACGCTGTTCTCAGCTTCTATTGAAGGCTCACTTTCTTTTATTTGGCGAACAGCATTGTCTACCTCTTCGGTAATGTTACTGAGTTTATCAAAAAGTTGATCGTCCGTTTTTGTCGTTTCTCCGGGTTCCGTGGGTTCGTCTTGAACCGCATCAAAAGCGGCATCCACTTCATCTTCAATTGATTTGGACTTTTCAGAAAAAGTTGCTTCAGAGGCCTCTGCAACGGGAGGACCGGACGTCTCTTCGATGGGCGCGGCTGTTGCCGTTTCAGTGTATGATGCTGATGTTGCGGCATCTTCCGGAATATCGGCCAGGTCATCAGCATGTTTTCGGTCCGGTATGACGCCATTGTCCGGTGTGACCGGCGACTGTGTTTCCGGTGTATCAGTGGTATCGACAATGGGTGTGTCCACTGCGGATTGTTCTTCTGCTATGTCTTTAGCGCCGTCCGGATCTTTGGTCAGATCGAAAATTTTATGTTGGGTTTGATCCGGCAACTCCATATCCGCTGTCAAATCGACAATTTTCTCTTTGCCGGCCTTTGCGGATTGGGTTTTGGATTGTGTATGTTCTTCCATAAATCCCCCGGGTTTGTTATGAATCAATAGCTATCCGGTAACATTATCGGCACATTGGAAGCATAAATTAAGTTTTAGTCAAGCTTTTCGCGCTTTTACGCTACCATAAGGGGTGTGGAGTGTCAAGAATTTGCTTCTTAAGGCCTTTATTAAATTAGAGATTTAAAAGAAGCATCAGTGCAAAATGAAAGGAACCGATGAGGCGCTTTTATTTACCCCCGGAACAGATGGGAAAAGTTGAATCCGTTATCACCGGATCCGACGCCCATCACCTTCGTGATGTTTTACGGCTGCAAGCCAAGGATCAAATTGTCGTATTTGATGGCTCAGGTCTGGAGTATCGGGCTCAGGTGGTTTCCATCAGCTCCCGAAAGGTCAGGATTGAGATTTTGGGGCAGCTCAAGGGTGAGGCTGAATCGACGCTGGATTTGACCATTGCCCAAGGATATCTTAAAGATAAAAAAATGGATGGGCTTGTGCGCCAATTGACTGAATTGGGTGTTGGGCGGTGGATTCCTTTCCTGTCCCGGCGCTCGGTGCCCGAACCGGATCAACAAAGGCTGCATCGCCGCTACCAGCGATGGCGAAAGATATCCCTGGAGGCGCTCAAGCAATGCGGCCGAAATCGCACCATGGTAATAGAACCGGTGGTTTCCTATGCAGATGCACTGCATCAAGGGGCTTGTTATGACGCCAAAATCATCTTCTGGGAAGCATCCAAGCATACCAAGGCCATGAATCAGGTCGTACCAACCCGGCCATCCAGCATTTTCATCATGGTCGGACCTGAAGGTGGATTTGAAAAGGATGAGATTTCAAAGGCTGAGAAGGAGGGATTCGCATTAATGGGGTTGGGGCCGCGGATCCTCAAGGCTGAAACGGCCGCCTTGGCTGCCGCGGTGATTGCACAGTTTGTTTTTGGCGATATGGGATAAAATGTTCTTGACAACACAGTAGGTGTTCTATAGGTAACTGGTTTCGATTATAAGAAATTTAAGTTTGGGCCGAGGTAGCTCAGTCGGTAGAGCAGGGGACTGAAAATCCCCGTGTCGGCAGTTCGATTCTGTCCCTCGGCACCATGTTCATTAGAGGCGCCTATTTAAGGCGCCTTTAATTATTGTTGGACGATTCAATCATGTTCACACGATTGCGTGCCTGACACGAAAGATGGTTTGAATCTCGTGGGTGATCCGTTATGTAATAGGAAAAAGGCTACGTTTTATTGAGCCCAAATATTACACCGATTGCTTTTTAATCTGAGCTATTGCTTTTTTCGTTTGCTTGAGCCCACAGTGATGCAATTCACGATAAGCCCGCATGGCCAAGGAGATTTGCCCGTCGGCCACAAGCCGCTGAATGTCCTCCGTTTTCACATGTCCGGACAAGGGATATCGGCCGTTTTTTCTGGCAAAATAGATATTTATACGTTGGCAAACTACCGCAATACAAAATAGCAACAACAACGCTGTTACGAGGTATATAAGTGTCATATGCTAAGCCACCCTTCTCGCCCATTGAGCTTTACGCAAGGCAATTGTTCCAGCACCTCTAAAGTTGATGTCAACCAGTTACCAGCAAGACTTCAGATAAAGTTCCAGCTCCAATCAATTCACCAATGCTAACTTCTGCGCCAAATTTTTCTACAGCCGCGACGATGGTCGCACTTGTTGCCGTTGCGGAAGTAACGTTGCCAAACAATGATTCCGGTGCAGGTAGACCCAAAGATTCCATATTTTCTTTGAAATACTTGTAAAACGATTTGTTATCGGAACTCATCTTTAATCTCCTTATATGCAAAAGTTTGCTAGATCCAAGATGGTCTTGATTTAGTGGAAGAATGTCCTCCCAGCACCGCAGAAATCTTGTTTATAAGATGGTTTTTGGGCATACTTTACTGCCCGCTATATAAGCCCTTTTAATCTTTTCTGTATTCTAAAAAGGTCTAACTGCTAAGATGCAACGTTCATGAGGCTTTTTTAAGATGACCTGTAGTGGGGGGATGTTATGGACACCCATAAATATAAATTTCAATCGTGAACGCTTATTTAATGTGAATTTACAACCGATAAAAATATGTTGAACGATAAAAAAATGTGAAAATCCAAGAGTTGCGGCACCAAGCACCCTGCATCATGTAACCTATCGGGGCGGCAACAGGTTGCAGCTGACCTTTTTAAAGTATGACTACAAAGCCTATCTGGAGCTCATATTTGAGTGGTGAGCAACGTATAGTGTGCAAATCCTGGCACCTGATTGATCAGCGACAATTATAATTCCCGAGCGAAGGGAAAATCAAATTGTTGTTGATCAGATAAGCCGATCTTGGCAGCTTAAGCGCCTTTTATGAAAGAAAAAAGGGCCTTATTTCTCAGGAATCCAATTTAAGGTCCCGAAATTCATTAATCTAAACGGGCCAAATTTGCTCTTGACCCGTTTTGTAATAGGAAAGATGCTACGATTTTGCGCTTTGACTTTGTATAGTAATGGCGTGTTTCAACGGACCAGACTTTTCCGATGGAAAAAATAGATTGAAATACTATGCAATCAAATACATCTCAGTAGGCGGCTTGTTATTCATGCATATCATTTTCCATATGCAATGTTTTGCCTGCTCATTATGTAATCTGCGCCGCATTTTATAATCCTGCCTAAATAAAATCAGGGGTTTGTAATCGGCATGTATTTTGCTTAAGAGAGTTTATTCGGCGCATCTAACACTTACAATATTTAGTGCATCACGCACTTACATTTGGAGGCTTTTTCATGAAGCGCATTGCAATGGCTATCTTGGTTATCGTCGCACTGTGTCCCCCTGCTTATGCTATAACCATCAATTTTGGCGGTACCCTCACAGACTCCGACCCCGATTATTGGGGGATGGGAACTGGCGATACCTACACCGGAAAATTAACCTATGATCCAGATTCGTATCGGGACCGTTCCGAAAACGAGCTTTACGGTCTTAATTACTCATGGAGAATAGACTCCGGTGATTATTATGTTGAATATTCCGTTTCAGGTGATCTCTTGTACGTCACGGCTGATTATTTATCTTTTTACTATATGCTTGAAGGGGCGTTCCCACTTGATTTATTCCATGCAAATTCATTCGCAACCGAGGTTCTTGCTTCTCCAGGAATCGCATCCGAATCATACACCACTTTTGATTTTGCAAATCATAATTTTGCTATCGCCTCCCTTGTTTATTGGGCACCATCATACCCAACCGGTACAAGAATAGCTGGTTGGATTCAAGGCGATATTGAATGGTGCACCGTTCCAGAGTCAGCCTCTATCATTTTTTTAGGCACTGGACTTGTAGGCCTTCTGGGCCTTGTTAGAAAGAAATATTAGTAATCATTCAGGTTAAAGCACATCTCCTTTTTGAAATTGGGTTTAATTCGATTATGAAATGAAATACCCAAAAATTATGAAATTACTTATCTTTCTGCATCATCTTTATTAGCTTAATTTTTCATAACATTTTGAAATATTAGGAATAAAATATATTGATGATATCTGCATAATTCTTGCATCCGCATATGCCGGGCGACTTTTTTCAAGATTCAAAAAAACTGATTTCCAAGATCCAGTCAAACCTGCTGTGAAGCAGGGAGGAAAACTCCGAGTATCAATGGAGTGCGACCGGCAACTTATCAATATAATGGAGGGAGGGAGAGATGAAAAAAAAGATAAAGTGCATCGTGGTTGGTTTAAGCGCCTTATTATGCATTCCAGTGTATGCGTCAGCCGTTCAATGGGATGTGGTTGACGGTCGATTGATGGGAGCTTCAGATGTGTTGGTGAATGGTGCTTATTACAGCGTGGAGTTCATGGACGGGGCTTGTAACGATCTCTTCGGAGGGTGCGACGAAGCCGGTGATTTTACGTTCAGCAGCGCATCTGAAGCCATGGAAGCTTCTAACGCATTATTAAACCAGGTTTTTATAGATGTCGATGGCATAGGAAATTTTGATACTGAGCCGAATTTGATAAATGGTACTTCGTACGGAATGTCATTTGGGTTTGGTGGACATGCAGTCACACCATACGGATTATGGGAGGAGGATCCCTTGCATGTGCTCTCCATGATTGCAGGAAATGCTCCCCAGGAAGAATATGATAGCGTATACGCGGCGTACGGTGGGGAGATGGGGTTTTATCGCTACTCGGACCTCGACGATTATGAAGATGATCTATTCTGGGCGGTCTGGACTCCTGCAAACCAGGTGCCCGAGCCATCGATCCTGTTATTACTAAGCAGCGGCTTAGCCGGACTTGCAGCATTTAGGATGAAGTTTAATAGGTAATTCAACATAAACTTATTTGGATGTATCGGAGCCCTTATTGAGTTTTTCAATCTCTTTCTTTATGGCTTCAATCTGGGCTTGTTTCATCCCATACGGATAAGTCGGGCTCACGGCCCGGTTTTTGATCGCATCGATCTGCGCTTCAAGTCGCTTGCGCTCAGCGGTGATGCGTGCTTTTTCCTTCTCTTCAGCCAGGCGTTTTTTTTCTGCAGCTTTTGCGGCCGCTTCTTTTTCTCGCTTTTCCCGGGAAGCATCTGCATCTCTTGAGGAGCGTTTGACCATTTCGTCGTAACTGGAACGGCGCTTGTTGCTTGGTTCATCGCTTTGTGAGCCTTTTTCTGCCGATTCGGTGGTCTGGTATTCCTTGATATGTTCCGGAGGCGGCGCATTGCTGAACCTTAAGACCCCATCCTTGTCTTTCCATGAGTAGATTGTTTCAGCGCCTAATGAGATTGGCAGCCAAAACAAAGCAACAATGATCAATAGAATGGCCTTTTTCATTATTTTCTCCTTGGACACTGTGTATACATAAATATTTAACCACCAATGGGTGTTTTGACAATGACTTAATCGGCTATTATGCCGTTGGTCTCAGATTCATGATTTTTAAAGGCAAAAAAACGAAATGGATTAAGCGAGCTATTGGTCGGTCTGTTGTTTGGTTGAATGGGGGAATTTTTCCATTTTGCCATTTCCCAAATCCGTTGAAGGTTCCGGGTCGCTGATAAATTGTTGCACTATGGCAAAAAGATCGTCGACATCATAAGGTTTGGATAAAAATGCATCCGCACCCATATGGTATGCACTGTTTTCAAGACCCGGATTGCTGGTTGTGAGCACAAATTTTATATGGGGAAACCGCTTTTTAACCTGATCCAACAAATCCAACCCGTCCATATCAGGGATATTGGCATCTGCAATGATAATATCAACCCCCTCAGGCCGATCTTGGAGGAATTGCCATGCCTTGAAGCCATTATCAAAAGTCGTTACTTTTCGGTTAATGCCGTACTCGATGGTGTGTACCGCAAAATCACGCACCAATGGATCGTCATCGATAATGGTGATTTGAATACCGGCTTCTGGATTTGAGGCTTCCAATTTAGGCTACTTTTAAGAATGTCATGTCGGATTGATCACTGAACATAATTGTTTGGCTGATTATTTCAATATTTTCCCGCATGGCGTTTTTACGATGTTCTCCCATGGGAAAGCCTTTGCCGATCGCCTTGACCATGACGGCCAGCAACTTAACGCGCTGGTAAAAAACATGATCAAACTCTGTAGTTCCAAAAAACGGTTTGGGGGGCGGGAATTCAGCAGCCAATCCGCCAAGATCGATAGACTCGGTTTCAATATGAGTTGCGTTTTCCAGCATTGCTTTACGGCGATGTTCGCCCAGCGGAAAACCTTCAAGAAATGATTTCCCCATAATAACAAGTAGTTTTAAGCGGGAAATAAAAATGTCATTTAAATCCATCTCGCGGGTGTTAGGGGGCGTAGAGCCGAGTCGAAGCATACCGTCCTTTCGTATTTCCTGTTCGCTTGTGGATAACCGGTTGATGAAAATTGAATGATCGGTTTTTAGCTTGTTGTGGCCAACAAGTCAAGCGTCCTCTATATATGGTATGCTCTGTAAATTGATAGCGTTCTAATGTTGGGAAAATTGCGATTCATACAGGATACTTAATAAAGCAATACTATGAGAGGTGAGGGGATTGCGATCAGTTGGTAATTCCAACAGAACCTGCGGTGGTGAGTTGCAAACGGAATGGAATCTATTCAAGCCCCGATAGGATACTGATGAAACAGCCGCCGATAAGGCTGCCGCCACCGCTGCCACCGCTGCCGCCACCGCTGCTGCCGCTGCTGAGGCTTGCTGATGCCCCACCTTCAGAATCTTCAGATTGAAGGGTTGTAAAGTCGGCGATTGGCGCCGGCGCTGATACGTTGCCGTTTTGATCATAGTAACGCACTGTCCAATAGTATACGGTGAATGAATCCAAGGTAAGCGAGGGAACTGTCAGCGCAGTTAAGGCTGAGCTGCTGACCACGTCATATACGCAGGCATCGTTGTCCAATCTGAAAATTTGCCATCTGGTTTGGGAGTGGTAGTCGCCCGAATCCGGATCATAAAATGCGCTGGTGGTCAGTCTGGGTTGAAGGCTGACATCCATTGCGCCATCATTAGGTGTTACTGTGGAGGGCTGAGAAGGCGGGTTTCCGCCTGAGGGTGCAGAACCACTGCCGCAATTAAAAACGGCCTCGTTGGAGTCACCGCTTTCTTCAGATCCGACGTAAGCCCGAACAACAAAGTGGTAAATGGTATCATCAGTCAATCCGCTTACGGTGTAGCTGGTTTGTTGGCCGACATCGGAATAATCGTTATAGTCATACGTCGAACCTGATTCTCTTTGAAATAATCGGTATCCGTCGGGAGTAGTTGAGTTGGGGTCCCAACTGAGGGTAACTTGGCAGTCCGCCTGTAAATTTGGCGTTAATCCAAGAATGATGATACAAAACAATCCCACTAACCATTTGGAAGCCGCAGCGTAAATTTGCATACTCTATCTTTTCATTACCGCTGGAGGGGCCGTTGTTGACCGCCTGAAGTTCCTGTTCATCTGAATCCGGCCGATGAAAACCTCTGGCCGGAACAAGACCATACTAACCCAGTTTCATAGTCCAGTTGGGCACAAATTTCTCTTGTTCTGCTGGCCGCAGCCATAGGGCCGTGTTGCGTCTTTCACGGCCCGATCGTCTTTCTGGAATGTACATTGAATAATGAAATCGACGCCTTTCAAGCCTAACGCGTCGTTCATTATTCTTTGGATGGATTCTAATTTCCATGACTTATCCTATCCACTCTCCAATGTAAAGATATTTTTAGGCAAATCGATCTCTTTTGTACTATTTAAATACTTAGGTAATTTGCTTGCAATTTAAATGCCGATGGGTGAGGTTAGGCAAGGCCATGCTGATCGCGGTCTTTTGAAGAAAGGTTGTTTAAAAGGCAGTGTGCGGTTACCATTTTTTCTCGTTATCTACCATTTTTTTCCCAAATAGGTTCCGAATACAGGTGTGTTCAGATTTGCCGATGCTCCAAACTGACATTCGGTGATGGCACAGATGAGTTGTCATTTACTTGGGGTAACATTTCTGATACCTATAGTGCTGGTCTGGTACCTTAATCAATAACCATCAATTTTTGTGGCGGCCGCCACCCCCTGATATATATGGATCCCAGTTACGGTATTACCGGTAAATTATTAATATGGTTTTTTGCGGTTGTCTCCATTTTCTATGGAACCATATTGATATTGTATCTCAATTTTCAACAGGTGGCACGCATATCCGAACGTATTGTCAGCAAGAACTATGCGATATCCGACCATTCGAAAAAGATGTTCGAGAACTTGCTGAGCATGGAGGAAAACGAGAAGAAATATCGTTTGCTGAAAAAAGCCGATTACTTGAATTTTTTTAGAGATGCTAAAAAGGGATTTGAACTCAGCCTGCAGAAAATATTGGCTCTGGAGGTCAAGGGGCAGGATCTATCCCCGCAATGGAAACAAGTTCACGCGGCTTATTTGAAATATCATAATTCCCAAGAAACGGACGTTTCGGAAAAATCGGCAGAGAGCCAGAAAATCTGGATTCCGGAAAACGTCATTAATGAATGGATTGAATTGATTTCCCTGGCCCGTAAGGAAAATCAGTTGGAAGTTGAAGAAGCCACGCGGGAGTTAAATCGGCGGGGGCGGGCGTCGATACATAATGCTCTGATAGGATTAGGAATATCCAGTCTGGTGGGGCTGATAGGCGTGGTTTATCTGGCCTATTCAATGATTCGGCCACTCAAGGAACTGATGCGGGGCATTCGGTCGGTGGCCAAAGACCGCTATAGCGAACCGGTTCGAATTCGTTCAAAAGATGAATTAGGTGAACTGGCGACGGCCTTTAATGAGATGGCTGAGCGCTTGCGGCAGGAGGAACGCATGCGCTCGGATTTTATCTCCATGCTGAGCCACGAAATAAGGACCCCCCTGACATCCATCCGAGAGTCCGTCAATATGGTCGGCGAAGAGGTCATGGGGCCCATTACCGATCGACAGAGGCGTTTTTTGGAGATCGCCGGAGGTGAAATCGGGCGTATATGCGATTTGTTAAACCATTTGATGCAGGCTTCGCGCTTGGAACCCGGCGCGTTAAAACTCCACTTCGAACCCGTTGATTGTGTCGCCCTGGTTTCGGCATGCGTGGAGAGCTTGAGGCCTGCGGCGGAAGCCAAAACCATTGGCGTCCATTCCGAGATTCCTCCTGAGACGCCGGATGTTCTTGGAGATACTCAATATTTACAGCAGGTTTTCCTGAATTTAATGGGCAATGCCATCAAGTTTGCCGATGCCGGGTCCGATGTTTGGATCAAGGTGGGACCGGGACCGGATCTCATATCCTTAACCTTTAATATCATTGACAATGGTCCCGGCATCCTTGAAGAGGACCAGGCCAAGCTGTTTAATAAATTCTATCGGGCGCCATCTGTGAGGGACCACCTCGATGGCGTGGGGTTGGGCTTAAGCATCACTAAAAACATCGTCGAAGCCCATAATGGCAATATCTGGGTTGAAAGCGCCGTCGGCATGGGCAGTACGTTTAGTTTTACCTTGCCTTTAGCGTCCACAGCAAATAAGTTTACAGGTTTAGATAAGCAATGATTTTTTCATTTCAATAGAATTGCTGAGAACCGCTGGTACAGGTTGTGCTTATGTTAGTTCATAGAACTGCAATACGCAGAATTTTATGGGGGTGCGTTTGTGTCCTTCTCTTGCTGGCTTGGGGGTGTCGCTTCCCATTGCCGCTAACAATGAACAAAGTAGAATCGTCTCCATCACCCGCTGAAATGAAACTATATCGGAAAGCTGTTGCGGCTTATCATCAAAAGTCCTATCTTGAGTCGGCTGAATCGTTTGAGACCATACGAACGGCAACCAAGAATAAACGGTTTGCAACCATGGCCCTGTATGGTTTGGCCTGCTCGAAACTCATGGTGGCAAAAACGCCCAATGAGTATAATAACGCAATGATGCTTTGGCTGCAGTGGGTTGAAAATGCGCCTGAAGAATTCGACTATGAGAATCCGGTGTTGGTCGGTGCGCTCCTTCAAGAGAAGATGCTTTTTTCCAATATCCCCTTAGCATCTGATAAGGCTCAGGAAGAATCGCCGGAACCGATGGTCTCACGGTGGTTGCTTATCAGAAGCAAGAAAGAACTGGATCGGTTAAGGAAAGAACTCGATGCTTCCAGAGTGGCTTTGGAAAAACGCAAGAAAATTAATCAGGCTCAACAAAAAGAGATTGCCAAGTTGAAACGGCAAATCAAGGCGCTGGAAACCATCGATCAGAAAATCCAGAAAAAAAAGAATGCCATTCCTTCGACGGATTCGGGCACTACACAGTGATCGGAAAAGGTAATGCAAGAAGATAATGCCACTAACATCCTTATTGTGGATGATGATAAAAATGTGTTGGAAGTCCTTGAAGCACGCCTAACATCTGCAGGATTCTTCATACATCGTGCCGAAAACGGCCGTACGGCCCTTAAGCTGCTCAAAGAACATCAAATCGATTTGATGATATCGGATATGAAAATGCCGGGTATGAGCGGTATGGAAGTCTTGACAAAGGCCCGGTCTATTCAACCCGGCTTGCCCATCATCTTTTTGACGGCTTATGGGACTATTCCGGATGCGGTCAAGGCCGTCAAGGCAGGTGCGGTTGATTATCTGGCCAAACCGTTTGACGGACGCGAACTCGTTTTTAAACTGCGCAAAATTTTGGAAGAGAGCCCGGGTTTGACGGAGGCGGGTGAAGATGATTCCGTTCTACGGGATATGGATACCGCCCAAAGTGCTAAAATGAAAGAACTTTACTCCCTGGTCAGACGGGTGGCCAGCAGCGATGTCAACGTGCTTATATTAGGGGAGAGCGGCGTTGGAAAAGAGCGCATCGCACGGCTGATCCACCAACTGAGCCCGCGGGCAAATCAGCCCTTTGTGGTTGTGGATTGCGGCAGCACGCCGGCCGGCTTGTTGGAAAGTGAACTGTTCGGTCATATTCGGGGATCGTTCACCCATGCTGTCAGCGACAAGAAAGGTCTGATCGAAACCGCAGACAAAGGAACGCTTTTTCTTGATGAAATCGGCAACATATCGGTAGAGATGCAGGTTCGTCTGCTGCGATTTCTTGAAGATCGAAAGATACGGCGAATCGGCGGTCTCAAGGAGAATGCCGTTGATTGCCGGGTAATTGCGGCCACAAATTCCGACTTGGTGGAAGATATTAAAGAGGGAAATTTTAGAGAAGATCTCTATTACCGGTTGCGTGTCGTTACGCTTAATGTGCCCCGCTTAAGAGACCGCAAGGAAGATATTCCCATTCTGGCACAGATTTTTGCCCAGTCCTATGCGAACCAGCATGGTACTCGCCCGATTAATTTGCCTGATGAGACCATTTCCTATTTGTGCGACTACCCGTGGCCGGGTAATGTTCGCGAAATGAAAAATGCAATCGAAGCCGGCATTGTCCTTTGTAGAGGAAATGTGCTGAAACCCAAAGATTTGCATCTTTCGGGACTGCCTTCCGTCGACATTTCAAATGATGATGAGATGGACCAAAGCTCATTTTCGTTGGAGGACACAGAACGAAATGCCATCATTCGCGCTCTGAAACAAGCCGGCGGTGTTCAGAAAGAGGCTGCCAAGTTGCTTGGGATCAGCCGGCGCGCCATTCATTATAAAATCAAGAAGTATGATATTGATTCGTCGGGGATACGCGCCAGAGGCTTGTAACCCTTATGCTGGAGGGGCCGGAGGACTCCATATCCTATGTTGCCAGGGGATCGCAGTAGGTGGACTACGGCTTCACCCCTGGACGCCTTGGCTATGGAGCCCTCCGGCCCCTCCAGCATAAGGGTTCGTATTGACTGTATAATCTTCGTCGGTAGAAGGCAGTAGGTGGACTTGCGGCTTTACCTCCGGTCGCCTTGGCTATGGAGCCCTCCATGCCCCTAGCACTGCGGCTGTAATGGACCCCATATTCTCAGCAATAATCAGGGAAGCGCGCGCAGGGACAGGGATAACCCCCATAAGCGCTCGAATAAGGATATTTCGCAGATTTTTAAGTTTTGCTAATACCCCTTCTGAACTGGTCGGGACAGGCCCGACCCTTCTACGAAAACCCTCAAAACGCCAGGGAACGGAGTGATTAGCGTAGGGCCGGCCTCTGCGCCGGCCTGGTATAAAATCCCATATCCTGCATAGTGATTGTCTTATCATCACTCTTAATTAAGCGCTTATGGGGTTTATCCCCGCCTGCGGGACGCTTAAAAAATGACGGATATTAACACCCCGGCTACCTTGGCCTGGAGCGTTGCATTTCGGCGGTGGGGGGTGTAATGTAACCAAAATAGTTACGTGGTCTCCTAAGGTACAAATCTCCTGCTCTGTTTCAAACCGGACTCAACCATGGGTCCGGTGGTGGGGTGGGTTGCCATAAGGAGCCTTTGATGAAAGAAATATTACTGTTCTTGGTGATTGTTGGCCTGTGGTATCTGGTTCAAGGCTATATTTTACCCAAATTGGGTGTATCCACCTGAGTGCGTGATGCATGTCAGGTGACACGCAAAGACAAGCATGGCAGACCCAACCCGGATTCCAAAGAGAGTTGATTCGGATTTTGAGCTCATTCAGGCTATTCAGGCCGGAAATATAGAGCGTTTTCCCGAACTTGTTCAACGTTATGAGGGGGCGCTTTACAATTTCGGTTTAAAAATGTGCGGCGAAACCCAGGATGCCGAAGATGTGGTTCAGGATACGTTCTTAAATGTATTCAGATACTTGAAAGGGTTCCGGCACGAGACCAAGTTTAAAAATTGGCTCTACCGGATTGCCACTAGTAACTGTATCAAGAAAAGGCGTAAATCCAAATTCGCCCCGGATCGGGAGCTGTCATTGGATGAGTTCTTGCCCCATGATGAGACAGCGGTGGAGAGACAGGTGCCGGCCTGGGCCAGCCTCCCACTGGAGCAAGTGCTCAATGACGAATTGAGCCGGACACTCAAAAAGGCCATTCTGGAACTGCCGGAAAAATATCGAGTGGTTTTGGTGTTGCGGGATATTGAAGGTTTCAGCACCGATGAAAGTGCGCACATTTTAAACCTCAGCTCCTCGAACATCAAGGTAAGACTCCATCGGGCGCGCCTTTTCTTGAGGGACAAACTCAAAACTTACTACAAAGAATCGTAGAACGATGCACGACCACAAACAATGCCGCGAACTCTTTGAAAGACTATCCGAATACATCGACGATGAACTGGATCGGACCCATTGTGAGGAGATTGAGAAGCATCTCGAGCAATGCCCGCCGTGTCAAGCCTGCCTGGCCACCCTCAAGCAGACCGTGGCCCTTTGCCGCGAGATGAAAACACATGCCACGCCCCAAGAGCTCTCTAACCGTCTGCGCCAGATGATTGAGCAGATGATGTCCACCTGAAAATCAATTCTTACCTATATGACGTTGATCTTCAGCGCATGCTGCGACAAGGCTTCATTGGCCTTTTTGAGATGATCTTCCCCGGCAATGACCGCCACCGCCGGGGTGGCGGACTCGGGCTTGAAGTAGTGATCCGCCACTTCCGTGAGCTTCTGGGGCGTCACCTGTAGAAGCTGCTGTTTGAATTTGATCCGTTCTTCATCTTTCAAACCGATGATCATTCTTGAAAACGCTTTCTGAGCCGCCGGTCCTGGCGGATCCGGTTTGTCGATCTCTGAACAGACTTGAAGAACGGCTTCTTTGATATCATCTTTTTCAAATTTACCGGAGGTGACGAACTCCCATACGCCATCAAATACCTTTAGCGTACGATGGATGTGGGGGTCTCGATATGAAGCCAGGCTGAATGAGCCGTTTTCGGGGTTATAGAGGGCAAAGCCGCCGTACGCGCCGCCCTTTTCACGGATTTCACCATGGAGGTATAGCGAACGCAGCATTTTGCCTAATACCGCCAGAGCCGGTGCATCCGCATGACCCAGCGAGACAGCGGGCAGCGTTTGGGCCACAAACGCCACTGCTGTTGATGTGGTCCAGCCCTCATGGGGGACGGTATTGTCGGCAGGAAAATCCAGCGGCGACAGTTCCATGCGCCGATGGTCTCGAGAAAAACCGGAAAGCACTTCCCCGGTCTCTATCTGGTTCGATGTACGTTGGACAATATCCTGCTCACCGATGGCGGCCATGAGGAAATTATCAGGCTTGAAGATCGCACGGGAAATAGCGGTCAAGTTCCCAGCCAATGTTTGCAGGGCGGATGGGTCGTCCTGTTTGTTGAAATGCCGTATGGTGCGCACTTGGTGTACACCGCTCCAAGTTTCCGACAGGGCGCCCGCCGGCGAAAAGGCGCGTGACGACAATGAAATGGCCAAGCGGTGACCGTTGTGCACGATCATTGCCTCCAGGCCGGCTTGATACTCCCCCAATAATTGTTTCAACCGTTTCAAGTCTTTAAAAACAATTGAACCGATAAGCTCTTCAATCAGGTCCAACATCGGCGTCATATTGCGGGAGAGGCATTTGGCCTTCAAAGAGATTAAAGGCAGGCATATCTTGGGTTGGTTCCAAGGAGCACGCGCCTGGGCGGACAGAGTGACACCTCCGGTAACGGCATCGATTTTTCGAGCAATCTCGGTATAATCGCTTTTTTCAGTGCCGATTTTTGTAAAGGCGTAGCAGAAAAAGGGCACCCAGGGAAGCAGATTGTCATCAACAGCGGCGCTGGCCGTTCCGCTGAAGTATAAGATGCCGGAAGTGGGTTGGGCATAGGTCCACAATGGCACTTTTGAAGAGATGCCGGACGGTGTGTAAGACGGCACGTCGGATGGAATATCGGTCAATTCCAAGGTCGGCAGGCAGCTGAGATCCTCTTCACTCTCCTGAAGCGCCTGAAGGGAGGAGGCATCCTTGATAATCTCATCGCGCTGTGCGGGTGAAAGCCGGGCCATCCGGTTTTCCAGTTCTTGCTTTGTTCGCACTTCTTCCTTCCGGGTTTTTTGCTGATCAGGAACAAGGACCAATCTGATGCGATGGGGGTTATCAATAAAATAGTTTTTAATGCAGTTTTCCAAAAAGGGGCCGGCATCGATTTTTTTCTGCAGGGTTTTCAAGTCTGCATCCAATTGCAGAGTGCGTCCCGGGTCGCCCCCATGCAGCCAACTGCCGATAATAGTCAGCAAGAGCTTTAATCCATAAGGGTATGGCGTATTGGTGATCTCTTTGCGGTGAAATTCTATCTGATGAATGGCGGATTCCACCAGTTCACGTTCAATGCCTTCTGTGGTCAGTTGTTGAAAAACGTCCAAGATGATCTTCTCGATTTTTTCAGCCGATGCCTCGTCCGTATCTTTAAGTCCGCACGCGAAGAGGGTGTCGCGGTTGTCTGCATCAAATCCGGTGCCGTCGCTCAAAGCACTTCCCAAACCGGAATCCATCAAGGCCTTGCGCAACGGGGACGCCGCATTGCCCAAAAGGACCTGTTCCAGCACCGTCATGACCAGCACATCAAAGGTGTCACAAATGTCTCCCACGAGCCATGCCATGCATACCTGGCTTTTATGTGAAGGATCTTCATTGGGGGCCAAGGCGTAAGTGTAACGGACTGATTTGGGCTCACGCCAGCGTGGCTGCATGGGAACGTCGGTCATGGGATCGATGGCTTCAAAGCGCTTCATGATTTTAGCGCTGATAAATTTTAAATGCTCTGCCAGTGGCAGGTTGCCGTAAGTGTAAAAAAAGGCATTGCTGGGGTGATAGTGTCGCCGATGAAATGCATTGAGTTGACCATGGGTCAGCTGGGGGATGATCTTTGGATCGCCCCCCGAATTGTTGCTGTAGGTCGTGTCGGGATAGAGTGCATTGAGAATTGAGCGTGCCATTACCTGGTCCGGAGAGGACATGGCCCCTTTCATCTCATTGTAGACGACACCTTTATAAACCAGTCCTAGTCCGTTTTCTGCATTTGGATCTTTTTCCATTTCCAGGCGGTGCCCTTCCTGCTTGAAACTCAGCGCATCGATATTCGGGAAAAAAGCCGCATCCAGGTAGACGTCCATCAGGTTATCGTAATCTTTTGGATTTTGGGTAGAAAACGGATACATGGTCCAATCTGAAGCGGTGAATGCATTCATAAATGTGCTCAAGCTTCTTTTTAGCATGGAGAAAAACGGGTCCCGCACCGGATACTTCTCAGAACCACATAAAACCGTATGCTCCAATATATGGGCTACCCCCGTGGAGTCGGACGGCACGGTTTTAAAGGTGACGCCGAAAGTGTTCTCCTTATCTGACGTGCTGATATGGAGATGGCGTGCGCCTGTAGCCAAATGGACCAATTGGTAAAGAAAGCCGTTAATCTCTTTAAGGGGCTGGATGCTTTGAATTTGATAACCGTATATTTCGGATTGTACCTCAAGCCCTTTGTTGTTGGGATCTTGGTTGAGGGTCATGGGTGTCTTTCCTTTAAATTTTTGATGGTGTAAATGCCATTTATCGAGAGAATGTCCGGTATGGAGTCAGTTTAATAGGGTTACGCCTCAATGTAAATACCGCGACGCTTGCGTTTGATTTTACCCATCTTGTTCAATCGGAATATGATGTTGCGCAATTTTTTAGCGCCATATCCGGTTTGGAGTTGGACCTCGGCAAAACCGACGCCTTCTTTATAGCGCCGTACAATTTCCAGTACATGATCTGAAGCCGTAACGGTGGGTTGCTTCTTGGCCTCTTTGGCGTTGCTGTTGCGTCGGTTTTTTACAGGATCGGCATTGACAATCAAGCGTTCAATACGGTCCAATCGATGATGGATACGTTCAATGTCCTGTTTAGTAGGAATGTTGTAAGTGTGCATGAAAAATTTTATCATGGCGTCGAAACTGACCGACTTTCCTTTTTTTCTTGCCATGCAGGCCTCCGAGATGATTGGCATCGGATCGTTTAGGTGTATAAAACACTTGAACTATTACAGATATAATTGTTTTCCTAATTAATCGCGCTATAAAAGTCAAGGAAAAGACCAGACTATGCCCTGGTATAAAGCTTCCCTTTTAGTCCGTTGATTTTACCTGTCAGTGCCGTCAGCCTGCTGTGCTTTGAACCGCAGAATATCGAACAAGGAATGTCCAAGTGTGGCATCGCTGCGCTCTGCCATTATTATGATTTTTAAATGACAGGATACCCTGCTTCAACATTCTGCGGTTCCTTGCTCGATATTCGACATTCCATTTGCGCTCCGTGCATTGAGTTTGGCCTTTATCCATGTTAGTCTCAAAATTTTGAAAATAGGCAGAGACATGACTTCTCCGCAGACATTGCTGAAAGCCTGGAACCTAAAAGCACGCAAGGCCCTTGGACAGAATTTTTTAATTGATGAGCGCGTGGCCCAGCGCATTGTAGATCAAGCCCGGATCGCCGAGGACGATGTGGTGCTGGAAATCGGCGCGGGTCTTGGAGTGATGACTGTTGCCGCCGCACGACTGGCGCGCAAGGTTATTGCCGTTGAAAAAGATCGCAACCTGTTACCATTGTTACGGGCCGAATTGTTGGCCCACGGATTTTCCCATGTTCAGATCCATGAAAAAAATATCATGGCTGTGCCTCTGGATAAATTGATTGAAACCAAGCCAAGGCGGATGGTGGTATTGGGAAATTTGCCTTATAACATTTCATCCCAGATTGTCGTTAAGTTGATCCAAGAGCGGCGCTACGTCGATCGGGCTATTTTAATGTTTCAAAAAGAATTGGCCGAAAGGCTCTGTGCCGGGCCGGGCACAAAAACTTATGGGCGCCTGTCGGTCAGACTCCAGTATTGTGCCGACCTGACGCCGTTGTTGAAAGTGAATGCCGCGCAGTTTCATCCTCGCCCCAAGGTGGACTCGGTGGTTCTCGGCATTCAATTTAAATCCCATATCGATCATTCTGTCCGAGACGAGAAACTATTTGCACAGGTAGTGCAAACCGCATTCGGACAGCGCCGCAAAAATTTGCGCAATGCTTTGTCCGGAGGGCTGTTGCCGTTGGATCGGCCCACGGCCGAGCGACTTTTAGAGGCATCCCGGGTCGATCCGCGGCGACGGGCGGAAACGCTTTCCGTGTCGACATTCGTCACTTTAACCAACCAGATTGGGGATTACCTTTCCAGTAAATCATAACTATTTCTTCTTAAGCCTTTCGGGTAGCTGTAATTTTTTAGTAAATATTCAAATGGTTAACTAATTCAGCCATATGTCTTTGAAGTGAAGGAATTAATTGACACCTATCGGACAGAACAGTATAAGAAATCTCTTGTATGGGGATAATATCCGCAATAGAAACGCCCCCTGGCGTTTCTCATTTGGATTATGATCTATATTAAAAAAATTATAGCCCTGGCCCAGCGCGGCATCAAGAAAATGGCCTATCTCATAAGAGAGCGCTTTGATCTGATAGAGGTCAAGATTTTGTCCATCGGTTTGATGCTATGCGCCTTGACCGGGGTCTATTTTGCCTATCTGATATTCACCGATCCTGGGCTTTACGGGGTCTTGTCGTCCACCGCGGTCGTCCACTTGATGGGCGGGAGAGCTCTGGGAATTGCCAGATGTTTATCAGCCGATATTTCACTAATTGTAACCATTTTATACAATTTTTACCTGGAGATCGTCATCGTGCTGGTTGCCTATGGTATTATCGTGCTCATCATGCGAAATGTGATCCAGCCCAAGCTGTTTCACAGCGCCGTGCGGCAGGCTGAGCTGACGGCCCAAAGCCAAAAGACCAAGATTAAAAGATATGGTGCCATTGGCCTTTTTTTGTTCGTCATGTTTCCATTTTTCATGACCGGTCCGCTGATCGGCTCCATTATTGGCTATCTATTACATTATCGGGCGATTAATAATTTTCTCATCGTCTTTAGCGGGACCCTGACCTCCATTGTGGCCTACGCCCTGGTGGGCAACAGAATCATTAGCTTTATCAATCAGTACATCGAAATCGAGGCCTTGAAAAAATGGGGCGGAGTCGTTGTTGGGGTGCTCATACTGGTTTTCTTGGTTTATCACCTGAAAACGGTGAAGGCCTTTTTGGATAGAGAGGATCTCGGCGAATGAAGCCGGATATAATGCCCAACAACTCGCCGGTTTATTAAATCCGAAAGTTGAATTAAAATTCAATTGGTTATAGAGACGAAGCACTTTTACCTTATATTTAGGGTGACATGATATCGGCCACGCTCACCGTTCGATCCCCCAGCATGTTGACGTAACTTCCCATTTCGTTGTCGTACCAGCCGTAGATGACCGCCTGGGTGACTTGGGGGCGGATGATCGTGCTTTCCATGGATTGTAGTACGGGTTTGGGAATACCGGGGACGTTTTCCAGGTTGATGGTGAGCTCCGCAGTTCGCGTATGGGTCTCGTGTCCCTCAATGATGGCGGCCGCTCTCGGTGTGCCGATGATATCACCGGACACGTTTTGCTCCTCGGTAAAATGGATATAGCGGCGGGCATCGTTGGCGGCCGCTTTGGCATAAACATGGTTAATGGCTTCGCGGGAGATGGCTTGTCCTTTCAACCCCTCCTGAAGGCTGAGCACCAGAATAATAAGGGATCCTGTACCGATGGGGATGCGTACGGACTCAGCGATAAACCCGATGCTGCTCATTTCCGGAATGACCAGAGACAGGGCTTTGGCAGCTCCTGTGGTTGTTAAAATAATATTGTTCAAAATACTGCGGTTCTTGCGCAGGTCGACCTTACCGTTTTTGGGAAGCCGATCCAGGACTTGTTGAGATCCGGTGGCTGCATGCACTGTTGCCATGGATGCAGATAAAATGCGTTGGAAACCATAGGCGTCCAGCAATGGCTTGAACATGTGCGCCAGGCAGGTGGTGGTACATGACGCATTGGAGATGAGTTTGTGTTTGCGAGGATCATAATCGTTCTCATTGACCCCCATAACGGTGGTAACAGCGTCTTCAGGCATGGGCGCCGCTTTGACCTTAATTTTAAAAGGGGCTGAGACGATCACTTTCTCAGCGCCGGCCTCCAGGTGACCCCGCAGAGCGCCTTTGGGGGCATCCGCTTCCAAAGTCGGGTCAAGGAATTGACCGGTGGTATCCACGACCAAGGGTACCTTCTCAGTTTGCCAGCCAATATCCTTGGGGTTGCGGGAAGTGCGCAGGAAACGGACCTGAACGCCGTCAATGCGCATGCTGCCCTCGCGTTCGTTGATATCTTCAATCACCGGCTTTGACTGGCAACCGTACAGATAATTATGCAACAAACCGTAGGAGGAATCCCGCTCTGCATAGTGGGCGATATCCTGCAGAGAGGTGCCGGCCTGCCGACCGATATTGATCACAATTTCTTTAAAATATTTTCTGGCCACATGATGCCACAGGGTAAGCTTTCCAATGCGCCCGAAACCATTGATGCCAAGCGCAAATTCGGTGTTGGCACTTTTGTTTTCGTTCATTTCAGATCCCCTTTGCAATAGATTACCGTGTTGGATTTATTTTCATTTTCAACTCTCTTTTATCTTTAATTGGCCTTTATAGACAGCCCCTTCACGGCCGTCAATACTGATATAATCTCCCGAAAAAAGATGGTGCCGCGCAAACGCTACGGTGCGGGCCGATTCGTCACATATCATGTTGCCGCAGCCGACCACACATATCTTGCCCAGCCGATGCGCCACCACCGCCGCGTGGGAAGTTACGCCGCCTTTGGCGGTCAAAAGGCCATCGGCGGCATGGATCTCTTTGATATCGTCAGGCACAGTGTCACCTCTAGCCAGAATGAGCGTTGTCTGCGGTTCGGCTTCACGCCAGTGTTGAACTTCCTCCAGCGTAAATACCAGACGACCGCTTGCTGCTCCTCCACTGACGCCGATACCGTGGCTCAAATAGATGCTATCCGCCTTTTCCGCAGGGTCAAAAGCAAACACCTCATGGTGCTCGCGGATGGCCATGTCACGGGTCTGCAGCAGGTAGAGGCGGTCCTGGGTGGGGCCCTCGAAGGTGAACTCGATTTCCTGGGGCGCCCATCCCTTTTCCGAAACCAGGGTGTGGGAGATACGTTCAATCGCCCGGTAAATTTTGGGAAAGTCGGTTTCAAGGAGGATGTCGGTGTCCCTCATTTCAATCTCTTGTTGCTTGATGGAGATGGGAAGGGTGCTGACCAGGCCCGCGACTACGTCCTCCCCCTGGTTGCCAAGGGTGAAGTCTCCCCATAGCCCCACACTGTCACCGGTCCAGCGCGGATTGTGGGTGAAGATGACACCTGATCCCGAGTTTCTGGATATGTTACCAAATATCATGGATTGCACCGTGATCGCCGTTCCCCAGTCATCGGATATTCCCATAATTTGTCGATAAGTCTTGGCTTTGGCCGAATTCCAGGAATCAATGACGGCTTGAAGGGTGGCGTACAATTGAGCCAGTGGATCTTCAGGGATTTGAAATCCTTCATCTTCGACGCGTTTTTTATAGGCTATGGCCACCTGTTTCATCTGTTTCCCCGAGAATTCCCTTTTGAAGGGAAGTCCGAGTTGGTTCTTGAAGCTGGCGATAATGGCGTCAAAGTCGTCGCGTTTAAGCCCCAACGCCATGCCGTAGCATTGAAGAAAGCGCCGGTAACTATCCCAGGCAAACCACTCGTTTTTGCTGACTTTCGCCAATCCATGAGCAATATCAGCATTCATGCCCACATCAAGAAAGGTTTCCATCATACCGGGTTGGGATATGGACGAGCCGCTACGCACTGAAAAAAGCAAGGGATTTTTCGGAGAGCCGAACTGCTTGCCGGTTATCTTTTCGATATGACGGATGTGATTGGCGAGTTGTTCGCGAAAATTTTCCTGGGCTGGTTTAAACGATTCAATAATGTCCCGGCAGCGATAAACTTCAGTGGTGACAATGAATCCCGGAGGGATGGGAAAGCCAAAATTATTCAGCCGCATCAGGTTCAGGCCTTTGTTGCCCAAATAGATGATGCCGGTGGCTAAATTGTTGGGCTGGGCGAGCGAGCTGATGGTCCGATTTGGATCGTAGTCCAGCAGTCGGCGGAGATTTTCCTCGGGCAGCTTATTGGACTGATGATAAAGGGTGTTCAGGATGCGGCTTAAAAAGAGGTCCAACTGCTGTAGTCCCAAAGAGGTTGCCAGTCGATCCCGCAGGAAGATCTCCGACACCCGGTGGTGTAATTTGTCGTGCTCCGGTGGTCCGTTGACCGGATGATACTTTCCCAGAATTTGATCCGGCGCGTATTGTGATAGAATTTGGGTGAGGTGCTCGCCGTGGATGTTGTTGAAGTAATCATTGATGATGTTTTTTACGGCTTGGGCCAATCCTTTGAATATGTCCAGGTATTGGGTAAAGCTGAACCCCTGAATTTCCATGGAATGGACCAGAAGGTCCAGGTGGTGTTCCAGTTCGGTTGAGTAAATACCATCTATTTTCAATGCCTTGTCCAACAACATCAAACGGTCGTAAATTTGATAGCAGGTGGCCTTGGTGATCAGACTCAAATCGATGTTGTTGATGACCTCTTCCAGAAGGACATTCACCAGGTTTTCCAGACGCAAGGTCAGTCCCATGGCATCAAATTTCATTTCACGGTAGCTGCCGTACATGGAGGGTATGTCTACCGTAAAATGTCGTTTTTTATAGATGTTTTCGCTAGCCTCAAATTTTTCAGACGACAGAATCAGTGATTTGAGCAACTCCAGGTAATCCATCACCTGAAAGAGTTTGGTTTTCACGTCGGGCTGATCCAAAGCATTTCTGAGCTTTTTCAGATCCGGAAAAGCTCCGTTGGGCAGTTGATTCACATACGGACCGATATTTAAAAATCCGAGATTGTATTTGTTGTTCAGCTGTTTATACAATACCGCAAAGAGCGTGACGCGTTCTCGGTCTACCGGTGAGGCACCGTCGATTTCGTCGATCTTTTCTCTTAGTTCATCTGCCGGGCAGCCCAGTAAATCCGCAGGCAGATTCAGTCCCATGGTTTCCAAAATACTAATGATTTTGTGAACACCCTCGATATAATGGCCTTGGTGTTCTATTTGGTCGAATATATTGGGGGGCAAATAAGGCCCCAGGGCGGCTTTGTCTTTGGTTGACCAGAAGTGCAAAATGGCATCCATAAATCCGAGGATGCGGCTGCTGCTCTCCACATGGCTCTGTTTCCGTAAAAAATGGATGAGCGGATCGCGACGGTGACAGATTTCATCGATGCGCGTTGAGATATCCCGCAGTTCTCCCTCGGCGCCGATATCATTGAAATAGACCGGAAAGAGGCGCGCCAATTGTTTGCACAAGTTATATACCGGCGTGATGTCACTATTGAAAAACCGGGTGATATCCCTGCCGAACAGATCGGTATCCTTGATATAAACGCCGCTGACCGCCAAATGAATGATGAGGTTGGAGAGCAAACGGCTGGACATTTCGGGCTGCATTCGCGCCAAATTCATCCAGGTCCGGATGTTCTGGATGTGGGCGCTGTTGACCTGGATGCGCCAGTCATTGTCCACCCCCTTTATCATGGGGGTTTGAAAACCGAGATCGATGACCACGTCTATGAACTCATTGATCAGATCCCGATTGCCTGTTTTGAAGATTTCCCGACCCATGTTGTCCACGCAGGTAATAGCGGTGGTGGGAAACCGTGCCGCATTGGCTTTGAGTATGGAAGATGTTTTTTGGATAAGATTGTGTACATAACTGGATCTTTGGTTGGCAATGAGCCAATTGAGGGTCCTATTTATATCTCGCAGCGTGTCCTCGTGATTCGTACGCAAACCGGATATATTCATCGCTTGAAACAGGAAGATCACCTTCCATTTGTTGCCCAATTCCTTGTTTCCACCGGCTTGCAGCAGCTGGTCGGGAATATGGCGATAGATGTTGGCAATGTGATGATGATCGGTGAGTGAAAGCAGCGCGCCGAGCATTTCTCTGGATTCCATGGCACTGTTGACGATGATCTGCTTGAGTTGTGTTTTTTGCGCTTCAAGGGTCTCATGGGCGATCGGGCGGAAAATGGCTTCCAGTTCCGGTTCGACCTTGGATACCTCGGCTTCTTCTTTAAACCGTCGCAATGGATCGGCTTCACTGAGCCAATAATCATACGTGCTCTGGCAACATCTGGAAAGCAGCTGGTTTATGGGCTGAAAGTCGCCGTTTTCAGGCCTTTTGACGTCATAAAGGCATTGCGCCAAACGTTTCAATCCGTAAAAACTACGCGCAAAACGCTCGAATGCTTCTTCCGGCAGGGTGCTGATAAAACCGAATGCATCGGATAAAAGCGGGAAAAAACGGTCGAGCGTCTCGCTGGACGCTTGAGTAATTTTTTGCAAATAGAGAATGAGATTGTCTGTGGCCTCCACCTTGACTTTTGGGTCGGTATCGGCCACCAATGCTTCGCAAAAAAGCCCGATAAGACAGTCAACCGCTTCAGGGCCTTTGGGGTGAGATTCAAAAAGATGGAAATAATCCAGAGCAAATCCGCGGGCATTGTCCACAATAAATTGCCAATTTCTATAGGGGTGCGAAACTTCTACAAGAAATTGGCTGAGCCTTTCCAACAGTCCATAGTAATTGGCCATGACCTCCTGCAGGCATGTGTACCGCGGATCAATGACCACATCGACTTGGGTGTGGGCTAAATTGACCTCCAATGCCTTGGATTTAAACATCTTCCCTCCGAATATTAAATGGTGGATGGGTGACCATCGATTGATAAATGTAATTTTAAACTAACAGAGCCTAGTGGTGTTTTCAAGGTTGTTCAAAATGGTAGTCAGCGCGGACCCAATGTCATTAACTTAAGGCTTTGATGTTTTTCAAATGTATTTTCGGGATCGAAATCGCTATCGGGATCGGGATCGAACATATTCGTATTATCGTTGTTTTCGATTTCGATAGCGATCCCGATAGCGATCCCGATGGTTTTTTCCCAGCATGGAATCCCCTTAAGTTAATGGCATTGGCGCGGACCTCACGGTGAAGCAGCCTCATTGTGTTTTACCGTCGAAATCGAATAAAAGTTCCATATATTGAATACATGGTGATGTTATAATACAATATAATGTAGTTTTCATGTTGACATTTATGCCCTTGATGTGTACCAATGCAACATCTGCTGCCAGGTTGCTTTGCTTTCCACATTTGAAGACATATTGAATGCGTTGGATTCCAATGCCAGATAATCTGCCAGACCGGTTTGCCGCTAACAGTGCATCTCAGGAAATTCGATCAGATTACGGTTTGTCAACGCCCCTTCCATTTTTTCGTCCATACCCTTTTTTAATAAGGCTTCAAAGTGTTAGCGTTACGCCTACTTACTTTTAGTGCAGGAGGATGAGCAGAGATGATTATCAGTTTTGTCAATCAAAAGGGCGGTGCTGGGAAAACGACTACGGCGATCTATCCAGCGGGCAGGTTAGCCAGAAAAAATTGTCAAATTTGAAAATGCGGATAATATCCTTTTTCGGAGTTTCCAAAGAATTTAATCCGGGGATACGAGAAAGAATGGAATGATTCAAGGAGGTGGAAGGTGGCAAAAATTAAAAAACGCCAACTGCGATGGACGGCATCAGAATCGCCCCAAACCATCGGATATAAGCTGTATTGGGCTGAGAATGAGAAAGTGAGCTATGGTTCCCAATGTGTAAAAGTGGGTAATGTGACCGCGATTGTACTGCCGGACGATGTGGAGGCATTCCGCCCGCAAAACGGGCCCATTGAGTTTGGCATTACTGCAGTGGATGAATTGGGCAATGAATCGGACCTGATCACCATATCCGCACCCTATCAGTTTAGTGCGCCCCAGGCGCCTGAAGAGATTTGGATTGAGCATCCGGACGATAATATTTCTCTTTCAGAAGAGATGCAAGAGGATTCAACGCAAGCAGAATCCATTTCGTTGTTGGACAGCAACCTAACGTCTTTGGAACAGACGCCTTCCCCAGGTTTTGCCGGCAGCACTAAAAGGGGCGATGAAGATCCGGAGTCGGCCACATATCTTGGCCTGCCCGAGGCTCAATGATTGAGACCGAACCGGGGACGGTGGGGGTAGCAACAGTGTTGTAGAATCACTCATGAACGATAAAGAAAAGAATCAGACAGCCATCGAACAAGCCTGCGAAGATTTGTTTAATTACGCCATCGAAAGGGACGATATCAAGTGGCTTATGGCCCAATTGTCCTCGGAAACCAATGTCAAACCAACTGCTGTAGAGTATGAGCTTCAGATATTAAAAATTGTGAGCGTCGGTTGGGGAATCTCATTTTACTTGGATGGAACCCCGAAGCGAAAAATGATATTGATGGAGCTTTATTGGAATGCCATTAATGGTTTTTCAAAGCAATTGTCAGAGACGACCGGTTTAATGATCGGTCAGGATATTGACTATTTTGAAATTTTGAAAGAACGTCTGGATCAATATGTTCAAGCGATATCTGCTGATCCGCAGGCCACTGATCCCACGGTGATGGTAGGCCCCGCCTTTGCCAGGGCATGCGGCGATGAGGAAGATATCTTCGCCTCCATGACGGGTGCCAAACTTTTTGCCAATTCTATTGCCAGGGTACGGGAGTACCTGGAAGCCGTCAAACTGCGATAATGCTGCAAAGGCCGGAGGGCTCCATATCCAGTGTTGCCGGAGGTTCGCAGTAGTTGTACTACGGCTTCACCTCCGGACGCCTTGGCTATGGAGCCCTCCGGCCTTTGCAGCAATATTTCTAAGATCGGCTCCATATCCAGTGTTGTCCCGCCATCGGCGGGATTCGCAGTAGTTTTACTACGGATGCTTTACTTATATTGGCCTCGGGACATCCTCTCCGAATCCACGAATCGAATCAATTGCTCACGCAAATCACGAGACAAATCGGCGAACCTGCAGCCCACCGAAATGTATCCGGGCGTGTCCAATTGCTTGACCCAGCGCACTTCCGCTTCGACATCACTTAAAAACGCAAATCTGGTGCCACCAGCGATGCTGGTTAAAAGAACCCGATCTCCCTCCTTGATATTCTCCTTGGTGCTCTCGGGCGCGGCCATATTGAGACCGCCGGCACTGATATTGACAATGGGGGCCACAATGGTTTCATTGTTTGCCAGTCTAAAATTGCCGAAGTAGCCGTCATCAATTCTCAGGCTCAATCGCGGGTGCTCTCTTTTTTCATCGAATGTCATTACCTGCTCCTTCATTGGTATGAGCTGCCGGGCGCTTTCGTGATCATGGAGTTTCCGGTTTAAAGGTTTTGATTATGGCTTTGATTTGGACAATTTACCATTCTATCTATCATAAAATAGTATAAAATTAAAAGTTTAAAGTGTAACGTTGAGGATTGATATCGATTTAAAAAAAACAAGTCAACACATCCTATTATGTATTGCGAAGAAATTAAAGTTCGGCTCAAGCTTTTATAATTAGACAGAATACATTAACTTTAACCTTTATACTTTAAACTGGCGTAGCTAACAAACCGCTATGGAAAAGAAACTAAACGATGGTTCGTATTATTTTTAATTATAGGTCCGTATTTTTTTTGTTGCCTTGAATTCATGTAAATTCATGTTAATGTAATGGAGTTTTGCGTAAATTGGATAATCTTATAATATACATGTCCTTTATTAAGTTGAGTTAAAATATCATGTTGGGAAAAACCTTAAGAGAAGCTGCTATGATTCTGCTTGTTGCAGCGGTTTTGTCCGGGGCAAGCTATGCGATACGACCCGCTGTTTCTCCATTCGGAGGGACTGATCAGAGCGTGGGTAACGGCAATCAAGGCAATGATGAAATTTCTGCCATTGCATTGGAAGATGCCCGTGTCCATTTTGAGAAAGGTTCCGCTTTGTTTGCGGATGCCCGATCAATGGCGGCATACCGATCCGGTCACATTCGAGGGGCCATGCATCTATATCCCGATGATTTTGATAGCTGGTCCGGGGATTTTTTCTCTCAAATTCCACCGGATAGCATCATTATCACCTATTGCGAAGGCGCCCGGTGCACCCTGAGTGTGGAATTGGCGGAAAAATTGACCTGGATGGGATATAAACAGGTGTATTATTTAAAAGACGGTTTGGGTTTGTGGAAAAAAAACAGGCTGCCCATGGATCAGGTTCCGGAATAGTCTCTCCTATCGTTTAAACAGCTGCTGCTGTGCCCCAAAACGATGTGACATTTTTTTTCATATTATTTCGACCAAAATATCAAATGCCAAAATCCAAATGTCAAATGGCGGATGGGGACCGATTGAATATAAAATCGATAGAATTCATTCACTTGACATTTGGGCTTTGACATTGGGCTTTGAATGCTTTTATGCCGATTCGGCTATCATGTGGCCATATCCATTTTACAATCTATTTCCGGGACACAACACTATATCGGTGCTATGAACCGGTGTCAGGTTTTCAGGCCGAACCAGATGCCGCCGATAACGGCCATAACGGCTAACCATTGTGCAATAGAGAGCACGTCGCCCATTACGCCCCAACCGAAAAACACTGCAAACACCGGTACCAGATTGATGAATGCGGATGCATGACCTGCCGGCATCCGGCTCATTCCCCAATTATAACAGCCAAAGGCCCCCAGCGTCACGCCGATGCCAAGATATACAATGATCATGGTTAACCCAGGGGAAAAATGTGCAGCCGGTGTTTGGATGAGAAACCATAAACCCGGCAAGAAAAAAACAGTGCCTCCAAAGATTTGCATGGCGGTAAGGGCCCAGGGATTATAACGTGAGCTGAGTTTTTTGATGATCAGCATGTTGCCCGCTGCGCATGCCATTGCTAATAATTCCAATGTATTGCCGATATATGGATTCAATGCGTGACCCTCTTCGCCTTGCATCAAGGTCAGCACCGTCACCCCGAACAGGGAGATGGAGATACCGATGATCGATCTTCTACCCAGCGGTTCCCTCAGAGTAACATACGCCCCGATGGTCACCATCAGCGGGACAAATGCTGAGACCACTCCGGCCTGAGAAGAGGTGGTTAGCTTCAATGCA